>CALAUZ010000236.1 GCA_937892105.1 uncultured Fretibacterium sp. | reverse complement strand
ATGGACTGTCATTTCAGTGATTATCCCGTTCATTAAATTTGTGAAGACAGGTTCTAAGATTTTAGGGACGGGAACACCGGCTTTATCAGCATTTCTTATAATGCTCAATCCCTCGCTTGCGACATAAAAATATATTACCGTGTTTCTTAGCAAAGCGGCATTTCCGAACAGTTCACGTCCTGTTATCTGAGTAACGCCGACAAGAGCAAACATGATAACCTTTCTTCCAATTCCTTTGCAACAAATTCGGGTTTCAAATTTTTCCTGAACGATCGCCGCCGCTATTCCAGTAATATAATCAACAATCACGCAAGCAAGCAAAATTTGTATTGCGCCGTCAAAATTTCCGAAAAACCAGCTTAATATGGTACAAATACCAGCAACCAAAACCGAAGTGAGATTAGTGTAGCTATCCACTAAACAACACCAGCCGTTTTTGCCATTTCGTTAGCCCGTCTTAACCAGCCTTTCAGAAATGTTTTCTGCGTGGAATTGCGTGCCGCTATTTTTTCATAGTAAAGTTTTCTCTGCTTGTATATAGCGGTTGCTAACTTTTGCGGATCGCAAGCCTTGAGAGCGGCAAAAGTTTTCGGGCCGAATTTTCCATCAATAACAACGTTCTGACCGCAATCAATTACTGCTTTTTGCAGTATTAAAGCAAAACCGCCGTGATTAATGCAACAATCCAGACAGCAAATACAAACCGGCCATTCTAATTGTTCCCAGCCGTATTTATCCCAGAAACTTTTTTTGTAAATTAACTTTGCTTCTTCATGTGTCAACTTACAAATATCGTTGTGAGAGACAATTCCGAGCTTATGAGCGGATTTTAACGTATTCCATGTAATACCGTAAGCAGTAGCCCTGCCTAAATAGGCTCTAGCATTGCCTTTAATAACCGGCTGTCCATTCACGATATTAAAGTTTCTTCCGCCCTCCCATTTCAAAGAAAAATCTATCGAACGGTTGAATTTTTCCTGTGCGTCCATTATTTTTCCTCCTTTGGACTTTCAAGAGCTTCGATAATATCTTCTTCCTGTTTTTTCGTGAGTTGCGTTTCAGCAAAATTATGGTCTGTAAGCGCATTGAGTTTTTCGCACACTGTATCAACAAGCCATGAAAGAATCATACCGTCAAGCCATTCGAGATAAGACGGCAGAACAATCAAATCATCTAATTTCTTTATTACCGCCGCTTTCTTCTCTGCACCGCTTTTCCCTTGCAAATTCTTTTCAGCCCAAAGCACTTGTTCAATCGTCCATGCTTTGATCTGTGCCAATAAATTTTCCAACATATTAAATCCCTCCATAAAATCAAAAACAGGGAGCTTCTGAAAGAAAACTCCCTGAGTTACGAAAGGGTTATCGTGCCGTGAAAAGTGAGTTACTGGTAAATCTTGCCGGTTATAGTCTGAAATTCCGTTGCGGTAATCCAGCCTTTAACGACTGCATTGCGTACTTTCTTTTCGCTCCACGTTCCCATGTCAAAATAACTTTTGACTTCTTCAAATTTCGCGCTCATCATAAATCCTCCTTAATCGTCAAAATCAACGCCGCTCATCATTGCTGTATACGCAATGTTAGCTTTCATCCTTGCGAGTTCAAATTCTGCCGCAGATATTTCGCGCAATGCAAAAGCATAGTCGCCTAAACCTGCGTCATACTCACAGCGCACAAGCTCCATGTGTTCATGAACTCCAACAAGCCCCGCGCCTTCTTCGGAATTGCCGGTGATTGTTACGTGTCCGAGCTTGCCTGCAAAAACTTCCTTTGTTACAGGCGTTTTGCTGATAAAGTTGTTGCCGTTTAATTCCAGTTCGCCGAGCTGTGTCCCATCAGCCAACACAATCGTGAATGTGCTTTTTTCCATTTCGGTTTCCTCCCAAATAATTTGATGTAAAGTTCTGACATGTTGAAAATTTGCCGGTGCGACATACGGTGATAATTGCCGCCAAGCCAGCTTTTGAATATGTTTTCTATCTCGCTGTAAGTGATTTTCTTTGCGTCCAAAAGTCTTTTATACGCTTTGAGCTTGCGCCTTTCACGTGTGATACTTTTCGGGTTGATTTTGCAGATTATTCTACCCGTCTCAGTGAGGCTGTAGCCGTTTTGCAAATGTCGATAAAAGCCTGATAGCTTTACAATTCGCGTTTTGCGGGTGTTAATAATCAGGCCGTATTCTTTAGCAATCATTCTTAATACGTCAAGCAAATTTTTTAGCGTTTCGGTGTCATGCGCTATCGCATAAAAATCATCTGTGTACCTCCCGTAACCTTTTATTCCCGCAACAATTTTCGCGTAATTGTCTAGCTTGTAAGGATAAATAATTCCTATGTTTTGCGAAGTCTGATTACCTATGTCAACACCCTTGCACAAGAATTTTTCACCCGTTAAAGTTTTCGGATCAACATTCAGATTTAACATCTGGTCAACCTTGCTTTCATACATTTTCTGAATTTCATCGTCTGAAAAGCGGCTGACATCAACACGAAACGTCAAAAAAATTTTTGCCAGCAGGTCAAGAGTATATCTAAGCTCATCTGAATTATTAACTGACCGCTTCAGGAAATGCTCCAAAACCTCATAGCACTTATCATGTGGAATATTTGCGTAATATCCGGAAAAATCACCAAGCAGAATATAACCGTCATTAGTTCCATGCGTCATAAAAAATTTATGCAAATGGACTTCAAAACGTTTTCTGTGAAAAGATACTCCCTTTCCTTTTTGGGACGCGCTGTTATCATAAATCAAATATTTACTTAACGCTGGGGTGAGTATTTCATCGCAGACTATATGATTTAGTGTTTTGTCTAATGTCGTATTGCTTGTTATGAAACGGGGCTTCCTCGTTCAGTGATTAAAAATTTACTTCCCTGTTCAGGCTTATATTTTCCCTCACGGAGAGATTTTTGAAGCATTGCAGTATAAAACAAATGGTTCATCTCAAATAGCTGTGTAGCATACTTAAACTTTGAACCTTTCATCGCTTTAGTTCCTGCATCGTAAATTACGTTAGCGTCAAGAAAAACATTATCACTCACAATAAAAAAACCGCCCTTTAGCTGTATCAGTCGTAACTGACAGCGTGGCGATTGGCATTTATCCGCTTTTATAGCGGAAAGGATACCCCCTCCTTCCCTTCACCCGCACGCGGAAACTTGTCCAAAATGTACAGGTAGTGAATCGGGCCGAACACCTCCGCCAGCATTCGAAGCGTTGTTAGTGTTCGTATTACCGTTATTGTTCACATTAGCGAACCACGCCGCAGAAACGACATTCATTAGCCAGTACCACTGTCTGTTGCTAACCAGGTCAGGACGGAGACGGAAAAGACTTAACTGCTTGCAAAGGACAGTATATTTATAGGGTACATTCACGCCGTCACTAGCAGGTTCAAAAACAAATCCGCCAAAAAACATCTGTTCACTCATTAATTCAACTTTACAATCATACCAAGCATGACCGCTAGGATTCCCGTCCGTTACTGCATTCTGTAAAAGACCACGATACGAAACTACATGGTCTTCGCCAAAGAACGCATTGAATATCGCTTCTGCCCTCGCAAGATACTTTGTGCGCATTTTACTCCCAACATACGCACCCTCTGTTGTATTTGTTGGATTCATTGGAGCAGTAAACAAGTTACCGTCTGGAACAATGATTAACCCGTGCTTTGTTAAATCACTATCGCCAGACCTGTAAAGATAATCCGCGCCACCTATTCTCATTACAGGCGTGATTGTTGCAGTCTTAGTCGCGTCTCCGTCATCGGGGTCTGTATAAGAGTAAGTTATTTGCCTTGTCCAGTAATCTCCGGCCTGCATTCCCTTAAAACTTCCGTCCTGCATTGCCGCATACTGTGCCGCTGTCGGAATCGCTCCAAGATTGCGCCCATTGCCAATCATATAACTGTTGCAACGACCAGCTCCGCTTGACCTCTGAAGCTCCGTATAAGCGTTAATCTCATTGATTGCCGCAACTATCGTATTCTTTGCGCCTGTACTTAATCCCGATAAAGCACCTTGATTATCCACAAGTTCATTGATTGCCGCAATAAGGCTTGTCTTAGTTTCGGTTTTCAATGCCGTAAGATTGCCATGTAAATTGCTCATGTAACTGCTCTGCTTTACCATTTCTGCAAGCATTGCCTGTGCTGTCTTTTCTCGAAACAGCTTATTTTCTACTTATGCCATTCTTTTTCCTCCCTTTTCATTCTTTGTAAGAATTACGATCAAACTTGCTTCCGTTATTCAGAGGCTTATACATTTAAAATTCAAACGCGAATATTAAAGCCCTCCTTAGAATGTCCGAATAATAACATGTAAAGAGAATGAGTTATAAACGTAGGTTGACATTCGGTAAATATTTTGTATCATAGTTACAAGCTCTAAAGATATTCCATTTTATTCCTAGTGTGTGCGAAGTCTTTAGCGTTGAGTAGTTACTACGTAATTTTGCCCCCCCCCCCTACGTATTTCATGAAAGATGGGACATAGGGGGCGGGAGCTATTTTAGCGAAGGGGTGATAGACATAGATAATTCTTTGTCAGCGAACAGAGAATGCAGAAGTTGAAGCCCCTCCAGGCGATGAAGGAGGGGGTTTCGCATTTTTGGGCATTCTCAGGGTGTCCCGAAAGTCATGGGACAAAATAACACACATACGAAAGGAAGAATTAACTATGGTAAGTAAGCGCAAAGGTTTCACGCTCGTGGAACTTCTCATCGTAATAGTCGTCATCGGCATTCTGTCAGCTATGATGATGCTATCCAGCACAGAGGCGGTAACATCGGCAAAGGCAAGCAACATCGTGAGCGACTTGAGGAACATGAAGACTGCGGCATTAGCTTTGTTTGTTGACAAGTTGGACAACTGGGAGGATACAACAAATGCAACAGGCCCGAAGTTTAAAGATGATACGAACACTAATGAAAGCACTGTCTTGAAGTACATGAATGCCACTAATTCAAGTACAAGTGGCACGTCGGGAAGTTATAATGATTATGGCATTGCTACCACAAAAGAAAGCGGCAAGTCATATTCAGATGCTAAGTGGTATGTTTACTGTAAGGTGGCAGACAGGAGAGTGGGAGAGAAACTTGCAGGGCGTGCGAAGTCAGTAGGGCTTTGGAATGGTGATAAATTAACCGCAACTACAGATGGTACATGTGGCACTATAACAGAAGCACCGACCGATAACTATACGGCTCCAGCGGCAAACGATACTAATTATGTATTGATGGAAGTCCGTTAAGCCCAAAAATATCTACGCATCAATCAATGACTTGTTCAATGTCTCCTCTCTTCGCTTAAATATTTGCGTGGAGGGGATTCTTTGTTGGGCAATACAGTATAATCATCGCAAAGGAGAGACATACTAATAAAGTACGAATATCCGGCAATAATCAGTTACGACTTGAACGACAAAGTGTATTATGTTGATTTCCCAGACATGGCCAACTGCTTCACTGACGGCCAAACTCTCCGTGAGGCACTCGACAATGCCGAAGACGTGTTAAACCTCATGCTCCTCAATGCTGAAACTCAGAGCCTCAAAATCCCAGAAGCCTCCCCTATAGACAGCATACAGCTCGGAACGGGTGAGATTGCGGCACTGGTAAAGGCAGATACAGATTTGTATTCCCAAATAGCAGTGTGAACAATATTGCCCCCTCTCTGCATTATTGGGAGGGGGATTGTTTTACCTTACAGCCTCGAAATTATCTCGTCCCTCATCTGAGATCCCGTAATCAACTTCGTGCCTTCCGTGAAAATATCAGGCGTTCTTAGTCCAGCTTTCAACACATCGTCAACAGCACCCTCTATCCTGTCAGCCTCTTCCGCCAATCCGAACGAGTACCTCAACATCATAGCTCCCGCAAGTATCGTACCAATCGGATTTGCCTTATCCTGTCCCGCAATGTCTGGCGCAGAACCGTGTATCGGCTCATACAGCCCGCGATTATCCTCTCCAAGAGACGCGCTCGGTATCATTCCGATTGATCCAACAATCTGGCTCGCCTCGTCCGACAATATATCTCCGAACGTGTTTTCCGTTACTATCACGTCAAATTCTGACGGCACACGGATTAACTGCATTGTCGCGTTGTCAACGTATAGATGGTTCAGCTTCACTTCAGGATATCCCTTCGCAACGTCCTCCACTATCTCCCGCCAAAATCTCGATGTCGTGAGTATGTTGGCCTTGTCGATTGATGTTACGATTTTCCGCCGGCCCATCGCCATTTTGAACGCAACATGTGCTATCCTCCGTATCTCATGCTCCGTGTACTCCATTACATCACGCGCTGCCCTCTCTCCTTCAGGCGTTGTGAATGCTTCGTGCTTCCCGAAATATATTCCTCCTGTAAGCTCACGGACAATGATGAAGTCGATACCCTTTTCGGCAATGTCCTTTCTGAGAGGACAGGCAGAGGCTAACGGGGCAAATATCTTTGCGGGCCTGATGTTCGCAAAAACCTTCAGACCTTTGCGCACTCCTAGTAATCCGCGTTCGGGGCGTAATTCTGGGGGTTGATTGTCCCATTTTGGGCCGCCGACTGCTCCGAGTAATGTTGCGTCTGCTTCCTGACATATTTTGAGGCTTTCGGCAGGGAGGGGTTCACCGTATTTGTCGATTGCGTTTCCGCCCATTGCTACTTCATGGAACTCGAATTTTCCCGGCGCAGCTTTCTCCAGAACCTTCAATGTTGCTCCGATTACTTCAGGGCCTATTCCGTCTCCTGGTATTACTGCTATTTTTTTCATCATATTATGCTCCTTCGTGTGAAGATTGGGATTATTTTATAATTATCAATGACTTGCTTGCAACTTATGCTGTTATGTCTGTGTATGGTTTGCAGATTTGAGGGCAATGCAATGGAAAGATTGAAGTTTATCGTTGACAGCGGACTTGTATCTTACGATTTGTACGTTGGTTTTCTCTCGCAAGAAACTGGCAATAAGGCTTACTGTGAATTTTTCCGCGAACTTCTCAACTTGCCGCATGATGCCTGAGACGTTCCGAAAAGTTTACACCGGCCTGCTCGAAATAAAGTTCTTTCGCGTTATTATGAGCTTTTGGGCTTTAACTGGGAAATATAATCGAAGCTCCCCTGAAATAATCTTCGGGGGAGTTTTTTTGTGCCTTAATGCTGTGCTTTTTTCAACGAGGCCATTAACCCTCCGTCAGCAATCATCTGCTTTATGAACTCAGGGAACGGTTCAGCCTTGTAAGTTTTGTGCTTTGTCGCGTTGGTGATTACTCCGGTGTCAAAATCTACGCTGACATCATCGCCATCGGAAATATCTTCAGCGGCTTCGGAGCATTCGAGAATTGCGAGGCCGATGTTGATTGCGTTGCGGTAGAATATACGGGCAAAACTCTTGGCGATTACGCACGAAATTCCAGATGCTTTTATCGCAACAGGAGCATGTTCCCTCGATGATCCGCACCCGAAATTCAACCCTGCAACTATTATGTCGCCCTCTTTGACTTTCGCGTGAAAGTTCGCGTCTATATCCTCCATGCAGTGAGAGGCCAATTCCTTCTCGTCCTGACTTGCGAGATAACGTGCCGGGATTATTACGTCAGTGTCCACGTGGTCGCCGTATTTGTGTGCTGTTGACATCTACAATTACCTCCTCTGGCAAACTTAAAGGCCCAGCTCGCTGGGGTGTGCAATGTGTCCTGCTATTCCTGACGCGGCAGCTACAGCAGGGGACGCAAGATAGACCTCGCTCTTAGTGTGCCCCATTCTTCCGACAAAGTTGCGGTTAGTGGTTGAAACACAGCGTTCACCTTCAGCAAGTATCCCCATGTATCCGCCCAGACATGGCCCGCATGTAGGTGTTGACACTATGCAGCCAGCATCGAGGAATATGTCAGTGTAACCCCTTTTCATACATTCGCGGTAAATCGACATTGTTGCAGGAATAATTATCCCTCTCACGCCGTCAGCAAGGTGCTTTCCCTTGAGAATATTCGCGGCAGCTTCCATGTCTTCAATCTTGCCGTTTGTGCATGAGCCGATTACTATCTGGTCAATCTTAATGTCATGGCCTTCACGCGCAGGGTGAGCGTTCTCCGGAAGATGAGGATATGCCACAGTGCAATCAATTTCGTCAAGGTTAAGCGTAACCGTACTCTCATATTCCGCGTCATCATCAGGGTAATATGCTGTCCATTCGCGTTTAACCCTGTCTTTCAGGAACTCTCGCGTAATGTCATCAACGGGGAATATTCCGTTCTTTCCGCCAGCCTCGATGGCCATGTTGGAGATTGTGAGACGGTCTGCCATTGTCAACTCGCTCAAGCCACCGCCCGAAAATTCCAGAGATTTGTACAGTGCGCCGTCAACACCTATTTTGCCGATAAGTGTCAATATTACGTCCTTGCCTGAGACATAAGGTTTCTTTTTCCCCGTAACGTTGACCTTTATTGCCGCCGGAACTTTGAACCACGTATACCCTGCCGACATTGCAGCACCCATATCCGTAGAACCTACGCCTGTTGAGAACGCACCGACTGCCCCGTATGTGCAAGTGTGGGAATCCGCACCGATTATGGCTTCGCCTGGTGCAACAAGTCCCTGTTCTGGAAGGAGAGCGTGTTCAATTCCCATTGAACCGACATCGTAGTAGTGTTCAATGCCGAATTTCCGCGCGAACATACGGCATTGCTTGCACTGTGTTGCGGATTTTATGTCCTTGTTGGGGACGAAATGATCCATTACGAGGACAATGCGTGAAGGATCGAAAATTTTGTTGAAACCTGCCGCCTCAAACTCGTTTATCGCTACGGGTGAAGTGATATCGTTGCCGAGAACCAAGTCTAATTTTGCCTGAATGAGCTGGCCTGCGTGGACTTCAGGAAGACCGGCATGTTTGGCAAGTATCTTCTGTGTCATTGTCATTCCCATAGAGTTGTTTTACCCCCTTATTATCGTGAAAGTTTGCGGTTGTCATTATTATACCTGCACATGTAGTTTCTTATTATGCGTTCTGTGAGAGCTTCAAGGTCAACGGCTTCATCGCTGAGACACCATTCAAACACGCAGCCTTTTACGATGGTACATATGTCTGAAGCAACTTCGTGAGCAGTAACGCCATCATGCAGGGAGATTATTCCCTCATCAATAGCGTTATCAATTTCCGTCTCATTTCTGGCCATGACAGTACCCGGAGAAAATCTGCCACTGCATTCCCCCATGTATGCGGATAATATTTTGTTGCGAGGGTTATAGAAGCTCCTTACAAATTCGCGTCCAAAACTCATATACTGCCGTATTAACATCATGTAAAGTTCCGAAATTTTGCCGCCAATATCAGACATAGGACATGACAATTCAGCCCCTTCAAACGACAAGTCCGTAATGAAGCTCATCATCAATTCGTTTTTGTCCTTAAAGAAGTAATAGAACGTTCCGATGGATAAGCCTGCTTCATTGCACACTGCCCTTACCGTCAGGGTTTGAGTTCCTTCACGGGCTATGAGTCGTGCTGCTGCATTGATGATTTCGTTGCGGCTGTTGTTATTGCTGTCTTCTTTTCGCGGACGGCCTGACCTGTTCATACTTTGTACACAACCTTAGGTATTGACTTCAAATACGCTACAACACGATACACCAACACCCTTGACGCTCACCGTCTCACAAAGTTAGCACAACACAAATACGGCAATGATACGGCGGAAAAACTCAGCAATCTTCTTTATGACGCATACTTCACGCGCAACATTGAGCTGGCCAATCATGATGTACTGATTGAGGCTGGAATAACTGCGGGGCTTTATGAGGCAGACATCAGGGCAGTGCTTGAGGGTGAGGATTACACTGACGAGGTAATGCATGACGAACAGGAAGCATATTCGCGGGGTATTCATTCTGTTCCGTTCTTCGTTGTTGAGGGGAAGTATAGTCAACGCACCTAAATAAAGAGTAGAATAAAATAATAAATTACGATGAAAGATAGAGAAAGCGGACAATAGAATATAGTCAATAGGGGCATAAGCTAGAACAAACGAG
>CALAUZ010000235.1 GCA_937892105.1 uncultured Fretibacterium sp. | reverse complement strand
AAAACAATTCCCCTCCCTGCCGGAAAGAGTTTCAGAGTTCGACAGGAAGGGGATTGGTGATCTGACTGTATCATTCGAGATGACGCAAAACTGTGTGGTAGGAATTATGGTTTTACTACCCACATTCCACAGAATTGCTGATTACTGTATGTTGTGCTTTTATCAGTTGATAATGCTGAGGCTGAAGCAGCACCGTAAAGTCCTACAGACTTGGCACGTCCTGCAAGTTTCGACTTAATCCTTGCATCGCCATTAGCCCCGAAGTCAAAGTATACAAACCAGTCTCCGTTAGTATGCTTGTCTATGCCGTAGCTGGTAAGCGTACTGTCTGTAGTCGTTCCCGAAGTCGATGTATTAGCATTGTTCATGTACTTCACAACGAAGTCCATTGACACTGAATTATCGCCTTTATACACGCCCTCTTTCAGTTTTCCAGCATAATCGAGCTGGTCAACATACATTGCTAGTGCGGCTGTCTTGAAGTTACGAAGATTGCTTACGATATTATTCGCTCTTGCCGACGTTACTGCTTCCGTACTCGACAACATCATCATTGCCGACAGAATACCGATTACCACGATGACAATCAACAATTCCACAAGGGTAAAGCCCCTGCGCTTCATACTACGTTTCATATTTACTCCTCCTAGTGTGTGTGAAAACTTTAGTGTTTATTAGTACTTCTACCATCGAGCGCAAAATTTCCCTGCAGACATCACTCCTTCTACGATAGCTGTACTATTGCTGATGTTACAGGCGCAAATATCGACACTGCTATCACTGCGATTATTCCTCCCACGAACACTATCATTACAGGCTCAAGCAACGAAACTGTAGCCTTCACCTGTTCGTCAAGTTCCTGGTCATACCATGTCGCAACACGTTCCAGCATGTTATCGAGATGCCCTGTCTCCTCGCCTATCCTCATCATCTGCGACACCAAAACAGGAAATATTCCAGCCAGACGCGCAGAGTCTCCCAGCGATATTCCCCTGATTACTCCCTGCCTCAACTGTGCGTAACCTTCCTGTACCGCCGCATTGCCCGCAGTTCCCTCCGCCATCTCTATTCCCCTGACTATCGGTACTCCTGCCGCCGTCAATGCAGATAATGTCCGGCTTGAACGTGCCATTGCCGCTTTCATGACGAGATCCTTCATCACTGGAACTTTCAGCTTTATCCTGTCCATGTACTTTTTTGTCTTCTTGTTCACGGACAAGGCATGAAGTCCGGCGATTATTCCCACTAAAATCAACGCTATTATGTACCAATGTGTTGAAAACCAGTTGCCAGCCGCAAACATCATAAGCGTAATGTTGGGCAGGTCTATGTTCAGAGCCATAAATGTCTCCTCAAATTTCGGAACTAGGAACATAAAGAAGAATACGACTATCGCCACCGCAAAGAACATGACGAATGCGGGGTAGAACAATGCGCTTCTTACCTTGCTTCTGAGCTGTTCCTGTTTTTCCAGCAGGACTGCCGACTGTTCTAGCGACTGTCCAAGCAATCCGCCTTCTTCACCTGCCTCAACGAGTGAGACTATAAGGGTGTTGAATGCTTTTTCCTGGCTCATTGCCTGACTTAGCGGCATTCCTCTGTCTAGCCTGTTCTTTATCTGGTTCAGGGCGTAACGCAATGAGGCATTTTTCTCTCCGCCTGCTATAACGTCTATTGATGTAGAGAGGCTTAAACCTGCATTCTCCATTGTTGAGAGCTGCCGGAAAAATATCATTAAGTTTTTTAGCGGTACTTTTCCTCCGCTTAAGATGTGGCCTAGATCCGCGTTGAGAAGGGATTTGAGGGACATTCCGCCTGCGTTTGATGAACTTTTGGACTTTGCTGGAGATGAGGCAGATGTTGAGTGTCCGCCCTGAGCGTTGAGGCTGATTACGATCATTCCTCTGCTTCTAAGGGTATCGAGAGCTTCTTTCTGGTCTGCGGCATCTACATGGTCTTCAATGATATCGCCGTTTGAAGTTCTTGCTCTGTATTTGAAGTTCACTCTATCCCATCTCCTTTTTTAAATCATTATAAACTATCGTTTCACAAAATCAATAATTATAGGATTGACATAGATACATTTTTTGTCTTCACATTGCAGTCTCGTCTTTAGCAGTGTTTGGAATTCATCATAAAATTTTCTTGTATCTTCCTCTTCCGAGAAATTCTATGAAGCCTTTATCCCTTAAGAATTGAAGCTGTTGCCGTATCTTGGACTTAACATTATAATTAGAAGGGTGCTTTACTCCAAGTTCATCTTCTAATCGATACACTTCATCAAGCGAAAAAAAATTCGTGAGGTATATTGTCAATACATTTCATAACGTCCATAAGCAAGCCTCGCAAATTCATATTACTGACTCTAAGTTTTACAGCCTAAGCATAAGCTTTCATTACAGAACCCTTGACAATTTCTCTTTGTGCCTTGATGATTGCTATCTTCCCTGCAGAAGGTATACCGCCATAATTTATCACTGACCCGATATATCCTGCACGTCTTGCGCTAGGAGACAGTGCCTTGCGAATTACCAAAATGTCAGGCGTAAAGAAATGCTTGGGCACAATCGTTAAATCTTCTACAAAATTTTTGTTATAGTGCATAACAAAAAGATTAGGGTTAGTGCTGCTGTTTATTCTCTCAAGTGCTGCATAATATGAACCGTCTAATATGGTTTTGCCGATTGGTCTTCCCTTACTCTTAAGCTCAAAGACTTCACCGCACCCTCCGCAGTAAAAATCAGCCAGCTTAGAGTTATTCGGAAACTTTAGCAGGTTATCATTTCCACAGGCAGGGCAATAAACCTCGTTTTTGAACCACATCTCACTCAGAACCCTTATACGCTGAGAGGAGCTTCTATAGTTCACGGATAATTCAGGGAACGTGAGCTTCATTACCGCTGACTACCCGCAAGCTGCCCGCAAGCCGCCATAATATCGCTGCCCCTCTCCTTCCTGATTTCATGCTCAATCTTCATGGCCGACAACACCTCGCAGAACGCCCTTATCCGTGAAGTCTCGGAACGTCTGAAATCCGGCCTCGAAGGTATAGGGTTGAAGGGTATTATGTTGATGTACGGCTCTAAACCGTCAAGCAAAGCCGCAGTCTCATACGCATATTCCGGCAAATCGTTTATGCGGTCAATCAACGCATATTCTACAGTGATACGTTCCCCCGTCCTGTCATGGTAACGTCTCAGTGCATTTACCAGCTTTTGCAGCGGATACTGCCTGTTCACCGGCATAATCTTTGAGCGCAATTCATCATTA
Organism: uncultured Fretibacterium sp.; assembly: GCA_937892105.1. The sequence goes on along the minus strand of CALAUZ010000235.1, from coordinate 19,761 downwards.
GGCGCATGAAGTGATAGCGATAACCTTATAGGTATCTCGAAATCTGCAAGGTCTTCAATGCCAGGCGCAATTCCAGATGTTGATATAGTTATGTGTCTTGCACCAAGATTGCGCATGTTCTTGTCGTTCAAGGAGCGTATAGCCGAAAAAACATTGTCCTCGTTCAACAAAGGCTCTCCCATTCCCATGAAAACAATATTATTGATGTCCTGACCGTTCATCTTCTCCATCATTAGGAACTGCCCCAGAATTTCACCGCGCGTAAGATTACGTTTGAAGCCGTTTGCCCCAGTCTCGCAAAATACACACCCAAGCGGACAACCTGCCTGTGAGGAAATACATGCGGTCTTGTGTCCCCCGTGATTGAGTAAAACACTCTCGATTTTTGCTCCGTCATTGAGAGACCATAAATACTTCTTCGTTCCGTCCTTTGAAACCATCTGCCTCATCATTATTGGAAGCGACATCATAATATTATCGTTGAGCTTATCTCGAAGAACATTGCTGAGATTGGTCATTTCGTGCCAGCTGAAGGCTTTTTTCGCGTATATCCACTGGCATACCTGAGAAGCACGGAATTTCTGTTCGCCCCAATTCTCGAACAATATCTGCCAGTCATTAAGTGATAACTCTAAAGCATCATAAGCCATAAAATTTTTATCCCCCTCTGTTATAATCGTTGTCATTCATTATATATCACCGAATGAAGGCAGGTTTTATTTTGGGCAAGGTAGTGAAGAACTTAGGACTTTATCTGGTGCTAGTCCTTGTTGTAGTTACAATGGTCAACACCTTCCTGACACCGGAGGAAGTCCAAAAGCAATATGACGAGATAAGCTACAGCCAGTTCCTCAAGGAATTGGACGCAGGAAACATTCGCATACTCCAGATACGAAACAACACAGTACCAGGAGAATCCAGTTCCGCAACGCTTCAAGGCGAACTCCTCAGCGGACAGCGTTTTCTGACATACGGTCTCGATGTCTCAGGGATTGCGGACAAAGCTGCGGCAAAAGGCATAATGGTTACAGTCGAAGCTCCGCAAAAGAACACATGGCTCATGTCCCTTATGACATCGTTATTCCCCACTCTGCTGCTTATAGGGGTATGGATATACTTCCTCAACAACATGCAGGGAGGAGGCGGAAGGATTATGTCATTCGGACGCAGCAAGGCAAAATTATTCCTCGACAACAAGCCGAAAGTTACCTTTGCTGACGTTGCCGGCTGTGATGAATCGAAAGAGGAGCTGCAGGAAGTCATACATTTCCTGAAAGACCCCGAAAAGTTCAAGAAGCTCGGCGCAAGAGTACCAAAAGGCATATTGCTTGTAGGCCCTCCAGGTACAGGCAAAACGTTATTGGCTCGTGCTGCTGCCGGCGAGGCAAATGTTCCGTTCTTCAGTTCGTCGGGCTCTGACTTTGTGGAGATGTTTGTTGGAGTTGGGGCTGCGAGGGTTCGTGATATGTTTGCGCAGGCAAAGAAGTACCAGCCATGCATAATCTTCATAGATGAGATGGACGCGGTTGGACGGCACAGGGGTGCAGGATTAGGCGGCGGCCATGACGAAAGGGAACAGACACTCAACCAGCTTCTTGTTGAGCTTGACGGTTTCGATGATACAAGCAGTACGATACTTATTGCGGCGACAAACAGACCTGACATTCTTGACCCTGCATTGCTCAGGCCTGGACGTTTCGACAGACATATCACTGTTGACCGCCCTGACGTTAAGGGACGCGAGGAGATACTCAAGGTTCACATGAAGGATAAGGTTTTTGCTGACAATGTAGATGTCGGAGTTTTGGCGCGGAGGACACCAGGACTTGTCGGTGCAGACCTTGAGAATTTGGTGAATGAGGGTGCTTTGCTTGCGGCTCGTCATGGCAAGGAGAAAATCGAAATGGAAGACCTCGAAGAAGGCATAGAGCGCGTAATGGCAGGCCCTGAACGTAAGAGCAGAATACTCAACGACCACGAACGCAGGATTATCGCCTATCATGAGACAGGACATGCGATAGTCGCAAAAATTCTTCCAGGAGCAGATCCGGTACACAAAATCTCAATCATTCCCAGAGGACATGCGGCATTGGGTTACACGCTGCAGCTGCCGGAGGAGGACAGGTTCCTAATGTCGAAGTCCGAACTTATGAACAGGATAGCGATACTCCTCAGCGGAAGGGTGAGCGAAGAAATAGTGTTCAACGATGTAACTAGCGGTGCTGCGAATGACCTTGAACGTGCGACACAGACAGCCCGCCAGATGGTTACGCAGTTGGGCATGAGCGAGACAATAGGACTTGTGAAGCTCGGCAACAAGAGGGAAGAAATATTCTTGGGACGCGACATTTCAGAGGACAGGAACTACAGCGAGGAAATTGCGTACAAGATAGATCAGGAAGTGAAGGCCATAATAGACGAGTGTTACGAGAACGCAAAGGAGATACTGACATCAAGGCGCGCACTGATGGACAAGATAGCCGGTGTGCTTCTTGAGAAGGAAGTTATTGACGCAGGGGAATTTGACCGCCTCATGGACGAGGATAAAACCAGTCTCTCGAAGCAGGAAGCAATCAGCAAGCCGGATAAAGCAGAAAATACCCCTGACGTTCCCGAAATGCCTGACATAAGGGTTGATACTCTGCCTAAGACTGGAAGAGATTTCATCGCATAACTTGACGAGTTGCGAGAGTTGGGCAATAATTATCGTGTTCCATGTGTTGGGATGTCGTCCAAAGGCAGGACGCGGGACTTTGGATCCTGTAATGATGGTTCGAATCCATCCATCTCAGCCACACGACTCTGTAATGAGGTGATGTGAATTATGGATAATGTTTGCGTCCTCATCATGGCCGCCGGAAAGGGTACGAGAATGAGGAGCGCAGTACCGAAAGTTTTGCACAACGTTTTAGATTGTCCCATTATTGATTATGTTATACACAACACCCTGTCAGCCGGTATTGTTCCCGAAAATGTAGCAGTTCTTGCAGGTTTTGGGGGCGATGAGGTTGAAGCATACGTAACAGGAAAATTCCCGAAAATCAAAGTATTATGGCAGCACGAACAGAAAGGCACAGGCCACGCGGTTAAATCAGCCCGTGAATGGTGGAAGGATTATGACAACCTTCTTGTCCTTAACGGCGATGTTCCTCTGATGAAGCCTGAAAGCCTGAAGGAATTATCCTCAAGCACTGCTGAAAATGACTGCACGATAATTACATTCGAGGCAGACAATCCAGGAGCATATGGCAGGATAATACGCGCAAGAAATTCCGTGAGCATAGTGGAATACAAGGACGCTTCACCCGAACAGCGCAAAATACGTGAAGTGAACGCCGGGTGTTATGCTTTCCGCGTCAAGTCTCTCCTCAAAGTAATAGACAAAATCACTAACAATAACGCACAGAAAGAATACTATATCACCGATACTTTAGCCCTTATGAACGAACAGGGAATGACGACAGGAGCATTAATTCTGCCGGAAAACGAAATGCAGGGTATCAACACTCAGGCAGAACTTGCGCATGTCTCCCGTGTTTTGCGTGATGAGTATCTCGAAATGTACATGAGGAACGGTGTACGCATTCTTGATCCTGAGACCGTGTATGTAGGTTCTGACGTGATAATCTCGCCGGGAGTTACGATAATGCCGAACGTCCAGATATGGGGAAAGAGCAAAATCGGTGCAGGAAGCGTAATAGGTTCAGGCTCAATTCTGGCGAACGCTGTAATCGGCGAAAATGTCCATGTCATAGCCTATGCTGTAATCGAGAACAGTACCCTGAAGGACAATGCTAAGGCAGGGCCATTCTGCTATATTCGTGATAATACAGTGCTTGAAGCTGGTGCATTTGCGGGGAAGTTCGTGGAGATAAAGAACTCGCATATCGGTGAAGGCTCAAAGGTTCCGCACCTCTCATACATGGGTGATGCGACGCTTGGCCATGATGTGAACATAGGGGCGGGGTCAATAACGTGCAACTATGACGGAGTGAACAAGAACAGTACTGTAATCGGCAACAACTGCTTCATAGGTTCAAACACGATGTTTGTGGCTCCTGCTGAAGTTGGCGATAATGCTACGACGGCTGCGGGGTCAGTAATAACGCAGAAAGTTCCGGAGAACTCATTAGGAGTTGGCCGGGCGAGGCAGAAGAATATAGAAGGCTGGTCATTGTACAGTAACCATCACCACAAGACAACCACAGAGGGGGAGAAAGAATAATGTCCAGAGGAAACAGCCTCAAGATAATAGCAGGAAACGCGCACCCAGAGTTTGCCAGAATAATAAGCAATGAACTCAAAGTGCCATTAGCGGACGTTCAGAGCTTTAAGTTTTCGGACGGCGAGACTGGGATAAAGTTCAACGAGAGTGTGAGGGGAGCAGATGTCTTCATCATACAGCCGACATGTTCACCGACGAATGAACGTATCATGAACCTTCTGATAATGGCGGACGCAGTGAAGCGCGCATCGGCACATTACGTGAACGCTGTAATTCCGTACTTTGGGTATTGCCGTCAGGACAGGAAAGCCAAGCCCAGAGAGCCAATAACGGCCAAGCTGGTGGCAAATCTTCTTGCGCATGGAGGAGTTGACAGGGTAATAACAGCGGATCTTCATGCTGGGCAGATACAGGGTTTCTTCGACATACCTGTTGACCACTTGACGGCGATGAATTTGTTTGCGGAATACTTCAAGAATTTTCTTGCAGACGATCTGAAAGCTGGTAAAGTTGTTGTAGTTTCTCCTGATGTAGGAGGAGTAGCGAGGGCGCGTAAATTTGCTGTGAAGCTGAATGTTGATATTGCGATTGTAGACAAGAGACGCTCCCATGATGTTGCGAATGTTTCGGAAGTGATGGACATTGTTGGGAACATCAAGGGCAGGACGGCGATACTTGTTGACGACATAATAGACACGGCCGGTACGATATGCCATGCTGCGGACGGACTGATGGACAGGGGCTGCGAGAAGGTATTTGCGTGTGCGACACATGCGGTACTTTCTGGGAATGCGATGGAGAACATCGGGAAGTCGGCGATTGAGAGGCTGATATTCTCAGACACGATACCGATTCCGCCGGAGAAGATGACCGGGAAGATAATGCAGCTGTCGATTGCGCCTGCGTTTGCTGAGGCGATAAGGAGGGTGCATGGGGAGGAACCTATCAGCCAGATGTTCGAGTAGATGATGTGAGATAAATATTGCCCCTGGTGTAATGCTGGGGGTAAATTTTGTGTAAATAAAGAAGACTATAAATCCCCTGCCATTCTCAGACAGGGGACAACAAAACTTCACACCACAGTACTTGCTTTACCCTTCATGTACTGCACCGTAAACACAAAACCCACAAGCATTAACCCCACAAGGTCGCTCACAATTCCAGGCACCAACATGCTCAGTCCTCCGGCACAGATTATCACTCTCAGTATCACATTCATCGGCGTGAATAGATACCCGTTGAGGCTCGCCGCAACCCCGAATATCCCAAGCAATGCCGTCCCGCAAATCAACACAATCTCAAGTCCAACAAGTATCTGCGTCAATACAGCTCCAGCCCCCGTAATCGCTATAATCGGCTGAACGTTCTCAAACAGCATCGCAGGAGTGAACGCAAATATATACGGCACAATGAATGCTCCTATTGCCAGCTTTGTAGCGTTGAAAGCCGTCTTCATAGGGGGAGCCTTAGCGATTGCAGACCCAGCATACGCCGCCAATGCTACAGGAGGAGTAATGTCCGCCACAATCCCGAAGTAGAACACAAAAAAGTGTGCGCATATCTTCTCGATACCTATCGCAGGTGCCATCAGAATTGGTGCGCATGTCGCCGCCATTATGCAATAATTCGCGGTCGTAGGAACTCCCATTCCCAGAATGACACAGCATACCATCGTCAGAACCAGCGCAATAAACGCATGGCCGCCCGAAACGTTCACTACCATCGTGATTAATTCGCTGGCAAGTCCCGTTGACGTTATGCAGCCCGCAACAAGTCCTGCCATTGCACACGCTACAGCTACTGTTATCGTTCCGCGTCCTCCGGCTTCAAGAGCGTCAATAATCTTCTTAGGGGTAATACGTTCGTCCTTGTTGAGAAGTCCAACAAGAATTGCAAACCCAATCGCTATCGCCGCAGAAAATTGCATTGTGTAAATGTTCATCGACACCATTACGACAAGAATTATCAGAGGCAGAAGCAGGTATATCTTTGGCAGAAGCGATATTATTCTGGGAAGTTCCTCTTTCGGTATGCCTTTGAGACCGAGTTTCTTTGCCTCAAGGTGGACAGCAATATATATTCCCGTGAAGTAAAGCACCGCAGGCAGTATCGCTTTCAATGCAACCTGTGAATACGGAATGCCCATGTATTCAGCCATCAGGAACGCAGCAGCCCCCATTATCGGCGGCATTATCTGCCCTCCAGTTGAAGCAGCAGCCTCAACGGCTCCAGCAAATTCCGGCCTGTAACCCGTCCTCTTCATCATCGGGATAGTTACGCTTCCTGTTGTTACGGTGTTTCCAACTGACGAACCCGATACCATTCCGCATAATGCTGATGATATTACCGCAACTTTTGCAGGGCCTCCAGCCGATGCTCCCGCGATTGCGTTTGCGAGGTTGATGAAGAACGTTGATATTCCTGTGCGTTCCAGAAATGCGCCGAATATGATGAACACAACGATATATTTTGCGCAGACTTCAATCGGCGTGCTTCTGAGGCCGTCTCCTGTAGAATAGAATAAATCGTATATCACCTTCCCAAATCTCACAGTAGAGAACGCATACACCATCAATGCTCCGACAACACAGAGTATTGGAATTCCGACACAGCGGCGGCACAGTTCCATAGCAGACAGTATGGCCAGTACAGCAAGTGTAATCATGAGATGATAATTTGGATTTCTGGGGCTTGTTACGCGGAGTGCAAGTTTGATTATGCTCTCGGCGTTCATTGCGAAGTAGAAGAACGGTATCGCTCCGGCAAGCATTATTATTATGTCGTAGAACGGTATCGAGTTCACTCTCGGTGTCGTGTCAAACGTCAATGGTATCGACAGGCTGTCATTCAGTCCCGGCTTTATGCCGCCTGATGCCTTGCGTATCGGGTAATGAAGGTAGCCTATAATCAGTATGAGGCCGAGAAAAACATTAAGCCTTATTTCGGGCATTGCCGTACTGAACAGCGTAACATATATGCAGTACAGCGAAAACAGAGCCGAAAGCCACCTCACTATTACAGCCGGAGTTCCCTCCCATATTCTTACGTTAGATTCGCGGTCATACTTCTTCATTACAGCGTCAACATCAGCTTCAATCTGCTCAATATCCTGACGTGTCAAATCTGTATCGCTCATAAAAATTATTCCTCCTTCCTAAAAATAGAAGCGGCCATGAAATCAATCACAGCCGCCCCTAAAGTTTACCAGTCCTTCACGGAATTATTTTCCCGCAACCTTGATACCCTTCTCGCTGAAATACTTTACTGCTCCGGCATGATAGGGAACTGCTGTATATGATGCCGCAAAGTTAAGGTCGAGTTCCGCACCCTTAGCATGTGCCGCCGTAATCTCCTCGACATTCTCGAAAACTCCGTACATGAAGTTATACACGTCAGCTTCGGAAACGTCATCGCGCGCAATTACAACCGCTCCAACAGCAACCGTTACGACATCATCATCTGTGCCGTAAACGTCCTTCTTTATCACGTTCATGCTGTAGTAAGGGGACTGCGCAATCAGCTTCATTACATGCTCATCGTCAAAGCCTACAAGGTAGACCTTTTTTGTTGCCGCAAGTGAAGTTACCGCTGTTGTAGGCGCACCCGCAACGATGAATGCCGCGTCAATTTTCCCGTCCTGAAGTGCTTCCACACTGTCGCCGAATGACTGGTACGTGGGCTTAATGTCCTTGTCGATGTCGAGGCCGTATGCTTCGAGAACGTCAACAGCATTGAAGTAGACACCTGAACCCGCCGCGCCTACTGAGACATTCTTGCCTTTAAGGTCGGCAACTGTCTTTATTGCAGGGTCAAGCGTTACTATCTGTACCTGCTCCATGTAGAGGTTTGCGACTGTCGAGAAGCCCGTAATCTTGTCATCGAACAGCCTCGTTCCCCTGTAAGCGTATGCCCCTACGTCCGACTGTACAAAGCCTAATTGAGCGTCCCCATCGTCCATTGCCTCAATGTTCGCCTTTGAGCCGCCTGATGTTATGGCAGTGATTGTGGTTGATGTCTTCTCGCCGACTTTTCCCGCAAGCACTCCGCCGAAACCGTAATATGTTCCCTGCGCTCCGCCTGTCGTGCAGACAAGACGTGAACCGCCGGGCATTCCTGCTTTTTCGTCAGCGAATGACGCACACGTTAAGAGCATGGCCAGAACCAGAGAAAGGGTGATGATTTTCTTCATGGTATATATGCCTCCTACTTTGGATTTGAATTGCTGAATATTTTATCATGCCGTTGTGATTTTCCTTTCACGCAAGAACCAGTTTATAGCCTCCCGCTCCGTAGTCAAGGCACTTCCTTACCCTGCTTATTGTTGCCGTGCCAGCACCTGTATCACGCATAATCTCAGGATAAGTTTTCCCATCGTTCAGAAGCCCCGCAACTTCAAGACGCTGTGCCATTGCCTTAATCTCCCCGATTGACGCTATATCCTCAAGAAATGCGTAAACACCCTCAATGTCATTCAGCTTCATGAAAGCACGGCATAAATTATCTGTCTGTTCATTGTGCCATGAATTATTTTCAGGCATTCTCTTGCACGTCGCCTTCTTGAGCAGTCTCCTCACATTCCGTTTCCGCAAACTTCTCCGCAATGTGTATGACCCTCTGAGGATACGGGATATCAATACCTTCACGCTTGAACAGTGCCGATATATGATGCCGCATGTCGCTGGATACTTTAAGCCCTGAGGATTTCCGCAGTTCAATCCAGTAGTAAACCTCAAATTCGAGACCGTCAGCACCAAAATTCTTGAATATCACGAAAGGTGCAGGGTCTTTCAGTATCTTTGAATGACCGTTCACGACATCGGATAATAATTTCTCAACCTTTCGGCTGTCTGCGTCATATGACACGCTGACTTTCAGGATTTCGCGCTTTTTGATGTCTGAACCTGTCCAGTTTGTTACGCTGTTTTCAAGGAAATACCTGTTCGGCAGTACTACATCGAAACCGTCCCACGTCTTTATCCTCGTTGAACGCGAACCTATATCCTCTACAGTTCCCTGCATTCCAGCAACATCTATGATATCGTTGACCTTGAATGGACGGCTGAATATTACGATGAAACCGCTTATGAGGTTGTTAAAGATGTTCTGCATTCCGAAGCCTAATCCAACCGCCATAGCACCGCCCATGAACGCAAACGCTGTCAACGGAATATCCACAATGTTCAGAGCGATAAGCACAAACGCTACCCATAATACATAGAACACTATGCGCTGTATTGCATTTGCGGCTGTTATGCTGGCTTTGGCACGACGCATTATCCTGCGTTTTATCCAGTTGCTTCCCCATGAACTAAGGAAGAAGCTTGAAAGGAATACTAATATTGATATGACCAGTTTCCCGACAGTAACAGAATATCCTTCACCCTGCCATAACTCTGTGTTAAAGAAGTTCTTCACCGTATCGTAGCTGAAAGACCTTACCTTTTCTGCGAGCCTTAATGCGCTCAGATTGTCGTTTGCCTCAGCGTTAAGCCTTTGCTCAAGGAATACAGCGTTAGGGATTAATGCCTCGTAACGGTTGAATATGTCGGATATTATTTTGCGCTGGTTCTCTACGGCCTGAAGAATGTTCTGCTGAATTATCCCGGAAACTCCCTCAGCGTTTGCCTGTGCCTGAGTTGTCTCAATCTGACGAAGGATTGAGTTCTCCGTCGTTCTTATACCGTCAAGCTGGCGTTGTAATTCCTGTATTCTCGTTTCAGACTCCTCACGCAGCTTCCAGATTTCCTCGCCCGATAGCTGGTCATGAAAGAGCTTGTACCTCTTCCGCCATATGTCCTGAGCCTCGCGGATTAAGGAGATTTCATCATCAAGCATAGAGACTATGTATTCCCAGTAGTTGACCCTTACATTTCTGGCTGTGTATGTGGTTGAAGCGTTAGTAAACGTGTTTGCGTCAGACGATGTTAAAGCCGCCCTTGCACGTATGAGCGATGAATTTGCGGAATCAAGTGCTTTCCTTGCCGCTTTCATTTCTTCTGTAAGATCTGCCAGTCTTGCCTGTAACTTTTCGATGTTTGCGTCAAGAAGTTCCTGCGGGAAAGACAATTTATCCTGTATGTCAGCCAGCCTTCTTCTTAGACGCTGTATGGCAGTAACGTTAGTATCGAAAACTGCCTTCTGTGCCCGAACCTGAAGCCGTGAAAGTGCCGCGTTAATCCTTGCGCTCTCAAGGTCAAGAATGTGCGTATGAGGAAGTCCAAGAGCTTCTCCGCCTTCCTGAGCTGACTTGAGCTGTTTGCTGAGAGCAGACGCTTCGGCTAGGTAGAGTTTAAGTTTGCTTATCTTCGACTGCAAATAGAAAACCTGAACATCAAGTCCGCGTGATACCTTTGTGATTTCCTGCCTCAAAGTATCGCTGGCGTTTATGTCAGGGGAAAGGACGTTTCCCAATGATGATATATCGTCAGAAGTAGCAGGCTTGTTTGCCGTCCCTTGAAGCAGCGCACCGTATGCAGAATATGCAATGCTTAACTCTGATAGTATGCTCAGGTGAAGTTCCTCCTGTTCGGGAGTGTAACCCCATGCGGCCATGTCGTCAGAGGCTTTTTCCGTGAGGACAGCGAGTTCCTGAATGCGGCGGGCAATATCGGGGCTGTCCAGCTTCATGCCTTCGAGTTCAGTTTCAAGCGATGTCCTGAGTTTGGAGATGTCAGAGCTTATCTCGTTCTGTATTCTGGTTACGTAATCTGAGGCCATCTCCTGAGTTTCTGCGCCATAGAAAGCTGATGGGGTTATCATGATTAGAAGCAGCATGATGAATGGGAACAATAATTTTTTCGACAATGTAAATTCTCCTTTGCAGTATGAAAAATTTTCCCGTGATTATATCTCAATATGTTATATACTAACCAATATCCATTAAAATTTTTAGGAGGCGTAATACTGTCATGAAAAAGAAAGTATTTGCTCTTGTTTCTGCTGTAGTAATCATTGCTATCATGGTAATCACTCAGCAGGGAAGAAAAGGTGCGCTCACAGGCACAGGAACAGCGGACGGTTTTGGCGGGCCGGGTGCAATAACCGTGAACGTCAGCCTGAAGGACGGGAAAATTTCCGCAGTCTCAGCGTCTGGGCCAAAGGAAACACAGGGTATCGGTTCTGTAGCACTGGAGAAAATGCCAGCCGAAATGGTTGCGAAGAACAGTATCAATGTTGACGGCGTAACAGGCGCGACAATAAGCTCAACAGGTATCCTCAAGGCCGCCGAAGAAGCCCTCAAAGCCGCAGGGGTAAATCCCAATGACTTCAAGAGTGCTTCAGGTGCTGTCGCAGTTGAAGACAAGACCTACGACACTGACGTTGTGATAATCGGTGCCGGCGGTGCAGGAATGGTTGCAGCAATAACAGCAGCAGATGCAGGAAAGAAAGTTGTCCTCGTTGAGAAGCAGCCCATTGTCGGCGGAAACTCTGTACGTGCTACGGGAGGAATGAACGCCGGAAAGACAGCCTTTCAGGATTCCAACGAGTTCAAGGAGACTGCCGGTGTTGAGAGGACACTGAAAGCTGCCGAAAAGTTTGCGGACAACAAGACAATCACTGAACTGGCCGAGACCGTAAAATCACAGTGGGAAGCATACCAGGCTGACCCGAAGGGATATTTTGACACTGTCGAACTTATGGAGCTTGATACGATGATCGGAGGTCATGGCATCAATGATCCTGTTCTTGTGAAGACTTTTGCTGATAATGCTGCCGGAGCTATCGACTGGCTGAAGACGATAAATATTGACCTTTCGTCAGTCGGAGCATTTGGTGGAGCATCGGTGAAGAGGATACATAGGCCGCTCGATGAAGAAAAGAAGGTTGTATCAGTCGGAGCATATATGATTCCCAGACTTGAGACAGCGTGCAAATCCCGCCAGAATATCACTATATTGACGGACACGAGGGCGGCATCAATTCTCACAGACGATAGCGGGAAAGTATCGGGCATTACGGCAGCGGGCAAGGACGGCGGAAAAATCACCGTGAACGCTAAGGCAGTAATTCTTGCTACAGGAGGCTTTGGGGCAAATCTCAAGATGGTAGCGATACTCAATCCCAAACTTGAAGGCTTCATGACGACCAATGCTCCAGGTGCAACAGGCGAAGGGATCGTAATGGCTCAGGAGCTTGGAGCAGCAGTAGTTGACATGAAGCAGGTACAGATTCATCCTACAGTACAGTATGACACTTCAGCACTAATCACCGAAGGACTGAGGGGAGACGGCGCAATACTGGTGAACAGCGATGGCAAACGTTTCACCGATGAGACATCGACAAGAGACGCAGTGAGTGCGGCGGAAATTGCGCAGCCAGGCTCTTTCTCGTGGCTCATTGTTGATCAGAAGATGGCAGATGCTTCAAACGTAATCAAAGGCTACATAGCTCGTGGTTACACGAAACAGGGGAATACGTATGACGAACTTGCAAAGGCAATCGAAGTTCCTGCGGAAGAACTAGACAAGACAATGATAACGTGGAACAAAAATGTTGCTGAAAGGAGCGATCCTGAATTTGGACGCACGAGCTTTGCTCAACAGCTCGACAAAGCACCGTATTACGCAATAAAGGTAACAGCAGGTATTCATCATACTATGGGAGGCCTGAAGATTGACCCGAAGACGCGGGTACTCAGGGCTGATGGCAAGGCTATACCAGGACTTTTCGCGGCAGGCGAAGTTACTGGCGGAGTTCATGGCGGAAACAGGCTTGGCGGAAACGCTGTAGCGGATTTCGTGATATTCGGGAGGATTGCCGGGCAGGAAGCGGCGAAATTCTAGTGCGTAAAACATAGCCGGGTGTCCCCTGAAATATGGGAAGCCCGGTATTATTTTGCCCAATGATATAATCATGCCATATTCCAGAATAATTTACTAGGGGGAAAAACTATGCCATTACATATAGTTACGGAAGCTGAGAGGTGTTTGCAGTGCAAAAATCCAATGTGCCAGAAGGGCTGCCCTGTTCACACGCCGATACCGCAGGTTATACAGCTCTTTAAGGAACATAAGCTGATAGAGGCCGGAGAGATATTATTCCGCAACAATCCATTATCGCTTGTCTGTTCTGCCGTCTGCAACCATGCAAAGCAGTGCGCCGGGAATTGCATTCGCGGAAGAAAGGACAGCCCTGTACACTTCTCCAGCATAGAGAACTATATTTCCGATATGTACCTTGACCGTATGCATGTGTCAGTCCCATTGAAGCGAGTGGACAAGAAAGTTGCGGTTATCGGTGCTGGGCCTGCTGGAATGACCGTAGCTGTGATTATGGCACTTGAGGGCTGCCATGTAACGATATTCGAGTGGAAAAGCAAAATCGGCGGTGTAATGCAGTACGGAATACCAGAGTTTCGCTTGCCAAAGAGCATACTTGACCGTTACGAGGCCAGACTTGAGGAGATGGGGATACAGATACGGCTGAACGCAACAATAGGCAGTGTGTTAATGATTGACGACTTGTTCCGTGATGGCTATGACTGCGTATTTGTTGGGACAGGAGCTGAGAGGCCAAGAACGCTCGGTATAAAGGGGGAGAGTTTGGGGAATGTTCATTTTGCGATGAATTACCTTGCGAACCCGAAGGCTCATCACTTAGGACATAAAGTTGCAGTTATAGGTGTTGGAAATGCGGCGATGGACGTTGCGCGCACAGCACTGCGAAACGGAACGCATGAAGTTACGCTCTACGCAATGGGCAAGGAGATAGCGGCAAGTTCGAGTGAGGTGGCATATGCTGAACTTGACGGGGCGGAAATTGAGACGGGAATGCAGGTTCAGGAGATTACGGAGAGAGGGCCGGTGTTCTGCCGGACGATTTACGGCGAGAATGACGAGATTATCGGCCATGAGGACGAACGCATACAGGTTGACGCAGACTCGACCATCATCTCAATCAGCCAGATACCGCGAGGAAAACTTGTTCGCACTACCAGCGGGCTTACTGCCTCAGAACATGGCCTGCTTATTGTGGACGAAAACTACATGACCACGAGGAAGGGCGTATTTGCTGCTGGTGATGTTGTTACTGGGGCAAAGACGGTTGTACATGCTGTAGAGGGTGCGAAGAAGGCTGCTGAAGCTATGATGAAGTACATGAATTATGGAGAATAATATCAATACACGGTCTGCGATATGGCCAGAAGATAATACATTTGGTATAAAGATAAGTATCATTATTCCCACACTTAATGCGGAGAAAGACATTGCGCCTCTCATTGAAGCTCTGAGAACTCAGACGGTTAAACCCGATGAAATCATTATAGTAGACTCAGAATCAGATGATAGGACGGCAGAGATAGTTGCGGGCTATGGTGACGCAATATTAATCAGGATAAAACGCAAGGATTTCAACCACGCTCTGACTAGGGACATGGCACTACGAAGAAGTACTGGCGATTATGTTATATTTATGACACAGGACGCAGTACCCAGTAAAAACACTCTTATCGAGAGGCTGATTTATCCCTTCACCCTCGATGAGAAAATTGCAATCTCCACCGCCAGACAACTCCCGCGTAAAAATGCTTCGTTTTCTGAGAGTTTGATACGTAATTACAGCTACCCTTCTATAAGCAGTATACGTTCAGTATTAGATATTCCGAAATTGGGCATAAGAACTTTCTTCAACGTTTCGGATTGTTGTTGTGCTTACAGACGGGATATTTTTCTGGAACTCGGAGGCTTTGACTTCCCCGTAACGACAGATGAGGATTTTCTTTTCGCTGCACGTGTAATCAACAGCGGGTATAAGATTTCTTACACTGCCGATGCTGAAGTCATACATTCCCATAGTTTTACGCTGAAGCAGCAGTACAGACGCAACTTCCTTATAGGTTACGAACTGGAAAAGCATAAAGATATTCTTTCCGGTGTATCTCAGGAAAAGGAAGGTATGAAGATGGTTAAGTATGTTTCACTCGAACTTTTGAAACATGGCCGTATATTCTCATTCGTTCGCTTTGGTTTTGACTGCATGGCAAGGCTGATTGGCAACAAGATGGGAAAGCGGGCATACAGAAAAGATAAGTACATGAACGGAGAACTATCCACAAAGAGTGAGAGATAAGCCGTCAGGATAATATGGTAAAAATTCTCCCGACCTCGCTGTGATACTGGGAGAATTTTTTGTGCTTGACAATACCCCCCCCCCCAAGCGTTAAAATTAACTACCATAAAAATTTCAACGGAGGTGGATTTATGCAGGTTAAACTTGAGATTTTGAAGAAGGGCGATTCTGTTTTGGCGGCATGGGACTCTCATGTTGCGGTCAAAAAAGAATCGGGCGAGGTTGAGATTTTCCAGTACTACCTTGATGAAGAAGGTTTGCCTAGACTTTCAGAAGGTACTGTTCTGGTTACGTATGGAGAAGGCAGCGTTTCGACAAAAATCGAAGGCACATCAATAAAGGTCAGCACATTTTAAGGAGGCCGGATTATGTCAAGAGATCATGCGATGTGGATGAAGTTTGACAATCTGAACGAGGACGAAGCGATAGACCTTGAAGCTCAGATTAAGAGGGATAAAGCCCGCATTGCTCCTGAAGCGAGAGGAGCATCATTCCACGCAAAGAAAAGCGAACTTCCCGGAAAAATCATGAAAGCGTTAGGTTGGGGCGGTAACGATGAGTAAGAAAAAGCGGCCTCCCGAACATGTACGTGCGCAAAGAGAAGGCAAAGAACGCGATGAATATATGTGCGCTTTCTGCCATAAACAAGTTTCTGAGGAAGAGAGGTACCTTATTCAGGGACATCATATAATCCAATACGCCGAAGACGGCCCCGCTACAAAGGACAATATCATAACCTTGTGCAAAGAATGCCACGATGATTATCACGCCGGAAAACTTAATATAGACATTTCTGCTTTTTAGACATAAACAAAACCGGGACACTTTAAACATATCCCGGCTATATTATTCTTAATCCTGCTACTTAGGGGATTTAACGGCTTAGTTGGCTTTTCACCAATAGCAAAAATCCGCTGGGTTCAACAATTTCTGTTGAGAAATACGGCAACGCATTTTTCCGCAACAATGGTCAGCCTATAGGAGTTTTACAACATCCAATATCATTGAAAGACCCAGAGAGGCTAAGGCAAGACTGGAAGCGGATTTATGGCGGCTCTGAGAATGCTCACAACGTGGCCATACTGGAGGAAGGCATTACGTATAAACCTATTTCCTTGCCGCCAGAGGATTCACAGTTCCTCTCTACACGTGAGTTTGATGTTGAAACAATTTGCAGTATCTTCCGAGTGCCGCCTCATATGGTGCAATTCCTGAAGCGAAGCACGTTCAACAATATCGAGCATGTGCGCCCAGATAGGGCGATACTGAATGTAATTTAGGTATTACTCCACACGACAGAGTGAAAGTCAACCCGTCTTACTTTGCAGGGAAACCGGAAGCAAAGGAACATAGCACGACGGGAAAGCGAATAACGCGAAAGGATATTTAGCGAAAATGGTTCGCAATGACAAGATGACATGAGGGTAAAGCTGGTATTGCTGAAGCAAAGGTTAGTTCCTCTTATGTTGAGGACACGGGAATTATCCTTGAACCGTGTTTATGGCTCTTTACAGTTATGGTGTTCGACTGTAAATCTGTTATCAAAGCCGTAAAACAGTCACGAGAGCGTGTACTTGAAAACCTAAATGCTACCCGACAGTCATCAAGCCTGTCAGTATCGTTAACTGGGGATTGCCTAAACGGAAATGCCAATTCCTTTGGCTATGGCAACGGTCTGAATATTCCGCATGGCAACGGAGCCTGCATAGTAGTCTGAGGTGAGCAATACTCACTACGTGGCAAAGGCAGGCAGTTTGTTAAATTCAAAATAAGATGATGAAAGGGAGGAGAAAACTCAATGAAACCAACATCAGATATTTTGGAGCGTATTTATAAAAGTTCCGAGTTACACCCAAGCGGTGTCTTTACAAGGCTATACCGCTATCTACTAAGGGAGGGCATTTATTTCACGGCATATCAGAAATTATATGCCAACAAGGGTTCGGTAACAAAGGGTGTTGACAATGACATGGCAGATGGATTTGGCGTGGATTATGTCAAAAAGCTCATTGACGAGTTAAAAAGCGGCAAATATGCTCCTAAGCCAGTAAGACGGGAATACATCAAGAAACCTAATGGGAAACTTCGGCCGCTTGGTATACCGTCATTCAGGGATAAGCTGCTTCAGGAAGCGGTACGCATGATACTCGAAGCCATATATGAGCCAATATTTTTAGACCAATATCATGGTTTTCGTCCAAAACGGAGCTGTCATACGGCACTGTTTCAGGTAAAAAGAGATTTCAAGGGCGTAAAGTGGTTCATAGAAGGCGATATAAGAGGCTGCTTTGATAACATCAACCATAGCGTGTTAATTGCGGGCTTAGAAGATAAGATAAAGGACAGCAAGTTTATAAACATTGTCCTCATGTTTCTGAAAGCCGGATATGTTGAAGACTTCGTATATCATGGTACGATTTCAGGAACGCCTCAAGGTGGAGTAATTTCGCCGATACTTGCTAATATCTATCTTAACGTTCTGGACAAGAAGGTTATGGAACTAAAAGAGCAATTAGACAAACCGCAATCCAGAAGTCAAACACCAGCGTACACAAAGCTTCACTATCAAAAAGTGAAGCTAAAGAAGCAAATTGATAAAGTTGACAAAGCAAACGAAACGGAACGAGAAACATTGATTGCTGAGTATAAAAATCTCAGTAAAGAAATGCTATCAATCCCTGCAAAATATGAAGATGAAAAGAAACTTGTATATTGCAGGTATGCAGATGACTTTTTAATTGGCATTTGCGGAAACCGCACAGATTGTGAAAAAGTCAAGGCGACACTGAAACAGTTTCTCGGAGAGGAATACTCACTGGAACTTAGTGATGAAAAAACAAAAATCACGCATAGTTCCGAGAAAGTGAGATTTCTTGGTTACGATAGAAAAGACGGAGTGAAATCAAGGACCCTGAATAACACCGTTGAATTAACAGTCCCTTTAGAAGATAAAGTAACAAAATATCTGTTCAAGCACGGGATAGTAGAGCAAAAGGAAGATGGTAGATTATGGCCTATTTCTGTTCCTAAAACTCCGCCACATGTCAGACGTAGATATTGTACGCCGATATGACGCACAGTTTAGAGGAATATGTAACTACTATCGAATGGCAGCCAACTACAACAGGCTTATATATTTCCAGTACCTTAGGGAATATAGTTGCTTGAAAATGCTGGCAAGTAAGTATAGCAGTACCCTCAAGAAAACGAGGAAAAAGTACAGAATGCAAGATGGCTGGGGAATTTCCTATCAGACAAAAGCAGGAAGTAAGCTTGCTAAGCTATCAAAACTGGCAGACTGCAAGAACGGAAAATTGTGTATAGACAGAGACCCGTGGGAATACAGATCAATAAAAAGGCATGACCTGACTATATGGAACAGGCTTACAGCACATCAGTGTGAATTATGCGGAGCGCATGATGAACACTGCAAAGTGTACCATGCAGGAAGCATGAACAAGCTAAACCCTGAAACGGAGTGGGGACAACAAATGCTTTCTATGAGGCGCAAAACCCTCATAGTTCGTGAAAAGTGTGATGGTCTGATACACGACGGTATCTAAGGAACGAATGATAAATATGTTAATAACAAGCAGAGAGCCGTATACGCTGAAAGGTGTAAGTACGGTTCGGGAGGGGATATAGGTAAACCTGTTGCTGAAAGGTAATAAGGCGACCTATGTCTACCTCACCAATCAATCGATTTCGTTGTTCACACGCTTGATCCGTGGCTGATACGCATTGAAGAAGCGATTGTAAAAGATGTTTTGCTAGAAGATGAACAGGATATTTACTACCCTAAATTTAATGTGGACGGCTTGTTGCGAGGGGCTGTTGAAGACCGAATGAGAGCATACTCGGTAGCTATATCTTGTGGAATTATCACAGTGAACGAAGCTCGGCAGAAAGAGAATCTACCGCCGTTTCCACCAGAGGAAGGTGCTGATTCTCCAATCACAAACGGCTCTAATACACGGCTTAGAGATGTCGGCGCAGCTTATGGACGCAATATTCCGAGTCAGGAACATACACAGCAACCTCAACCGGAAGAACAGTCAAAACCTGCAAATCCCGATGAAAATACAAAATTTGATGATGAGGAACAGGAAGAGCAAGAGGCCGAGAAAGGCAACAAGAAACACACTGAGCGCAAGAAGCAACGCAAATCAGAACGGAGGGGAAAGTGATTGCATGTAAAAGTTGTATATGGCTGTCCGTGTTTGGGTAAGAGTATATGCCGATTACAACGCCAATAAATTAAGGCAAAAAATAGATGGACAAACGGAAGGAAGGGATTCTATGAGTAAACATACAAAGTTTTGGAACTTCATTAAAAACGATGCTGGAGAGCGTGTTCTTCGATTAGAAGGGCCGATTGACAGCGAGAATTTCTGGGGCGATGAAATAACCACCAAGATGTTCAGAGAAGAACTTGAAGCAGACACGGGCGATATAACAGTCTGGAT
>CALAUZ010000234.1 GCA_937892105.1 uncultured Fretibacterium sp. | reverse complement strand
TGCGCTTTGCGACAATCTTCATATCGCGTAGTAACTTGTAGAGCCTGTTCTGCCCGATTTTGATGTTATGCTGAGCGAAAATCTTTGCAGCTTCACCAACCGACAAAGTACCTTTAATCGGAGTGATGGCTTGTCCGAGCATGGTAAACGAGGAATTTTCTTGAATATACGCTTTAAGAGCGTTGCACTTTGCTTGAAGCATCTCATTCTCTTGCCTTAGCTCCTCAATTTGAGCCTGAATAGGGGGGACAGCGTAGTAGCCTTTTCTGTAGATTTCCGGCAGGATTTCATGAGTTACCCAGCGAGTGAACTTTTTCGCCTCTGGCTTCCTGCTCTTGAACGCTAACTTGTATAGCCCGCTTTCAGAGATGACCGTCATAGTCTGTTTTCCGCTGGGGGTGTATGCTTTATATACACCCTTTTCATCTTCATCCAGAGCGTTAAGGTTTTGCCTTATGTTCTGGATTTCGAGAATGCCCGCAACATCTTTTGCGATGAACCACGCTTCGCCGTCAATCTTGGTGGTTCTGACTTGCTGTTCTTTGTAACTGAAAATCTGAATTGCGTTATTTTCCATGTGAAAAATCTCCTTTCGGAAAATTTTTTGTCCCGTCTTAAAGAGATACAACTACCCAATACGGGCTGGATAGAGGCCAGTGAAAATGGTTTTGTTGAGCCTTGTATGGAACGGGGAAAGAGGGGAAAAATCCGGCGAATGAGCCGCAAAAGTAAAACCCGTTTTGTTTTGTCAAAATCCGAACTTGTGTCGGATTACAGTGTTCTTAAAGTTTATTTACCTATATTTTTCTGTTTCTTTTAAGTTTACAGAAAGTATACCCCCAAAAATTAAAATGTCAAGGGATTTTTTTTAAGTTTTATTAAAATTATTTTTTAATTTCTGTTTATGGCAAAAACTTTAAGGTAACTATAAAATTTAATAAAAAGTCGGAGGCGGTAAAAGTGTTTGTTGGAGAAAGATTAAAAAAATTAAGGGAAAGGGAATATTCACAGGAAGATTTAGCAGATATATTAAAAGTGAGCAACGTAACCATATCGAAATGGGAGAATGGCTCGCAAGAACCACGCGCCAATCGAGTAGCTGAGTTAGCACGGGTACTAGGGACAACGCCCGATTATCTTATGGGGTATACAGATAATCCTGCACCGGCGACACAATCTGCAAATTTGGGCCTTACAAAAAAGGAAGGAGATATTTCATCATTCGACATGGGAGAAAAAGAAGGAATGCTTTTTTTGAAGACAGGAGCATTTGAGATGAGACTACCTGACACAGAAAAGAACAGCGAATTATTCCGCTCAATAATAACACAAATGCTGACAGTATCGGGTAGGCCAGTGGGAGTAGATTCCGGCGTGAATATTTTGGACGGCGGGCATAGCAATAACTATCACAATAATGTGGTAACGACGAAATGATGAAGGGAAAGACATGGAGGGGTTATCATGAGAAAAATTAGCACAATAATATTGCTACTGCTAATGATGAGTAGCGCGTGTTACGGAGCAGTATCGGAGGATATGAGCGTGTACGTGAGGAAAGATGTGTTTGACGCAAAGATGGAGGCATTCATGGCTGAGATACGTTTGATGAACGGGCAGCTACAGAGTGAAATTCGTGAGCTAGGTTCACGTATAGACAGAGTAGAAACAAGAATAGACGGAGTTGAGAAGCGAATGTCTAGCTTGGAAACGATGATTTATTGGATATTGGCCACGCTCTCTGTATCGTTTGCGGTATTGGCCTTAGCTCCGTACTTTAAAGAAATTCGCAAACCGTCAATAACTCTTGATGAAGTGAAGCGTCTGATAGAGGAGAACAACGTGAAATTAGAAAGGAAATTTCAGGTATGAAAAAGAAGCCCCCCAAAGAGCGGGGGCTTTTTGCTACTGGTTCTTGAACAATGGCCGTCGCATTCTCGCGACTTTAGTCGTGAGTAAGACGGCCTTCT
>CALAUZ010000233.1 GCA_937892105.1 uncultured Fretibacterium sp. | reverse complement strand
AAGCACTTCAAAAGTGGACAATGAAATTTATGTTTTTTCAAGTGTCTTGACTATAACACCGAGCAGAGGAGCATAATGCCGTACTCTTGCCGGTATGACCTCCAATGCTCTATCTGCTAATCCTCTGATTTCATCAATGGAAAGTTTCTCCACGGAAGCAGTATCCTTTTGGCGTTCCTCAATGGCTTTGAGATGCTTTTCGATCCAGTTCTTGTGATCATTGATAAATTTCTCAACTTGCTCTTGGGATGTACGCAAAGGAACTCGAACTATTAGTCCTTCATGTGGCTTAATCTGAAGAGCTAAGGTTTTACGTTTTGCTGATCGAATTATTTTCACGGTCTAATCTCGCATTCCTGAAATATAGGCAGGCATCGCAGGCGACCATGGCAAAGTTAATCGAGTACGGGATCAGAAGGAAGCCTCCCCATCCATCGCTGATAATTATTTTTGCGATTCCGGCAATGTATCCGACTAAAATCACAAGCAGGAAGCCGATACTCTTCCCTTTCGCGGTTCGAGCCTTCCATGATTTCACGATTGAAAACGGCCAAGCTGCGCCGAAACATATTAACATTATTGTTTCAAGAATTTTAACCATAACTGCTCCACCAACATCTCAGATGATTATTCATTGCCGTAAATATATTTATTTGCCAGCTCCTCAATGCGTCCTGATTCTTTCTCGTCTAAGATAAAACTATTCACAAAATCCAACAAATCTTCTTTTCCTTTCGGCATCAAAACTCCCAGTTCTCCGTGATTAAACGGCGAGTAAATTAATGGTGCAGCGAGGCGTGAATCCTTCCTGACATAATATCCAGCTTCTAAAATCTCTGTTATCATTACGTCAGCTTGACCACTTGCTATGAGTCCCGGAATTTCATCATTAGGCGAGTGAATAATCAGCGTGGCCAGAGGCAATTTCTCTCTCGCAAATTTCTCATTCAGTCCGCCAGGATTTTCCATGACTTTGACTTCAGGCTTGTTTATATCAGCAAGCAATTTATATTTGTCCACGTCTTCTGCTCGGATCAGAATAGTTTTTCCGTTGCCGAGATAACCGATTGACATTAGGGCTTGATCTTTCCTTGCCTGAGTAATTGTGATTCCACAAATAGCAAGGTCGAATTTGTTCTCAAGCGTATCTTTCATTAAAGTCGACCATGATGTTGGAACATATTGAATTTCCACGCCGAGGCTCTTCGCAATATCTTCAGCGAGTTCTACATCAAGTCCCTCATAGAGTTCTGTGGCTGGATTCAGCCATGATTGCGGCGCATAGTCTCCAGTAGTGCCGACTTTTAGGTAGCCACGTTTCTTGATCTCAGGAATGCTTTCTCCACGTACATGTGCTAATGAAGAAGTTAGCAGACATGAAACTAATAACAATACGAACAATAACCTTTTCATCATTTATTCCAGCTTTCGTTTTTAATGTGATTAAGCATGGCTTCACAGCCGCAGTAAATGTCATTATACGCTTTTGCAAAATCCCGTGTGTACCAAGGGTCTGAAACGCTTCTGTTTTTCTCGCCTGTTAATGACATTAAGAGCCGGACTTTCTTCAAAGGGTCATTACCTACCACGTAATTAATGTCGGACAGATTCTCTTGATCCATGGCAATGATAAAATCCCAGTCATTATAATCACTACTCTTGATTTGACGCGCTCGTCGTTTACTGAACGGAATCCCGTGTAGTTTCAACTCAGCCTTCGCATTCGGATACATATCATTCCCAAGCTCTTCGGTAGTTGTGGCTGCTGATGAAATTAAGAACTGATCTTCAAGCCCGGCTCGGCGCACCAGCTCTTTCATTATAAATTCTGCCATCGGTGATCTGCAAATATTCCCGTGGCAGACGAATAGAATACGCATTAAAATTTTATGTTACCTCCTCCGATGATTTTTTGCTTGGTTTAATTCTAACACGGAGTCCCATAGAATTTTTATTACCGCACGGAATTTTGCTTATAAAGATGTTAAGGCTTGAGACCGAATCTGGGCTAAAGTCCGTGCCACAGTCTTTTTATGGCTAAAAACGCCGAGCAGAAGCCTTGAGAATTTTTATTGTCGCAGGCGATTTTCGATATAAAGTCTTACGGTAGAGATACGCAATCATCAAGAATATCCAAACAATTATTTCTTTGTTAATCATAGTGACTTCACAATGACTGCTATAGAATGACTATAGAATTGAGAATTAAGACGTTAACAAGTATAATAATCTTTTGTCTATGTAGGTGTGCCATACAGAACAAAGCGTGTTCCAAATTAATTAAGCAATAAAAAGGGGAATGATAGATTGGAATTTATATTTATAGCGGATGGTTTTTATCTTGACGAAACGATAGACAGTATCAAATCAGGAATATCTGCCTGGCGGACTCGTTTCATTGAGGATAAATATAAGGCATTGTACGATTTGGGATTTGAGAATGCTGATAAGCCCGAGCATTCCGCCTCCTTCTCATTTCTAAAGCTCCTTGCCGATAGGTTTGTAGAGTTCCTCATGTCAATGCCGGAACTTGAATTGAAGAACTTCGCTTCATCTCCTGACTCGCCAGCTTCTGCAAAAAACATATCCTGCGAGTCATTATTAAACTCCATTCCGTTCGTAGTTGGGAGTGAATTCATCACTGAGACATGGATTCAGAGTATCTTCAAGCAGCTTATCTCGGTCTTCAAGAAAGAGATAGCAGATTATACCGCCACTAGAAATAATGGATCTGTTGTACAATATCTATCTTCAAAGCGTCAAGACCTGAAAGTTCCGGAACGTGTTTTTTTCCACTTGGTTGATAATGACGATCCGGAATACCCTTTCGCATTCTTGGCTACATACTCAACGAACTATGAAGACCGAATCCGTCATTTACCGTTGTCTTACGCCCTTCAGGAGTTTAAGACCAATCACAAGAAATTGCTCACACTTCTATCCTGCCTTAATAAGGCGACTGTGGCCTCCCCTCTTCTCGGTTCGTTCGTTGACAGCGGCGAAATGTTTCACCCATTGAAGCTGAAAAAAGATGAAGCCTATGAAGTCTTGAGAGCGATCCCTAATCTCGAAGGGAGCGGTATCCAATGCCGAATCCCAAACTGGTGGAGACGGCGAGGAACCTCAGTCAGAATCGCTGTTAAGTTCAAGCAGAAATCAAAATCCATCGTCGGCTTTAACACATTGTTATCCATGACTCCGGAATTGAGCGTTGACGGCGTGGCGTTGAGTCAGTCAGAAGTAGAACAGATTCTTAGAGAGAGCGACGGCCTGGCATTGATAAAAGGTAAATGGATCGAAGTCAACAAGAAACGTCTGCAAAGTCTCCTCGATAGAATGAACGGCTATAACCATGAAGTTACGCTCATGGACGCTATTAAAATGGAAGCGACCGATGATGAACTCTCCTTCAGCAACGAAGATTTCATAAGCTCCATGCTCGGGAAGTTGACGAACGTAAATTCTATAACTAAGCCCACAATACCAGAGAGTGTGACTGCAACTCTCCGTCCTTATCAAGTGTCCGGCTATGCGTGGCTGAATACGATGTCGGAGTTGGGGCTCGGAGCTTGCCTTGCTGATGATATGGGACTGGGGAAGACGTTACAAGTTTTGACATTTTTGGAAAATTTCAGGCTCAAAGCCGCGAACAACAGAAAAAGAGTCCTCTTAATCGTTCCGGCATCACTTCTCGGCAACTGGGAGAAAGAGGCCGCACGCTTTACTCCTGACATGCCTATAAATATTCTCCACGGCAGACGCACAAATGTTCTTGAACGAGAGCTGAAGCAGACTAAGGGAAACACATTTCTGACCATCACGACATATAAAATGGCGACGAAGCTCATAGGACTTCAAGCTATTAATTGGGATGTGTTAATCCTTGATGAAGCTCAAGCTATCAAGAATGCTGATGCCAAGCAGACGAAGGAGATAAAGAAAATCACGGCCAAGCTCCGCATCGCAATGACAGGGACACCGATTGAGAATAACCTCACTAACCTGTGGTCGCTGTTTGACTTCCTGGATAAAGGATTACTGGGAAGTGCTAGCGAATTTGAAGAGTTCTCCCGATCTATCAACGAGAACCCACAGGGTTATCAGAAGTTAAGGAACATAATCTCGCCATTCATCTTGCGCCGGTTAAAGACAGATAAGAACATAATCTCCGACCTGCCTGAGAAAATCGAGCAGATTGATTATGTCTCTCTAAGTAAACGGCAAGTTGTTCTATACAAGGACGAAGTTGAAAAAGCTAAAAAGGCTATGCAGGAATCAGGGGAATCAAATGAAACGAATAATACTCTCAAACGGAACGAGATGATTCTGCGTTCAATCATGCGGTTAAAGCAAATCTGCAATCACCCGGATCAGTATTTGGGTGAGGGGGCGTACAAGGCTTCTGACAGCGGGAAATTTGAGCTGCTGAAAACTATATGCGAAACGATCCATGAGAAGCGCGAAAAGGTCATTGTCTTTACTCAGTTCAAGGAAATTATAAAGTATATGAAGGAATACATGGAAGAAATTTTTCATGCAAAGGGCCTTGTTATCCACGGCGGTATTGCGCCTGAGAAACGGACAGAGATTGTTGACAAATTCAATAACGACATGACGCACAACCCATTCATGATCTTGTCTTTGAAAACTGGCGGAGTGGGATTGAACTTGGTTGGGGCTAATCACGTCATTCATTTCGACCGCTGGTGGAATCCGGCTGTTGAGAGCCAGGCGACTGACAGGGCGTATAGAATCGGACAGACTAAAAATATCTTTGTTCATAAATTTGTGACTAAAGGAACTATCGAAGACCGCATTAATGATATTCTCGAAAGCAAAAAATCGTTAGCGGACAGTATTATTAATAGCAGTAGTAGTAGTGAGGCTAAGTGGATAATAGACATGAGTAATGAAGAGATTTTATCAATGATGAGGTTAGTGGGTTAAGGAGAGAAGCAAGATGGCATATATAGGTTATCGAGGAATGAGCCGTCAGATATCGGCAAGGGAACTTCAAAATAGAGCGGCAGAGATTCTTGAACAGAATCCAGATTTTGCTCCTGTGATTATAAATCCTAAAATGCTGGCTGCCACAATTACAGCCTCAAATCCGGCAGGAGTAGAAAGGATTGCAGAAATAGCTGAAATAGCCGTGGAAGAGACAGTGCCAGAAAACAGAAAGAGAACTGGGAAGGCTGAAATTTGCACAAACTGGTGGGGCAAGGCATGGTGCAAAAATCTTGAGAGATATGGCTATGTGTCCTACGGAGAAAATCCGATAAAGCGAGGAGAAAAGTATGTTCTCAACAATGCAGTTGTAGATTTAAGGATACAAAAAGGGGACGTAAAAGCAAAAGTTATTGACGACAGTTCCAAACCGTTTGAAGTTGAGGTAGAAATAAAGCCGCTGTCGGAAGACAAAATCGACGAAGCAGTAAAAAGAGCATCGGGAAAAATTCAGAACATTGACGCTTTAGCCGCCGGGAATTTTCCGGAAGACTTGCCGGATATTCTTTTTCCGCTGGCTATCGATGTTGAACTCAAATGTAATTGTCCTGATCACGATTATAATTATCTGTGTCCACACGCTGCAGCGGCTTTATACGGAATTGGAGTTAGAATTGACCGTAATCCGTTATTACTATTCGAGATTAGAGGCATTGACATTGATAAATTTATATGGAGAGTTGTCGGAAGTAGAGTTGAAGGAATGTTGAAAAATGCGGATAAAGACAGCGATAGAATATTGAAGGGAATAGACCTCGTATCAAAGTTCGGAGTAGACGAAGCCGATATAAAAATATTTGAAGCTCCAGTACTTGAAGACTGCCCGTTCTGTGGCCACAATGATTATGAATGGGTTGAAGCAGATGGGAAGCATGGGGCATACTGTAAATATTGTGGGGCCGGATTGCCGCTGGAAGCGACTATGACGGATTACGCTAGAATTTGGAATCACTGGAAACAGACCGAGATTAAACACACAAATTCAAGTCTTCGAGCCTGCCCGATTTGTGGGGCTTTTGATATTCAGAGATATAACGAGCATAACTGGTTCTGGCATAAGTGCACGGAATGCGGCTGTGAGAGCGGAGGAGCGGAGACAAGGAGCGAGGCATTCAAAAATTGGAACGGGAGGTATTATCCCATGGTATCACAGTGATGAGCAATGAATGGACAATTAATCATACCAACGCTTTTTAGCGATGGGGCTGGCAAGGAAACAACAGAGGGACGGAGTCTCATTGCCACCTCTCTTCACTAAAGCAAGTTCATCACAGAAGCCTTAAGTGCTTTTACCTTTCGAGTTAAAACAGCATTTCTTTCTTTGAGAATGGCAACCTCTGTGCTTAATTCTTGCACACGTGCAGCCAATGCTCTCACTCGGGGATCTGCTGGAAGTAGGGCTTCAATAGCGGGTTCACTTGTAACTACTTCATCTTGAATCGGGTTCTCGGCTGCTTTATCAGCTATTTCACCTTGTATTTCATCTTGGCCTGAGAGGCTAGATGATGTTTGCTGTATTAGCTCCTGAACTGTCTGTTCTGATTCCGTTGAATAAAGCACCGGCTGCTGTTCCTCATGATCGGCTTCTTCATGATGAGCTAATGTCCCCTGTTCTTGCAACGGTAGGATCGGTAACTGTCCTTGAAGCTGCTGTTTCGTCCAATTCCTGATAGAAGTTGTACTAACATGAAATTTTCTTGCTGCATTACCAACTCCAGTTTTTTGGGCAAAAGCTAATATCTCGGCTTTTTCTTCTGTGGTGTATACTGTATTATATGCTGGCTTGTTATCTTCGTCTTCTGGAAGCTCTGGCATGTTATAACGCCACTGCCAGTTCAGGATAGTATTTTCGCTCAAATGATTCTCGGCAGCCGCTTGTGCAAATCCAACTTCACCGGCTCGTTTCCAAATTCGCTCTCTTTCTTCCGGTGTAGTTTTCCTTTGTCCCATATTGCCTTCCGCTATTCGCTGTATGGAACGTACCGATTGCCAAGAAGTATCGTTTATCCTTGCTACCTCTTGAAGATTCAAGCCTCCTTTAAGTTGTTCGAGAATGTGCTGACGCTCTTCTGGAGAAAAATCGTTCACTTGCTTAGTAGCCATTATTGAATCCCTTTCTAAATCCTTTCTATGTATTTTATGATTATATATCATAGCACAACGCGGTTATAATTTCTGCAAACAATAAATAATAGCTATTGGTTGACTGTTATTAATTTGAACATGATTAAAGTTAACTTTAATGTATGTACACAGGCAATTGAGTATGCTTTGCAGTGCAAGTTGAAGCGGATTGGAAGTGCATCTACTTGAGCAAAATAATATCGTCCCCAAAAATACAAAGTATGCTATAATCGAATAAAAAATTTATAATTCGGAGGTAATAACATGAAAGACGTAGAGACTCTAAGAGTCAAACTTGAAAACTTGAAACCTTTCTCAGGCGTTCTCTATGACGAGAATAATGTGGGCACAAAGATTGAGGGGAATCCGTTCTATGTTCCGCAGGATTATCTCCCAACGACAGAATCAGCAGAGGCGGAATCAGGAGAAGGCGCGACTGAAGAAGGGAAACCGAAAGAGAAGCCATCGGAAGCTGTAGCCTCCCTCAGACGACTTCATGCAAGTATCGAAGCCGAAGGATTGCTGACACCGATTCTTGTCAGACCGGCTAAGTCAGGGAATCCTGAAGAATATGAAATTCTCTCCGGATATAGGAGGAAGCGTGTCTGTGAAGAATTGGCGAAGACGAATCCTGACTATCAGGAAATTCCTGCCGTTGTCCTTGACTGTGATGATGATACGGCCAGCGCAATCATAACCTCATCCAACGTTCAGAGGCAGTCGTTCAGTCTTCTTGATAAAATCAAATCCTGCGGACGCATGTACCGTGCTATGGCTCACCGAGGGAAGGCTAATCAAGAAGGAGAAGGTTACACAGCGCATGTCGTTGCAAAAGTGACCGGCATAAATGCAAGAAACGTTGTACGCTATGCTGCACTGATAGGACTCCCTGAAGAGATGCTGGAATTAGTGGGGAATAAGGTCAAGAATAGTGCAGGCGATATCCGACTCAGCGTTACTTCTGGCGTAACATTATCCAGTGTAGGGGAAAGAAAATTAGCTGTGATTAATCACGTCCTCATGGAGAACAAGGACTCTGTGATTATGGCAGAGCAGGCCACGGAACTGAAGAACGCTTGCGCAGGACATGCTGACATTACGGAGAGTGAAGTCAAGAAACACGTCAGCCTTAACCCCAGCAAGAAAGATGAAGTGAAACCCAAGAAGCTACGTCTTGCACTTAACAGTGAGAAGATACAATCCTACTGTCCCGACATGTCGAAAACGGATATCGAGAAGCTGATTTATAAACTTCTTGAGAAGTGGAAGAAGAGTTCGGATCGTAAACAGGAGAGACTGGAGAAGCAGCCGCAAGGACAGACAGAGCAACAGCAGCCGGAGAATGACGGGCAATCACAGTAATAGTCTATAATCGGCAATCTTTGTGCCTAATTGGCGTATAGTCCAGTTCCTCGACATCAATCAGACGATAAGAAAAGTGCAAAAGCAGTAATGAAGGGAACTGAAGCAGTACAAGGAAATAAGCAGTGTGGATAATTTATCCACACAAGTTTTTCAATAGTACTTCTTTCTTTGCCTTGAAGTTTCTTAGTATTCGACTTTTGTGAATTGGCTGTTCTTTCTGAAGTAGAATTTGCAAATTTTTCTCATCGCTTGTGAGTATTTTCTTGTCAGCTTTATTGTCTTTGAGTTTCATAAGGTCATAACAAGCATGTATGAAACCCATCAATTGTGTTCCAGAATAAGTAGCCATCGAATTATCGAAGGCATAGTAATGTCCAATCATGCCACTTGTCAGTGCTGTATCTTTTGCAGACCTTTTGAGTTCAGCCAAGCTGAATCCGAAGTTTTTGAATTCTTGTTTTTTCGCTTCTATTCTCTCAACTGTTTCATCGAAGTCTTTGTACAGTGCATCAAGTTGAGCTTTGCAAATTGAGAAGAAAAGTGCATGTTCCATCATAGGAATCATTTTCAAACTGACAAGCATCGACCTATACTTAGCTAAGAATTCGTCCCAGAGAAAGTAATCTGGGTCATGTGTTGGCATATCCAGATCTATCCAGCCAGTGTCATCCATCATCTTTTCATAGTTCAGTGCGTGAGAAAATTCATGAAGGATAACTTCCATTGTGTAGCGAAAAGCTAACAGCCCATTTCCTCGCTGTGCGAGTTTCATCATGCCTTGCTGAGTTTCTCTCATAGCTTCGAGTTCAGCTAAACTTATTGTTTCTTCTCTCTCAGCGAGAAGTCTCTTGCAACCAGCTAGGAAGTTCTGTCTCAGACACAAGTTGATTGAGAGAGTGTCTGGATGTGGTCTGTCAGCGAATTTGAAAGTTCCATCAAGTCTGCCATCGCTCACCCCATTCGCTTTCATCGCATCGATTGAGGAGTAAAGGTTGAAGTTCACCTTGCGAGTTGGAATTGTCTGGAATTCTTGGCAGAAGCATGCACATCCAAGTAAGATTGCGTCAGTGATGATGTCTTGTTCTGCATCTGAGTAGTCTGCTTCAAAATTCTCATCGAAGTAAAAACCTAAAGAAAGTTCGTTCATTTTTTTCAATCTCCTTTTCTCTGTTGCCTTGCTGTGACTGATTTTGCTTCTCAGCTTGGCTTTTGTTTTGTGTTCATGTTAAAGAAATTTTTTTGTAAGTCAAGCTAATTTTTCATCTTCCTTTAACTTCTCACCTAGGAATCTGGAGCAGCTATTACGCTGCCTTTCTTCTCCATGCACTGTCGCCAGCGAAATTTTCCAGCAAAAATTTTCTTATTATGTGTTTTGAAAACCCCCTGCTATGCAGGGGGTTCCGATTAGCTTATAGCTATGCAAAGTCCTTTTCTTCCTGTAAAGTATTGCTTGTCAGTTGCATTACGGAACAGGAGGAAAAAAATGGACGCATTAACGTTAGCACATACTACGTGGAATTGTAAATACCACATCGTCTTTGCTCCGAAATATCGCCGACAGATAATTTATGGGAAGTACAAAATTGAAATCGGCAAAATACTTCGGACATTGTGTGAGAGAAAGGGAATTGAAATTGTTGAAGCTCAATTATGCCCTGATCATATTCACATGCTATTGAGCATACCACCGAAATTTAGCGTTTCAGAAATCATGGGATATTTGAAAGGGAAGAGTTCTCTTATGATTTTTGATCGCTTCGCGAATTTGAAGTACAGATACGGCAACCGTCAATTCTGGTGTCGTGGATACTACGTTGACACAGTGGGACGAAATCAGAAAAAGATCGAAGAATATATACGCGATCAGCTAAGCGAAGATAAACTCGCAGATGAGATCAGCAGGAAAGAACTTTATGACCCGTTTACGGGTGAAGCTGTCGTAACAAGAGGCAAAAAGTAAGCCACTTTAGTGGCAGCCAGTAAAAGTGGTGCAACTGGCAGTCATTCAGAGCCCGTTAAGGGCTGCCGGTAACATGCCCTTACAGGGCTGAACAAGCCACCGGCTATGCCGGTGGTCCTGACTGCCTTTGTGTCATCTCCGATAAAGCCTAATCTGAGCAAGAAGCATCTGAAAGCGTAGCGAGGATTCTCTGTTTGTTGTGGTTTTGCACTCGCTGTTTTTACGCTCTTGGCAAGTTCGTTTATTGCAAGGCAAATTCGAATAAAGGCTTCCAAGCTCGTCCAATCCATGCTGTTCGCTTCTGTGAATTGTCCGAATCGAAACTCGATTGTGTTGTAGCGATATTTGCAGAACAAGGCATGTAAATTCAGTGCGTGGTAGCGAGTTGGGTTATATATGTTGTCCCTGCCGAAGTCATAGCATTGTGTTTTGTACCATATGTCTGCGAGTTCTTTGATTGTTTGCGGTTTTGTTTTGTTGAGTTTTTTAAGAAACTTTGTGTCAACCTTCTTACAGAAATGTTCTGCTCTATCTGGTTTTGTCACACCGAAAGCTTTGAAGAGTTGGTCTTCGTGCGAAGCCATGATGTTCACTAGGTTTCTCAGCGTTTGTGCATTGTGTCCTTCGCTACCAATGTGAAGATGGAGTCCGCAACCAAGTTCATCGGAGCTTATTGCACCAACGTTTTTTAGTACTTCAACTAGACCTTTCAGCGTTGGAAGGTCTTCGATTGTAAGGACTGGAGTTACTAACTCGCACTGGCGATTGTGGCTTGCATTGATGCTTGAGTCATGGTCTATTGTCCATTCTCTGTCTTGCTGGTCCGTGATAATGCAAGAAGCCAGGCCACGAACTGTAATGCCACATGTGCTGTGAAGATAGGCTTTTGTTATTTCCGCTGCATCTTTCATGGTGATGCCTGTGAATTCTAATTCGATTCCGAACGTTGTGTTTGTTGTCATTTTGTTTCTTCTCCTTTGTTTTTATTCGTTTCCTTCTGTGTTTCTGGGCCTATACTACCGTCGAATTCAAAACTTGCGCGCCCGCTGAATGGCCGTAAAATACAGACAGAGTAAGGCTTTACGGGTTCTGGCTACGGCTTCCGGATTGCCTCGAAAAATTCCCGCCGTTCTACGTGTTAACTTCCAAAAACACGGTTTCTGCAGCAGAGCAAAAAAATCGGCAATGTGGCGGACTAAAAGACAGCAGAGATCACGCTTGATGCGGTTAAGCCCCCCTCGCCGCCATCTTTGCTCCTTAACCCGTTGATACGACTGCTTTTCGGACTTGCTATTCTCGGAGAGTAGAGCGAATATACCAGCGTTGAACCTACCCAAGAAAATAAGAAGTGGCATGATAACAGATACTATCAGGCAAAAAGCCGCACAAAGAAACACATGGGTGAAGACGACGAATAACAGCCATCAGATATAGGTTGAGAAAGAAGGTTGTAAAAATGTTGGAGAAAATTTTCGGTTTTTTCGGGATTGAAACAAAGGCAGTACGCAGAAGGCAGTTAGTGTGTCGGCTCTGGTATGTTCATGACATGGATTTGGCAGAAGCGTTCAGATCAGAATTTCTTGATGACATCATCAGGGCAAAAAAAAATGTGGTCACACCTGTTCTTCGATGATTGCCGGCCTCACCGGCTCACTCGCACGAATGCAAGATGCTCTGAATTTTGATGTAAGTATTCGATATGAGTAATTAGTTTGATAAGAAAAAGGAGACTTTTGCAGTCTCCTACCTTATCGTTATTCATTATTATCATTGTTGCTTGTCGCTAATTGTTTTTGTTCTTGCTTGGTTGTCTTGGTTGTGATGATGAGTGTCACCACACCAAGCCAAATCTCTCAATCTGATTCCGATATGGAAATTTCTCCACATATCTTGTTCTTTCCGACCATTCCTTCAACTGCTTCATCAGTCCTTCATCTTTAAGAGCTTCATTTGCTTGTCTGCACCATTCTCGAAGGAAGGCTTCTCCATAAAGATTGATTGCTCCTACATCTGTCAGCTCAAACCTTGCAGTACAATCCATCCATGGACAATGAATATCCATGCCATCTTCATCCCATTCAACTGTGATTCCACCTTCATCAAAATCGATGTCTTCTTGAAACTGCATATCAGCCAATGCCTTTATGAGTCCGAACTGCTGTGCTGTGTATCCGAACTTCTCTGCCAAATTTGCCTTTTTGTCCAGTTCGGAATTTTTGGTTTTGTCTTTGTGAAGGAAGTTGTCTGGATTGTGGCAAAATTCCTCATCTGCTTCCATATCTACTTCCATTGCTGTTACAACACTTCTATTATCCATATGTATCTGTCCTTTCTATTCTAAAAAGCATTCAAATCATCACAAGTTGTTTTTTCTTTTTCTTGTGTGACTGACTGGTAGAACTTGTTTTGAGCCGATAATACCGTCAGTGACTGCAGTCTGTCAAGTCTGGAAAGCTCTGCAAATGCCGAAAAATTTTTTTTTTTGCAAAAAACTTGACTTAATTCGAATTCAGAGCAATCATCAGCATGCCTTCCAGTTGGAAGAGCTTAAAAAACGGAAAGGACGTTGTTTTGTAATGGAAAACAAAATCACAGTATTAGCGGATAAGGTTAGAGACGGCAGCATCACGACCGAAGACCTAAAAGGCTTCATCAAGGAGCAGCTCCCATTGCCTCGCAAGAGCAAGCAGAATGGTTCAGGCAACGAATCGGAAGATGCCAACGAATCGGAAGATGTGGAAGTGGCGGAAGCCTACACTGTTGCACACAGTCTTTTTGAGCGAATGGTTGAGGAGAGAATGATGGCGGAAGCGATTCTCGAAGAACCAGAAGAATGGAATTTCACGCAGGAAAACAAAACTGAGGTTGCGGAGGGATTGAGACAGCACGCTGAGGACTTTTACAAATTGGCAGAGAAACTGCTGATGGTTGCTTGGCACGGATACGAAAGAGGTTAACCACACTCGCAGAACTTCACCATTCATGAATTTTTCATGAACTTTATGCTCGGCGGGGATCATTATGATTCCCGTTTTTTTACTGTCTCCTGTTTATTACTACCTGAAATGTGGAGGATTGTTGTTTGTTTATCAGAAGATGAACATTTTAACTCTGAACCAAAAACAGAAGTACAGCAATCTCTGCTGAGTTTCAAGCTACTATAGCTGTATAGATATGTTCATTTCAACGGTAAGATTGCCACAACAAAAAACAAGCCACCACGAAGGCAACGTGGCGGCAAGAAAAAAACAAAAAAACAGGAGGAAACAGAAATGCTAGAGATTACGCAGAAAAATTTTACAACTTACGTTTTACACCAATTTTTTAACGGCAGTGTTTTGGTAGGACAGGTTGTAGTGTGCCCTTACAAGAAACGAGACTTTGTGATTACCCACGTTGACCTTGCAAGCCACTGTTTTAACCAAGCTCTGTTGCAGCTTGCCAGAGAGTACAAAAAACGAGGTAAAGACCTTTACGGAGACCAGTTTCCGTTTGTTAGAAAACCTTAGCTCATACCAGCTCACAATAGCTCACACTCGCTCCCAAGACCTGGGAGTTTTTTCTTTTCTAAACTTTACTAATCCGAAATTCTCCAAAGATTTGCAATGATCCGGAAACACGTATAGCACATACATCATATGTAAAGAGGCTTTCTTGATCGAATTCCTTGGTGTCTCAGAAAATTATGGCTGAGTGCGTGAAGACGTGAAAAGTAACCCATATTCGCTCTGTGCCCAAAATAAATGATTAGAAAAATCGCCATACTGGCCATTGCAGCCACGCTTGGAGCTGTCCTGACCGCCAAGCCCAAGACCCCCCTTGTCATTGACGCGGCAAGCGCCGGTGCCGTCGCTGACGGAAAGACGCTGAACACAAAAGTCCTCCAGGACGCCATCGACAGGATCAGCGCTGCCGGAGGCGGAACCCTCGTCCTCAGCGGAGGGACATTCCTTTCCGGGAACCTGTTCCTCAAAGACAACGTCGAACTCCGCGTCGAGGCAGGCTCCACCCTTCTCGGAAGCACCAACCCCTTCGATTACACGTTGGTCACGGGTACCAGCATACCAGAAGGCAGGGGCCTCGACTCCGCCAGGATGGGCCTCATCGTCATCCAGAAGGTCAACAATGTCAAGCTGAGCGGATTCGGAACGAT
>CALAUZ010000232.1 GCA_937892105.1 uncultured Fretibacterium sp. | reverse complement strand
AGATTGCCCTCACGCGCGGCCAGGTGTTCCGGATTTACTTCTATGAGAAAGGCGGGAGCAGGAATCTGGTGCTAACGCTATCGCAAAAGGATGTGAATTGGTCAAGGAGGTTATGATCAACAAATCTTTCTAATCAAACGTACACGTACCGCAGCCCCACATTTTGGGCAGTTCATAGGGTATGGATTCACCGTAGCATTATCCTCCATTCTAAAATGGAGAAAAGAATGCCCACAGCGATGGCATTTCACTCTTTTAACATCTGTTAACAAGACGATTCCTTTTCTATCTCGATGCTGCCATCAGGGTTGAATTTCACTTTTCCATAGCCTTTAAGGAGGGATGTCATCCCCAAGGCGAAGCCGCATATAATGGCCAGTTCCGCAGTACTTATGGTGAGAGATCCGGCCGTTAACCCGGTAAGTGTTGCGCCTGCCATCGGAATTGAAGCTCCGCCTGTTAGAGGAGCGGCTACGGCTGCAGCAATAGCCGCGCAAAGCAGTCCAACTCTGCTGGCATTCTTAGCCTTCTTTCTCAACCTGATTTTATCTGCCAGTTTTCCCTTAATCAGGATGCGTTGTTCATTGGCCTTCATGGCCTGCTGAAGTTCTTTTTCTGTGTATACTGTTTTCATATTCAATGGCTTTAAGCTGCGCAACAATAAACAAAACCGGTAGGGACATAACCGTAGATATTCTTCATCTGGTTTGTTAAATACCGTCGTGTTGTATGCCGGCTATAGTTGGTAACATCATTAGCATAACCACTCTTCCAGTACTTCTGGCTAACGCGTTTTTCAATGATTCGGCGCACCTTCCGCAAAGTGGCACCACCTTCAATGGCGATGTCTAAGTCTCCCAGACGTTTGCCGTCCATAAATACCAGGCGCTCGTCTGCGAGGGCTTTGCTCTGACGCTTTATACTCTTGGTTTCTCTGTAATAGCAGGCGTTGTAGTTATTCATAGTTTCGTTGTTTTGTTGTTGCTTTAATAACGCAGTAGGGGCATTATTGTTACACCACGAAAAGGAAAAATATGGGAAAAATCGAAGAAATAGTCGGAAAACCGATTTCTGAATGATTATTCTGCATATGGATTTGCGGATACAAAATAAAGCCTTACCTTTGCCGTCGTTGATGTCAGTCAGCGTTTTACTCTTTGACAAGTCGATTTAAGCGTCTCTCAGGATACTGAGAAAACCGTTTGGAAGCAACGCTATTTTTTATTATTGGTCACCGGTTATGTGACCACCGCTTCAAACCGAACACATTTAATGAAAAGGGAAGGCATGGTGCCAACCCAATAACGCCTAAACGACAACATCATGAAGAAAAACTTCGACTCCACCAACAACCTTACTGCGGACCAGATGAAACATCTGGCGGCGGAACACCTCCAGGAGATGAAAGAAGCCATCACCCACGTTAACCGTAAGTGTGGCGGTATCCTCTCTTCCGACGAATGCGCCGACCTTGAGTTGGAAGCCTACCTGAAAGCCTGCGAACGAGCATGTACCTTCAATCCGGCCAAAGGGAACCTTGCTGGCTGGCTATGGCAGATAGCTCACAACGTCGCATGTGACCTTCTGAAGCAGAAAGCGCGCCAGGTAAGGCTTATTGATGGCGGCTACTATGACACGGAAGATGACGATGTATTGCGGCGAGGGCTGGACCGCCTCAGCCGTTCAGAGCGGGATCAGTTGACCATCATGTGCTGGTCGGCTCATGATGAAGCCCTCTCCTTCGAAGAGCGTCGCAAATACCGCTTACAGAAAGAAAGTTGGCAGTCGGCTTTCCACGCCTTAAGCGACAAGGACCAGGTACTGCTTTACATGCGCTGGGACCTTAAGCTCAGTGGCGAGGAGATGGCTCAAGAGCTGCACATGACGCACGTGGCGCTTCGGGTTGCCCTATCCCGCGCTATGGAACGCTTCAAAGCCGAACTGATGGCAAGGCACTACCAGGACATTGACGAGTGGACGTACCGATACTTTGACTCGGATAGTCCATGGGAACAAGACAATGACGTAGACGAGACGTTCTTTGAAGGCTGTTCGGAAGCGAATGGCTAATTTTTTGTCCTGCTGGGAATATCCTAGAATCCGATGCGAGGCCTTTTCTTCCCCTGAATGGTCTCCAGTTCACACATTTTTCCCATGTCAGCCAGTTCAGGATTCTTCCCACTCAGGATGTATTCAACTGCGCATTTTCTCGAGACATTTTCTATCTGGCCACCTGACAGGGAAAAATGCTGCGCCAGATAGCCGGCTTCTTCGGCTGATAAAAAGGGCATCATTGCCTCCCATATTATTGAGCGGACGGAAGCTTCGGGTACTGTAAACTCCACTTTGTAAAGGAATCTCCGTTCGAAGGCTGAATCAAGGTTCTCAATCATGTTGGTTGTGGCTATCAGAATCCCTTCCATGTTCTCCATTTCTTGCAGGATGATGTTCTGAATAGAGTTGTTCATCTTATCTACGGAACGTTCAGCTATTTTAGCCCGGACTCCAAAGATACCATCAGCTTCGTTAAAGAGCAAAATTGGGGCGACCTTACTATGCGCTACCAACCATTGATAGTATTTGAATATTGACCGGACAGCCTTCTCGCTATCTCCAACCCATTTGCTTTTCAGCTTACTGATGTCGATTTGCAAAACGTCGCGTCCGCTTCCCTTTGCAATCTGGAAAACCGTCTCTGTTTTACCGGTTCCGGGGGCGCCATAGAAAAGACAGTTGAAGCCTTTTCTCATAGAGGCGTCTTCAAGCCGGCTTTGTATTTCCTTAAAGTGACCATCTTCCAGAATGTCTGTCAATCGCTGTATTTGTTCAAACTCCGGTGCGTTATAGTATAGCGTCCTGGCAACAATGGAATCACATCGGATAATATCAGGACTTGTTTTCCTGATGTCTAACTCAATATCAAAGTCGCGGAAGAACTTCTCTTTCGCCAGGTCGGTAAGGTAAAACGAATTAGTATCAGCCAGTCCACTGTCATTACCAAATTCTACGAGTCCCTTCTGCTGGACCATCAATCGTCCATTTCTTATAGATGCATACGTGGTTCGAAGGTTTGACATGGTTCCCATGAACGATAGGATACTGTCTTTGGAGACGAAATCGGAGCCCAGGTTGACATAATTGTTGCATAGCGACATGAAGAGGAGAAACTCGACATTTTCGCAAGTGGAGAAATCGTATTCAGATAGCGCCTTGCAGAATGACAGATGGCTGTTGTTCTGAACCAGATCTTCTAGTGATATCTTCAATTCTTCTACCCGAAGCTGGTTATTATCACATTCAATGAATAGTCTTGCTATACGTTCAAAGAGCTTTTCCGGCGTAAGGCCCGTGCTAGGCTCTTCCACATAAGGCTCATCTATTTTAATAGCTTCGATGACCTCGGGAGCAACAACGTACCCATTGGACTCCGAAAACGGTCCAAGGGTAATGTTCTGCTTTATCATCTTACGCTTTATTAAAGCGTCAAGCTCATTACTATATTTGAGAAACTCAATATTTGAGCATTTCAGAAGGTTGCATATCTGCTTTACTGTGGTCCCCGTGCGCGTGAACGATGACTCTAGGATGCAAGCGAGAAGAACTGACTGGAGTGGATTTGTATGTAAGATTCTATTTATATACTCTAAATCATTATTTATAGTTTCGGTATTCAAGTTTGCTATTCCCTGTACATTAACTGCAGACAGTATTCTGGTTAATGACGCGGTGCATGAATCATTTGACGGTTTCTTCACCATTGCATATATGTCTTTAGTCTCTATGCTGATTCTTACTGCGATGATAATAAATTGTTACACGAAAAGTCCCCGACTATTCGCCAGGGACTATTATTGAAGTGATAATAAAGTCATTTATTACTTTCCAAAAGAATGGAATCCAAGAAATCGTAGAGTTCCTCAACTGTTTTATTTTCAAGTGAGAAGGCAGAAATACCCGATTCTTTACATTTTGTTGCTGGCAAATCCTTCATTGGTTGAACAGTGATAAAAACAGCTTTACATGCCGCCCCTCCATAATTACTGACTACTGTAGCGAATTTATCTATGTCCGTGGCTGAGTGAACATAGGTTTTGCACTCAACAAAGACTGGTTTGACATCAGTATTAATGATTATGTCAACTTCGTTTTTAGGGAAACCGGCCTTCATTGGGAATATACAGTTCAGCCTCATTTCCTTTGCCTTTGACCATCCGCTCAATAACTTAGCGACTTTATACTCAAACCATCCACTATTGAAGATAAGGGAAACCGCATTCGGCGAGCACAGTTGAGCATTCAACAAATCACCCGCATTATTCTTAAATGTAATGACGACCTTATCTGGCTTCATCCACATGATGGGATTTCCCTCCTCATCGGTAAAAATATCACTCTGCTTATTCTTCAACGCATCTGCATTTTCTTTAGAAGGGGTAGCGGCCAAATTATTGAACGCCCTAAAATTGAAGCTTCGTGCTTATTCTATTTGCGCCAGCGATTTTTCATCGTCAACCGTATAATCATTAAAATTGCGGAATGTGGTTGAATCATTGCCGTACAAGGAAATAATGGTGTCTAGTCCAAGACCGGCAAGAGGGACACTCTTGTTTGTCTCCAAATTCCAAAGAGTATTGTTCTGATTGAATAGATAGAACTGCGTATCGGGTCTTGAAGCGAATGCTTTATATAGCGCAAGTGCCCAAAATTTTGTTCCGCCTGTAATGTTGATTGTTAAATAATCATTTGTGTCGAAAAGTATCCTCAGTTCATCTATGCGTCTGTATATAATATCGAAATCTGCCGGCGCTACGGGAAAGATTGTCACCTGTTGCTTAGGAAGACTAACCTTCTCTGATACTGTTTCAGCCTCTTTAATTGAACCATTCGGACCATCTGAGCAGATTAGGTATACTTTATCTGGATTTAGAAACTGGATAACAGAATAAACAGGGTAAGTTTCATTACCGACTAGTGCTATGTGGATATGGCTCATGATATGTTTTTTCGCAAATGTAACATTTTTTCATTGAGAAAGTAATAGAAAGAAAGGAGTTTTATGTATATTTACGCATCTTATATCACAAATAGCCATGGCTGAATTACGACTTAGCAAGCTGATACGTCAATACCATGTAGGATTGGATCAACTAGTTGAAGAACTTCATCGTGCCGGATTTGAAGTTGAGAATAACGTGAATGCAAAAGTATCCGATGAATGCATTACGATATTGGATACCATCTTCCCAAGGACGGAGTTGCCTAATACGAATAAGCAAACATCGGAGATAGACCAGCCCATCATATTTAAGCTTAAGGTTCTTCAGGTTGACGATCTTGGAAGAATAATAACCGAGGGGTTCTCCCATCCTAAATTTGGTTATTTTGACGCTGGAATCCTTTTACCTCAATTAGTGTTTGATAAGGGGAATCCTATTCCTCTTGATTTGGCTATTGAGTACATCACTTCCCTGTTTTCAGTCGGTTCCACAATTCACGTTCTTTATTATTCTTCTTGCCTCAATGAGTCATGTGCGTTATTGGCGTATGAAGCCTCCTATAATCTTTTTAACGAAGAAGATCGTGATTATTTCGAGAACAATCTTACTCCTGGAGCATTATATAACGTTTACATCGATGGCGAAACTCCTAACTATTACCTTCTATCTATTGAAGACTCAAATTTAAAGGCTGTCATCAAGAAGGAAGATGTGCCTGCCGGTGCATCAATCGAAAAACTACAACTCGCAAAGAAAGCAACTTACATTAGTGGATACTCCCTCTTTGTTTGGCCAGCCATAATCCAGGAGATTGATGATTCCTACACAGATGACATTGTTGCCAAATTCTTAGGGGATGATGCAATGTCAGTCATC
>CALAUZ010000231.1 GCA_937892105.1 uncultured Fretibacterium sp. | reverse complement strand
CGTGAGGTGAGTGCGTTCGGACGTGAAGAGGGAGTCTAACCTGTCCGGCCAAGCAGTAGCCGAGAGGACGTAAGACTCTTCTGCAAACTCTTTGTCAAATGATGCTCGTACTCTTATTATCTCGTCGGTCATGAAAAAAATTTTGATGTCTGCGCTGTCGGTATGAACGATATAAAATGAATCGAGAGCTTCAAAGCCAGTAACTTTTCTGCAAATCTCCATAAAATTTTTTCCTCCATATTAATTAGAATTAGCTTTTTTTTTTGGGGGTAAATTAATTATAATATGCTCCAAAATTTTTAGGAAAGGATTTGATTCCAAATATGAAGAAGTACAAAGTTCTATTAGGCTCATTGCTTGCGGTCATGCTAGTGAGCGGTCAGGCTTTTGCTGTAATGGTTCACAACAAGAACATCAGCACAATTCCAGACATTTTACAGGAGGCACGGGCAGGCGGTATCGTAACGAAGGAAGATTCAAACCTTGAGCTTCCGAAAGCCTCTATACTTCGTCTCCATGATGACGGGCAGCTTGACTTACAGCACAACATAAGCAGCGGTTCAGGGCAGAATTTATCACTTGGCAAAATAGAAAACTACTTATCAGGAGTAGGAAAAACGAGAGATAACGGCCTTCTCTCAGCTATGGCGAAAACGAACTTCAACGGAAATAAGGTCGTAATAGCTGGCTCAAAGTCTATTTCTCTTTTAGGCAAATACGAATTTGATGACGGATTGAGCGTTCCTTTTCTAGTCGACAGTTATTCAAATTTTTTCTATGATATTTACTTTACATCCCTAACCGCAGACGAGAACGGAAACGTTTCACAGTCAAGGTTCGGTGCGTGGCGTTATCCCTATGAAACATACATCGAAAACAACAAAAACTCAGGTTACCTCAAAGACATAAAGACAGGAATTTTTGTGGACGGCTTTGACGGAGAGCTTGTTGTTACGGCAGCGATGGCTACAACAAATGACAATATTGAAAATACCAGAGACTACAACACAACAAATGTCAGTGCAAAGCTAGATTTCTGGGCATTGTTCGCTGATGCTTCCGGAAATGTTCAGTACAAGAAGCTTGATAATCTCACTCAGATAAAAAGCGGCTTTGAGGCTGCCCCGTTGAATGGGATCGTGAATGCTTCTGACAGCGAATGGCCCGCAAAAAACAATCTCAGCAAAACTAATGCTTCACCGTATATACTGCTGAAAGTTGCAGCCGGCGATTTCAATCACGACGGCTATGCAAATGAAGTTGCCATGCTTACGGCCGACAAGAAGGGAATAAAACTCATTGTCTATCAGATAAGATATGAGAATGAAAAATTTACGATCAAAACAATGATTGATGCAGGCAGCATTTACAATTACAGCAACCCTGACTATTTTTCAAAATGGAGCTATAACGGCTGGAACCGTATACCTGGTGCTGAAATTCTCGCCGGAGATTTTGACGGAGACGGAAAAACAGAACTTGCTGTAATTTTTCAGAGCGATATAGCTTCAGGAAGCCGCAGCGGAGAATATTACGGCGGAACTGTTGGGAAACTCTGCACATATCTTTATAAATGGAATAATACATCCGGAAATTTCAGCGTAAAGAAAGCAGAGACAGGCAATCCTTACGGCTGTGCTTACTCAGAGAACGATATCAAAATGAGTATTTATGTTACTAAACTTAACGTAGGTTTTGAGAAGAAGCTTACAATGCCGTGGGGCGGTATCAAGGCCGTAACTCTTGACATTAACGGCGACGGAACTGACGAAATAATTTTTTCCGGATATATTTCTAATTTGTATCAGATGGCCAGAGTATACGACAGTTATGGCTATTCAGCGAATGTTGCGCCCCGGAATTGTCAAAATTGTTCTTACACCGTAAAGCCTTATCTGGGATTAATAAAAATTGCCTCAGACGGTACTCTCAAACCTGAAAGCAATTATATATGGACTGGCGATAATGTAATAGCAAGAATATTCCATGATGGCGCACGA
This sequence comes from uncultured Fretibacterium sp., assembly GCA_937892105.1. Next base: position 4,768 of record CALAUZ010000231.1, on the reverse strand, counting down.
GAGACAGTAGGGTATGCAGTTAATAACAGGGGTAATCCTTTCAAGCTTCAGGAATATAAACTTGCACCTGTCGGCCGGGATTACGAGTTATTCCCGTTTGTTGACCGAGAAACTTCCATAACAGAAGGCCCACTATACGGCGGAACTCATGATGATGCTGCGGTGCATTATTACGGCGGCAGGATGACAATCTTCAAGAGCGACGGCAAAGACTTGAAAGCTGCAGGCACTATAACAGCTGGAGGAACTTCTGCAATAATTGCTGCTGATTTCGCAGGTGAAGGAATGACTCTCGCAAAGCCAACTCATATTATCAGAGAAGGAGACAGAAGTTATATGGTCGTCCTCCAAGCTCCTCCGTATCATGTTGATAATATTACGGCGGACGGAACGAAGCTTACGACAACTCCCACGAATTTCTCATATGTGAAGGGAGCTTCGACGAGTTACCAGAAGAGTTCAGTAACTTCTGAGAAATCGAACACGAAATTTGACATTCATAACACGGTCGAGACAATTTTTGCCATTGACTCCGATGCGACTCAGAACATTATCGGAGGCTATAAGACGGCCAAGAATATTTACGGACTTGTGAAGACTGTTACGGGGTTTATTCCTGGCGTCGACACTAAAATGAAGACAGTTGACGGAGTGGTAAGCAAGTTAACGAAATTTATTGATAATTGCATTGATAAAGTCGAGTATATCAAGCAGGGTTTTGATGAAGCAGTTAATACGACCAAGACATTATCAAACGTTACAACCGAACGACTTGACTCTATTCAGTACGTAACCTCGCCTCAAAATATTTGGCGTTACCCGATAATTACTGTGCCTGCTCCAGAGTGGGGAATTGATTACACTTCCATAGATAAATTTGTGAAAAAACAGGATTACCTGACCTTCACGCTCTATGATGAAGTCAGAGAATCTACGGCACAGAATGATGACTGCTACCAGCCTACGCATGAGAACGGGAATTTGTTTTCTTATCCGTCAAGCGTTGAGAACATCGAGGGCTATGCAGACAGGCAAAAAGTGTTAAGCGGGCTGAGTACATTAGAGATAGGCACAACTACGACTACTCAGACAATGGCATTTGATCAGGTCAAGACGCACGAGGAGACAAACTCTAAGAAAGTTACGAAGGGTTATATTTCTAATACTCTTTCACTTATTGACGGCATATTCGGCACAGATTTAGCTAATGTTCCAGCGTCAGAGACCTCACCGACATATACTAGGACTGAGAGCAGCGGCGAAAAAATTACGTTTAATCTGCCTAACATTGACGGAGCACCGCTGAATAACGGCTATACGTATAATTATCGTGCTTATGTGGCTGAGAATGGCGCGATTACTTGCGGATTTGCTGTGAACAAGTTCAATAATAATAAAGATTTATTCAGCTCTCAGAGTCTTTACAGCAAATATCCTGATCCGTCGTTTGTTCTGCCCTACAAGTTCACGCTTTCCGACAGCAGGCCGACGATGCCGACTTTCCAGGTCAACACGAACCGCAGGGAAGCTATGGGAATGCGCGGAGTGAGATTCTACGCAATTGATTATAACAAGTACACTTCGAACCGTTTATTAGCCGGAGCAAAATATAGGGTCGAGATACCGGTTTATAACGCGAGCTTCAAAAATGTCTCTGGCGTGAGAGTCAAATTATACTGGGCTAATGACAGAGAAGAGAGCAGCACTAAAACTCTTATAGGCGAGTCGCAGTCAATAAGCATGACTGGCTGGAAGGATGACGGCAATAATAAAGCATGGGCGCGAGTCGAATTTACGCCTAACATGACGAGGGACGGACATTATCAGCTTTACGCAGTCATTGAGTATTCAGGCGATGAGGTTCACAAGACGCGTAGTGCAGAAGACCCGGGCGGCAATAACGAAGGCTACTTTGAGTTTTCCGTCGAGAATGCCGAATCAGCAAAGGCCAGCAGTATCACGAGCGCATTTTCTGCAGCCAGCGAAGAGAAAATTATTTTCCCGACAATAACTTTCAATGGCAAAGAGAGCTGGGATGCTTTCTACGATGAATATATCGCAGGCACAGAAGGCCCGGTCAGTATGGAGATAGTCGTAACCAACGAAATGTCTTACACTCTTCCGAATACTAAAATCATAGCGTTTTGCCTTGATGCAGAAGAATGGAGCCGGGATCAAACTATAGGCACCTCAACGTTTACGAAGAATTTCACGCTTTTCCCGAACGAGACGTACAAGTTTGACGTAACTATTGAGGCTGATATTGCGGACAAAATGCGTGAAGTCGGTAAAGATAATACATTTTGCACTTATACGCTCCCATGGCTTAATGATTTGTTTAAGGCGGTATACGGCGACGAAGACCTTATAGAGTTTCTAGAGAGCCATGATCTTGAGGTCTTGAGTGCTGATGCCTACGAAGAAGAAGAAAGTGCAGACAAATACGTCCAGAGTGTAATCACTAAGACATGGACGCTGTCAAATGATGTGCCGGTTTTCTGGAGGATCGATGGAATATTCGACATGATTTCTTACCCCGAGTCGGATGACTCTGAATACGTGAAGGATTTTCAGGCTTCTGCAACGAAAGAAGAGTTCACGATAACTTGGGATCCTGAAGACGTTAATACGGTCAAGACAGACACAGTTAATATCGTGATAAGCACCATAGCGGGCGAGACTCTCAAGAGCAACTACTCCTTTAAAGTTCAGATCTCTGAGGACGGAGAAAATTGGGAGGACAAAGAGGGGTTAATCTTAAATGCGGACTCTGATTCGTCAAGCACTGAAACTCAAGTTGCAGGCTCATCTGGAGGAGGCTGTGATTCGGGATTTTCTGCGTTGGGTTTAGGAGTTATGCTGTCGGCGTTGATCTTCAGGCGCAGGATAAAATAGCCACATAACAGATTGATAGTTCACAGTTTGCAGCTCATTCGGAATCCGGGTGGGCTGTATTTTTCAGAATCAAAAAGCGACCCGCCCGAAAGCGAATCGCTCTTACGTTATTATCTCAGCCAGCCCATAGACTTGATGAGTCCCGTCCAGTACGGCAGGCTCAACGATATTTGCGGAATGTACGTTACGAGGAACAATGCAATCACCATCGTGATGAATATCGGCACTATGTAGCGCGTAACTCCCTCGATCTTGACGTTCGCTACTCCACACCCCACGAATAAGCATGATCCTACAGGAGGCGTAACTGACCCTATCCCCAAGTTCAGAATCAGCATCAGGCCGAAATGTACATCACTCATTCCTATTCTGCGGGCAATAGGCAGGAATATCGGCACAAAGATCAGCACCGCAGGCGTTAAGTCTAGGAACATTCCCATAACAAGCAGGAACACGTTCATGATGAGAAGTATCACGTACTTGTTGTTCGACACGCCCATAATCATGCGGGATATTACGTTCGGAATGCCGGTGCGAGCCATGACATACGCCATTATTGACGACGCAGCTATCAGGAAAAGTATTGTTGCAGAACTCTTCATCGTGTCAGCAAGAAGGTTATAGAGAGTCTTTAAGTCCATCTCTCTATAGACAGCAGCCAAGAGTCCGCAGTACAGGCACATAACAACTCCTGCCTCAGTTGCAGTGAAGATACCCCACAAGATACCGCCCATTACGATAATTACGGCCAAGAGCGAAGGTATTGCGTCAATCCATATTCTGAGCGCCGAGTCTTCCTCCTGAACTTCAGACTTCTTATAGCCCAGACGTACAGCAAGGTATATCGCCATCACAGCTACGCACACTCCTAACAGTGCACCGACAAAATATCCTCCCATAAATAACGCCGCAACACTGACTCCTCCTGCAGTTATAGAGTACAGGATCAATGGCCCAGATGGAGGGATAAGTATTCCCGTTGGAGCTGAGCAGATATTCACCGCAGCAGAATAGTCTGGATCATAGCCTTCATCTTTCTCCAATGGTGAGAGTATTGACCCCATTGCTGAAGTTGCCGCTACTGATGAGCCGGAGACAGCTCCGAAGAACATATTCGCGAGGACGTTCGTTGCGGCCAAGTAGCCGGGAATCCCTCCAACGAGTAAGCGCGCTAAACGTACGAGCCTCCGGGCAATGCCTCCCTTGTTCATGATGTTGCCGCCGAGCGAGAAGAAGGGAAGGGCTAACAGGGAGAAAGAGTCTAATCCCGAGAAGCATTTCTGTGCTGCAGTGAACGCGAAGCCCTCAAGGGTAGTTACTCCGCTCGCACATGCTGCTATTACTGACGCAATGCCTATTCCTGCTGAGATTGGCACTCCTGCAAACAGCATCACGAAGAATGACACGAATAACACTACTACTGCTGTAACCATTACTCTTCAGCTCCCTTCTTGCTTGAGAACGCCTGCATATACTTCAGGACACGAGCTATCACTATCAGCACTCCGCAGAATGGCTCAATGAGATACAGAGTCTTCATGGGAATGCGCATTACTGATGATACGTTTGTAGCTGTCGCCGAGAGTTTGCAGCCTCCATAGATGAACACATACACCACGAAGAACAAGATGCAGGCCTCGATAAATACATTCAGGATGAGCTTGAACGTACCTTTTGCACGGTCAGTGAGAAGGGTTAAGGCCAAGTGCTCATCACGGTAAAAGCAATACGCAGAGCCGATCATGCCCGAGATTATGAGGACGTAACGCAGTAATTCATCAGTGAAGGTTGACGGGTCTTTCAGTACCCAGCGAGAGAATATCTGCCATGTCCCAAAAGCTACTAGTATGAACATTGAGAACGCCATCAAGAA
>CALAUZ010000230.1 GCA_937892105.1 uncultured Fretibacterium sp. | reverse complement strand
CATCACCAAAAAGCCTTCTGACCACCCATTCCCGAATCCTTTTCTTACTTGATGTAAGAACCGGCTCTTTTCTTCCATTGCCCTTATCAATGACAATGTTTACTGCATGCTGCCTCACCATAATCGCATCCTCCTCTCATATACAGGCCAGCAACCTGGGAGAGAAGCCCTTTCAGGCTTCCCTCCTACTACATGGGAATTGACACGACTTTTACCAATCGATATGAGGTGCCATAAGTGCTTCAATCTTTGCACGCAATAGCCTAAGTTGTTTGGTTATTCCGGATTCAGACATAGGTTCACCGTTCTTTTTTAACGTTACCGCCGCAATATCCTTAGCGAACATACCAGCAAATTCTTTATATTCAGGCGCGTGTCCGTTGAACTTGCTGCACATTGCCATAGCTAAATGTATTCTGTCTGGATTGCCGAGTTCTGCAAGCCACTGTTCATTCCTGCCAGTAGAGTACTCTATCTCAGCAATACCGCTCCTTGTATCTACTACGACTGGTAAGTCTTCACGGTACGGATAAACTTTCAGCGTCCCGTCATCAAGCATATCCTGAAGGTTCATGCTGTAGCCGGAAGTTTTCCCGCACTTGGGACATTCATAATTGAACGTCATATCAGAACCGTAATTGAGCATTCTGATTTGCAAGAGCAGATAATTTCTGTCGCCGGTCAGCATGTCCAGTAAAAGGCTTATTGCTTCACCTTCATTCTTTGGTATAGGTTTATCATCGAGAGACACAAGAGCCTTCACCATAAACTTATTGAGCCACTTGCCTGACTTCAAAGCCTGCTTATTGTCAAGCACTCTTTCTGCCTCTGCGGTGAACTCCTGAATCTCTACTGGCCTCCCAGAGGGCAGCAAGAATTTCAACGTTTCCATTACAGCACCTCTACGTCTTCAACCGTCAGCGTGAGAGTTTCAACCATATGTTCGGAACTTTCACCCTCACCGTCTGACCAGCTTATCTTTGAGCAGAACGCTCCTTTGAGCAGCCATGTCTGAATAGGTACACCTACACGATTAACATGACGAATTTCTACGTCTCTCTTATAGTTTACAGGAGCACCTTGATCACCTGTCTTCGTATTGACAGCAGTAGTCAGCCAGTCCCATGCTGCTCTGTCCGTTCTGTCCGCGAACATGCCTTTTTCCAGAGTGCAATCTCCAAACTTAATGCGCCCGGCAAATTTTTCTGAGCGAACACTTCCGCCTGAATTGAACTCATCAATCTCAATTTCCGGCTCAGGTATCGTGACCTTCTGGAAAACAGCAGCTTCAAATCCATTTACTAGAACTTGCCACTGCCAGCCCTGACGCGGATTTCCGGGAAATTTCGGTAGTAGTCCCATCGTTATACCTCCTAAGCAGCAACACCAAGAACCTCTGTAAGGCTCTCATCAAAATTCGCGTCAAGACGGGTTATCGCCGCGTTCACCATTACCCATTTTATGCCTACCATCGGCTTTATGAATATCTGGCATTTGAACTCGCCGCGCTGTACACTTTCGGTAGTATTCAGCTTCGCCTCATCAAGGCTGTTCGCGTTTTGGTCGCAGAATATTCTGTAATCATAGAACCATCTCTGAGACTGCCATTCACGGAATTTAGGATCAAGTCCTCTATAGAACTCGCGCCATGTTTGTGGGTCATTAGGCTGATGAATATATGCTCTTGCATAAGCTGCTACTGTTTTCTTCACAACTAGCAGCATTCGGCGCACATTCACTTCACGTAAAAGACTGGCCTGCCTCTGCAATGTCTGTGCTCCCCAAACTACACTGCCTGTATCGTAGAAAAGGCATACAGGATTAACCTGATTATCACAGAGATAATTACCCTCACCAAGTCTGCCTTTGCCTCCAACATTAACGTCAACACCGAGTGCATTTAAGACACGCCCGCGCCTTGTACCTGCCGGAACATAACTCTCGTTTGCCGTGTAGTCGTTGATTGCCATTACTCCGAGAACATCACCTATAGGCGAGATGTAGCGTTCCTTCTGTCTGGCAACGTCATAAATTTTCAGCTTCGGGTAATACATAGCTCCGTAACTGCTAACGAACGTTGCGTGTGTATATGCCCCGCTACCAAGCCTGAAATCCACTGCTTCCTGCGGTGTCAGGTCAAACGGCGTTTCGGTAACGAAGAGTAAATCTCCACGATTCTCACAATATGCAAGTCCTGCCGTTATTACTGCTGGTGAAGATACTCCGGGTACGGCTAACTGCAAAGCGTCTGTTATGTCATCGAACACATGTATACCTGTCGTGTTCGCAGCACTGCCTATATAGTCTGCGTCGGTTATGTCGCCGCCGTCGTCGCCGCCTGTCAACGTATAAGTTCCTGCTTTAGGCAATCCTGTTCCTGTTATCTCTATTTCAAGATACGAGCTGCCAGAGTTCTCGATGTATTTCTCGCTGCTCTCGCTCATGGACATATCTTCCAGACTCTCAACTTCGTCGCCGTCTTCAATAACGCTGATGTTGAACAACGTATCAGGATCAATGCTGTTTTCCGTGATTTTCACCTGAAGATTATTGCCCCATATGCCCGGCGAACTTGCTTTTATCTTCAGGGTATTTGCAGGAGTTTCTGCGTTGTTCGGCACATTTACAGACGCACTCTTGGCAGTCAAAGTGTTCTTTTTCGTAATATCCTCATAATGCGCTGCTCTAGATACCCATAGCACAGCACCGTAGCTCAAGGCACGCTTCACAAGCATCGGAAAATCCGAAGTTCTTAGTTCACCGCCGAATACACGCTCATACTGCATCTCAGAACTGATTAACTGAGGCGTACCTATCGGCCCTTTTTCTGTGATACCTATTACGCATGATATGCCTTTCAGCATCGTATCTACGTAATAGCTTAAATCAGTCTCCGTAACTATTTCACGTGGTAATCCTAAGCCCATTATGCAGCACCATCCTCTTCAGGGATTTCCTCTATCGAGACAAGCCCTTTGCTCACAGCAAGTTTCAAAGCCTCGCTGATCTTATCCGCACTAACTTGAGCTGTTTCAGTTGAACTGCCCTTAGACCCAAGATATATGCTGCTGCCGTCTGCCATAGGATAATCGCAAGGCCCGTCGCATAAATTTCTGACTAAATACTCTTTAGCCTCACCATAAGAGATTTCTTCATCATCAAAGGTTTCTCCATCAACATGAATCTTCTCTATTGCTATAAGGCCTTTGTTCTCTGCAAGCCTTAAAGCCTCACTGATATTATTTGCGTTAATCTTCGCAATACCAGTAGAGCGGCTTTTAGAACCCAGATATACGCTGCTGCCGTCTGCCAGCGGATAATCTCTAGGTCCGTCGCTTAAATTCTTGATTAAGCATTCTTTCATTGCTGCACCTCTATTCTGTCTTTATCTATTTCTACGCTGACCTTCTGAATTAATGGCCAGACTTCTCGTATCTCACTGTACACTTCAACGTCATACACAATGATTCCAGCGCGGCCTTGCGCTACCTGTGAAATGTTAGGGGTTGTGCTAACTTGCGGCGGTGCCTCCCATCTCCACACATATTGACGTTCGCGCTCATCATTCTTAGCTGTCAGTAGCGTATAACCCTGATTAACTCTGCTGCATTTCTCTATAACCTTGACTAGCGCAAGATTGCTCTCACACGAAATATTCACGTCAAATCGCAAGTCATACCATCGAGGCGGTATCTCCCGTATGGCTTGGCCTGCTTCCTCATCAATCACGGTAATTCGTTCAGGATCACGCATCAACCTCTTCTTCTCGGTGAGTGTAGGGCCATTCAACACAATTACAGGGAGCTTCGCTATCTCAACGATGCTCCCTGCGCTCAGTACGGTATTTTCTTCAATTTGTTCACGGAAAAGTCTTATCAGTGCACGTGTTGTTTCCTCAATCATGCATGAAACATCCTCTCTATTGCCTGAATGTATATCTCAGCAACGCCAGCTCTGAACTCTTCGCCATGAAGCACCGGTCTCAAGAATGGTCGCGGCGGTATCACTATGTACTGTGTCGAGGCTTTCAGATGAACTCCTTGATAGTGAAGATATGCCCTCATCTTAGGCGTTACTCTGATTGTGCAGCCGAACTCATGAACCGCTGCTATGTTTGCCTCGCTGCCTTTCTTCACACCAACAAATACACTGTTCGCATCTATTACCTGATAGGTTATGCTCCCTACTAAATCACCTTTATCAATCAAAGGCTTGCTTGAACCTTTGCGTGCTATCGTCAGCGAACTATTAGGGACAAACTTCTGACCACCCGGTGCTCCGCTTACTACGCCTTTCTTGACTTCGCTGGAACCATAATTCCCGACCTTATCCGCTGCCTGTTTTACCCCTGCTGCTAGCCGTTGAGGATTTAGAATACGTTCTAACCTACCCCAATCTCCCGATAGTTCACTCATCTTGTCCGCTTCCTTGAAAAGTATACGTGTACGTGATAATGCTTGCCGTGATAATGCACCATCGGCCTGACTTCTATTACTATCAGACGCGAGCTGTCCTCAAGCTCTAGTTCATCGCCTATAGTTCCGCCAGACTTTTGCCAATCATCAGCATAGAATACAATGTGTCCGTCATTCACAGGATCACTGCCATCACCAACAGGCGTAAGCTGCTCGAACCTCTCATACCTTACTTGGCCGTAAAGCTCCACAGGGTCAAACCATTCTATTCTTCCAGTTGCCCCGAACTCAGGGTCTGTTTCTGTCTCTTGACGGTGAAGAAGTATCACCTTTATAGAGTGAATAACTTTCGGCCTCATGCTATCGCCGCCCTGAATCGTGAGCACATATACCTTTTCAGTATATTATCAATTTCGGTATCTCCTGTTATTGCTTCAGAACTTAGACTTGATACAGCTTCACTCGATAATGAATAGCTGTGTCCGTCTGTTGTTTCCGAGACCAAAAGACCGCGCAAGTTCTTTTCCTCTTGAGCTTCCGTATCACTCAGTGCAGGGAAGTTATAAAGTGCCAGCTTCATAGCCGCTCGTTTTATAGCAGGTGGCGTAAAGCCATCCTCTTCAACATATCCCCACAGACCAGAGACACTAATATTCATTCGTCCACGAGGCCAGCCTGCACACCGAAATATCTTAGGATATGCTCTATCCTCCATTCGGTTATACAGAACATAATCGTCTATCTCTTCACGGTTTACACTAACGGAGTATGCCTCAAACAAGAAAACAGGAAGAACTAAAATCTGTCCTCCACGTCCATCAAGCCGAATAGATTTTGCTCGCAGTTCGAACCATTGACCTGTTATTCTGTCAATAAACTCACATGAAGCCGCAATTAAGTCTTCAAGCTGTTCATCACTGTAATCTTCCTCGCTGATACCCTCAGCACGAATGTCTTCGACTGTGCAATAGCTCATAGCCTCTCGAATAATCCTGACTTCATAAACTGTTCTGCTTGTGATGCCTCAAGCTCGACAGTCTCATTCTTTCTCAGGATTATTCCCTCATAGCTGCAACTAGCTGCACCAATCAGCTTTACCTTCACCTTCTCGACCTTGATCTTAGGCTCAGGCTGTGGAGCAACAGCTTCTTCAGGCTTCGGCGGTTTCGGCTTCGGTGCCGGTGCTTGAACTTCTTTCACTTCGTCAGGCATGGCTAGAATGGGTACGCTACCACTAGGGCATCATCCCAGACTATCTTGCCTGGATCAAGACGCATGTACATTGTAAATTCTGTGAGGTCTTTACGGCTGTTGAACTCTGAGTACACCTTCATTGCACGCTGAACGCCTGACACTAAGTTATCCTTGTGCGTCAAGATAATTACGTCATCTGGCATATACTCAACAGGGAAAAGCTGTATGTCTATGAACTGCATAGGTACTCTGCCCGTATATATGGCATCTCCTAACGCTGTCTGGCGATCAGCAAGGCTCATGATGTATTTGTCTGCTACACTGCTTGAACAATAGAAGCGCATATTTCTGCGGTCTCTCTTGAACTGGTTAGGCATAAGCTCAAGCATTCCGGGAAAAATGGTACTCTTGAAGTCCGTACCAGTCAGCTTAAACTTGTGCGTGTCCGTGCTGGTCTTGGCCTGCTTGATAATGCCGTCCCCTATTGTTAGGAATGAGGCATCTGTTCCTGTTGCTGCTGTGTCACCGTTCAGCATGAGGTCAGCTAGGTCATTCCCGAACTGCTGGGCAAGTTCCCGCGCTATCCTATCACTGCCGGATTCGCCTTCGATATTATCCTCGCTAAATTCCGTAGTAATGTCTGCTGCAAGTCTGACTTTTACACTGCGCAATTCCTTACGCGTAATGTTCACTCCTGCAAGCTCATCAGGCTCTAATGCTTCAGTAGCCTTACGAATCAAACGGCTTCCGATTAGCAGGAAGTCCAACTGCTTCTCTGGTGCTGACATTCTTTCAAGGCGTGTATCCTTCAGGAACTCCGTATTATCTATCATGTAGCTGATAAATCTGGTCGCTTGCTGAGGGTTTAATCTTCCACCCTTGCCCGTTCCTGTTATTGTGTCGCCGGACGTTATTGCGTCCTTCATCATCTGCCTATTGCTGGACATTAAAATATTCCTCCCCAGAAATCATTTACGCCTTTCTCTACCGAGCTTTCTTCTGGTACTCGGTTTGACACTCCGCGCGCTTTCTCTACTTTCTCAAGCCTCGCACTAAGCGGTGCAACTGCTTCATTAACAGCATTCTTCACAACTTCAGCAACATCTATATCTGGCTGTTGCGGCTGTTCAGCTTCATTAGGCACAGTGTCTTCTTTGTTCACACTTTCCAATTTAGCAATACGCTCGTCCAATGGTTTTATTGCATCGTGTACTGCTTTTGTTATTTCCTCACTGGTCAAATCATTATCCTCCTTATTTTCATCAAGCCCGCTCAACACCTCATTGAGGATGGCCTGTATATTTTTCAGCTTCCCAAGCCTGTCGCTGGAAATCTTGCGTCCAGACTTCTCGATTTCTGGTACTGTCGGCTGCGGACTTGCTTCATTTACACCGGTGAAAAACTCCTTCAGGATACGGAAAAGCCCCCGTTCGTCCTTCTTGACTACTT
>CALAUZ010000229.1 GCA_937892105.1 uncultured Fretibacterium sp. | reverse complement strand
ATGGACTGTCATTTCAGTGTTTATCCCGTTCATTAAAATTGTGAAGACAGGTTCTAAGATATTGAAGATATTATTATTATAAAACTTAATGTAAATCTCGATGTTAACTTTTTATGTGATAATTAAATGAAGCACCTGAAACTTCCACTGAAGAATAATTTTATTAATGTTCTGCGTATAATGAGAAAAGTTGTGTGCTATTTTGCCTTCCTGTGATCTCAATTCTGTGATGTACCATTTTGACATAAAGATAGATAACAGGCACAGAACCATTTGCGACTGTTTAGCTACTGAGCTCATCTACGAAAAATTGCAAGAAGAGGCATTAAAGTACCACGATACAAAGGCAGCTCTTGAACAGCTAAAGAAGCTGCGATGATGCCACGTAAATACGGGAGGGCTATGATAGGTGATTATTCAGGCTTCTGGTGATATTGTGTTGGACATTACCGAGTGATCTGTTTGCTTCATGGTGACGTGCTGATTATTGAGGTAATTAGGGGAGGCCATAGGAGCGATGTATACAAGCGATAAATACGACCGTAGAAAAAATAAATCAGATTTTAAGGCTGAATGATTGTTATAAGCAATTTTGTGGGTTTTATGCGATGGCAAATAAACCAACCAAGATTAACTTAAATATTAATAATATCAATTCTTTCCACAATTTCAAATTCTGAGATAAAATTTTGAAATAAGTTTATACTTTTCAAGTAAGGAGTTGTTTTCATGAAAAAGATGTTTATGATATCGTTTATCGTATTGCTGTTGACGGTATCTGTTGTTATTGCCGGGTACAGTGAGGCAGCGTCTGAGAATGAGCTTGCATCAATGGATACAGCGGCTTTTTCCGGCAGGGGATCGGCGTGGCTGAATGATAAACTTGTATTCGGCATACTCTCATACTGCAATACCGATGAAAGCGAAGTCAGGAAGCTGGAAGCCTCAAGGTTAATCTATAACAGGCTGCTTCAGAACTACGGATACATGAAATTTAACGTAGAAGAAAATCTCGATGTATGCCTTGATGACCTCAATGAGAAATGGATCAGAACCTTCATAAATTCCATTCAGATAAAATTTTTCGATAACGTCAGCTCTATGGTAATGGCTCTCAAATCGGGAGTAGTGGACGCAATTTTTGTTCATAGTGCTGTATCTGATTACTTATGCGTGAGGGACAAAGAACTTTTCAGCTGGAACTTCATCAACAAATCTGCTGCTGAGGGTGAGCATGAAAAGCTCCGCCGTATAGTGGAAAATGGATTTCATCGGATAAGTTTGCGTTCATGCTGAAAAAAGGCAGTGAAAAACTTATGGATGAAATAAACAACGCACTTAATGACATGGACAATGACAGAACTTTGTCTAGGCTGGCGGATGAGTATATCAGCGATAAAGAGCCTGTTCCAGTTGATATAGCAAATATTGATGGAGGGGATACTGTAAGGGTTTGAGTAACTGGGGACCTTCCTCCGTTTGATTATATTTCGGACAGCGGAGTTCCTGCCGGATATAATACAGCAGTGCTTTCTGAGATTGGGAAGCGGATAGAGAATAATATTCAGCTTGTCAATATTGACGCGGGCGGAAGGGTTGCTGCGCTAGTAATGCACTGCGTACAGATGAAGAATAAAAAGTAAACTGGTACGAACAGCCTCCCGGAGATTTTCACCGTCCGGGAGTTTTTGGTGTCTATATTCTTCCATACAGTTTACAGGCCGCAAGTATCCTGTCAGCAAGCCCGTCAGGTATAGCACCCTCCTGCATTCTCCACGTCCAGTTTCCCGAAGGCGTTGAAGGCACATTAATTCTCGCCTCAGCACCAAGCCTCAGATAGTCCTGCATGGGGATTATCGCGGTTTCAGCCACAGAGCTTATCGCAAGCCTTGTTACTTCCGATGTGAAGATATAGCCGTCCATTACATCACGCCCAATGTATGACGCAAAATTCTTTATCTCATCTTCCGTCGCGTCATTCTCAAACCAGCCTCGCGATGTGTTGTTGTCGTGCGTACCTGTGTATACTACGCTGTCCCGTGTGTGATTATGGGGCGCATAAGGGTTATCGGCAGGGGTTCCCCACGCAAAATGCAGCACTAGCATTCCAGGCAAATCGTAAGCCTTTCTCAGCTCCTCAACATCTGGCGTAATTATCCCCAAGTTCTCTGCCCAGAACGGCATCTCTGGAAAATTCTCCTTCAGGCACGCAAAAAACTTCTCGTGCGGAACCTTAACCCATTCGCCATTCTTCGCAGTAGTCTCGCCGTATGGTACTGCCCAATACGCCGCAAGCCCCCTGAAATGATCTATACGCACACGATCGAACATGGCCAGCAAATTCCTTATCCTTCGCAGCCACCACCTGAAACCGTCCCTCTCCATAGCTTCCCAGTTGTACGTCGGATTGCCCCATAACTGCCCAGTCGCACTGAAGTAGTCAGGCGGAACTCCTGCAACCGTAACAGGGTTGAGATCATCATCAAGGTTGAACTGTCCGGGATTTTGCCACACGTCAGCACAGTCCATCGTAACATACAGCGGTACATCTCCAACTATCTCAATGCCAAGTTCTGTCAAACACGAATGAAGTGCTTTGACCTGACGGAAAAATATGTACTGGTAAAATTCCTGCCGCGCAATCTCCTCTGAGTATTCCTTCTTGAATTTACGGAGTGCATCGGTATCTCTGTGTTTAAGCTCGTCAGGCCACTCATACCATGCTGCTCCACCGCTCACCTGCTTTATCACGCTGAACAGTGCAAAACCTTCAAGCCATTCCGTTCCAGCCGTGAACGTCCTGAAATCTGACGCGTTACCCTTCATCATGTGCTTGTAGGCAGCGTTCAGTATCTCAGTCTTGAACTCCCTCGCAGCCTCGTAGTCAACATGTCCGGTATTCTTCGTGAAGTCATATTTCGCCGCAGACTTCTTCAGTTCATCAGCCGTTAAGAGGCCATCATCTATAAGGCTGTCAGGACTGACGAGAAGGCAGCTTCCGGCAAACGCACTTGTCGGACTGTATGGGGAATTTCCGCAGCCAGGATCTATCGCCGTCATTGGGAGAACCTGCCATATCTTCTGCCCTGCGTCATGAAGAAACTTCGCAAACTTCACAGCTCCAGGCCCAAAATCACCAATGCCGTAATCAGAGGGTAGAGCTGTAACCGGCAGTAATATTCCCGCACTCCGTTTTGTACTCATGAAAATTTTTCCTCCTGTATCTATATCGCTCCTGAATCATATACCGGACAGCCAGCACAGAATGTCATCGCAACATCAATACCCGCTATCTCTTCCGGCCTCACAAGGAAGGGATCCTGTTCCAGTATCACAATATCCGCATCGTTCCCAACAGTAAGTTCACCCCTTCGAGACTCATTGCCGGCATTCCATGAAGCTGACCATGTATACATGCTTAATGCTTCGGCAACGCTGAGACCATCGGACACTAAACTGCTTATAGCTTTTACGGGGAACACAAGATTTCCGCCGCTTCCCGCAGAAATAACCAGCCCGTTCTGGAACGCTTCGTGAATAAATCCGTCTTCCTGTCCATAAAATACTATTCCGCCAAGCCCTAACAGTCTCATTCTCTCTATTAGGCTTCCTGTTATGTTTCGTACAACATGGCGGGAGTTTTTACGGGACTTCTTTATGAAGCGTTCAAGTGCGTTAAGGCAGGATTTACTGTTGTCGCTGATTACCTGGCAGCCCGACAAGTGTGCAGAAAGTATCATATTCTTCTGCTCCTGCTGCTCAATGCTTCCTTTTACGGTTATACCTCCCAGCTTGCAGAATGGAAGGCCGTCTCTCGTCCTCAGTCCTGATGAAAGAAACCCGTTGAGCATATCTGCACTGTCAAAACTGAAATTGCACCTCAGCCTGAAAGTGAGCATGTCATATGCATCGTTGAAGAATATATCCCATAATCTTTGCGCATCGCCATGAAAGTCCGCCCATATCTCAGTAATTCCCATAGCATTGACTTTCGGGGAATACGTTTTCACGAGATGAAGTATATCCTCCTCGCTGAGAGCCGGAAGGTGCTGTGTGAACTCGTCAAGCTCAACATTATCCTGCGGCATGTTAAACTCGTTCATTGCCTGAGTGTTGAGGACGGCATGGCTTCTTCTTGTGTCGATTATGGCGCATGGCAATGATGGTACTGCGCTGTCAATGTCATCGCGTGATATTATGACTTCATCTGGCAATCCTTCGGCAACATACCACCCGCGCAAAGGCTTGGGGTTTGCGCGTGAGTAGTTTTCGAGGGACTCTGACATTTCGCGGACTGAATGAATATTGGAAAGGTTAAGGCGTTCCTGATTTTCAGACCATGCAAGGAAGTCAAGCCCTGTATCACAGAAGCCGGGTAAAACTGTTCTTCCGTGAAGGTCTATAATTTTCCCGTCAAGGCTGCTTATCTCGTCATTAACCGATACGATACGGCCATGTTCAAATGTAATGTTCGAGGCTGTTCCTGACTGCGTATGTATCCTGCCGTTAATGAGTGAAAGTTTTTCGTCTTGGGTTTTTATCGGCTCCATGTATTGAGCAAAGCCCCCCTTTGTGTGTAAAAATTAAAGCCCGCCCGATGTTATTCAGGCAGGCTGTGTGTCCTTGCTAGTACAAACCGCTGTGCTTCTGGCCGATCCCGAATATCTGCAACGTCGATTCCATAAGATCGTTCTGAGACTTCACCAGCCATGCTCCTACTGCCATCTGAACTTTTGCCTGGCTCATGTCCATAGATGCTTCGGCGATGCTCATGGGGTCAGCTCCACTGTCCAATACTTTTGTGCTTGCGGCATTTGCGGAGTTGAGGCCCGTCTGCATCATAGCCAGTCCGTTGGCTCCGAGTGAGTCAAAACTCTTCAGGTTAATCATGACACTACGCCTCCTTTCTTGTGGGTAGAACATATTGTAGCAGAGTATACAACTTTACATTTAGATTTTTGTGCTTTAGAATGCCTAACATCACAAAAGGAGTGAGAATATTCACTATGAAAAAATTTGTCGTTATCTTAGCTGCATTATCATTCATATTACAGTCTGCTGTATCGTTTGCAGTAACCAATGACTGCGAAGGCTTCTCCATCTCCGAAATTAACGATGAGATATTCGCACGCATAAAAGGCAAGTCCTACAAGGATAACTGCCCCATTCCCCTCGATGACCTGCGATACCTCCACATTCTCCACAAAGACGCAGAGGGTATCACTCATGGAGGCGAATTAGTCTGCAATGTCCGCATAGCTTCTGACGTTCTCGAAATCTTCAAGGCTCTCTTTGAGGCTGGCTATCCCATTCAGAGAGTGAGGCTTGTCGATGAGTATGGCGCAGATGACGAAACCTCTATGCGCGACAACAACTCCTCATGCTTCAACTTCCGCTTCATCTCTCACACAACTAAAATCTCAAAACATGGTCTAGGTCTGGCAGTAGACATTAACACCCTGTATAATCCTTATGTTAAGGAGGTTGACGGCAAAAGAATTGTTGAACCAGCAACAGCAGAAAAATACACCGACAGAAGCAAGAGTTTCACCTACAAAATAGAGAAGGACGACCTCTGCTACAAGCTGTTTACTGAGCGCGGCTTTGAGTGGGGCGGAGAATGGAAGACCGTTAAGGATTACCAGCATTTTGAAGTTTCAGACAAGATTGCAGCAGAGCTTTACCCAAATTACAGATAAGATAGGAGCTATAACAATGGACACAAGAGTTGCAGTAATGAGCATAATCGTTGAGAATACATCATCAATCGAGAGCCTCAACAACATTCTTCACGAGTACAGGCAGCACATAATCGGCCGTATGGGTCTTCCTTACCACCAGAAGAACATCAACATCATCAGCATAGCACTCGACGCACCGCAGGACATAATCTCGGCACTCTCAGGACGTATCGGGAAACTTGACGGGGTAAGCGTAACCATAGCATTCTCTAAGTAATGCAGGACATAACCGCCCTGATCAATAAGCTGGCAGAAACACGCTCCCTCAGCGTTGAGGAGTACGAGACCTTAATCACTGGCCGCAATGACGAAAGCACCAGGCTTCTGCGCAAACTCGCCGTTAATGTCCGCCGCAAAATCTACGGTAACAGCGTCTACATTCGCGGCCTTATCGAGGTCTCCAACATCTGCCGCAACGACTGTCTCTATTGCGGGATAAGACGGAGCAACACTGAAAGCGAACGTTACAGGCTGAACCCTGCGGAAATTCTGGAATGTGCTGACGAAGGATATTCGTTAGGGTTCAGGACGTTCGTGCTTCAGGGCGGGGAAGATACGTACTTCAGTGATGACGTTCTCGGCGGAATAATTCGCGATATCAAGGCCCTTCACCCTGACTGCGCAATAACACTCTCAATGGGCGAAAGAAGTTATGACAGTTACAAGTTCTTGCGTGAAAGCGGGGCTGACAGGTACTTGCTCAGGCATGAGACCGCTGACCCTGAACATTACGCCATGCTGCACCCTTCGGACATGTCGTGGGACAATCGTATGAAGTGTCTGAGAGAGCTGCGGGAACTTGGGTATGCTGTGGGCTGTGGTTTCATGGTTGGAAGTCCGTACCAGACAGCGGGAAATGTTGCGGAGGATTTAAAGTTCATCGAGACGTTCAAGCCTGAGATGTGCGGAATTGGCCCGTTCATTCCCCACAAGGATACGACGTTCAGGGATTTTCCGGCCGGTACTGCTGAGATGACGTGCTATCTTCTCTCCATCATACGCCTGATACACCCTCCCGTTCTACTGCCGGCAACTACAGCATTGGGGACTGTAAATCCTACAGGGCGCGAGATGGGCATAATGTCTGGGGCTAACGTTGTAATGCCTAACCTCTCTCCCGTAAGCGTCAGGAAGAAGTACGAGCTTTACGACAACAAGATATGTACAGGCGAGGAGAGTGCGCAATGCCGGAATTGCCTGAACAACAGAATGCTCAAGATAGGGTATGAGATAGTAGCTTGCAGGGGGGATATTGCGTCAAAATGGGAAAAAGCATAGGGATATTGTATTTATGCACTGGCAGCTATTATCTTTTCTGGGAAGGATTTTACCGCTCCTTTGAGAAAAAATTTATGCCCGATGTCTTGAAGCGTTACTATGTTTTCACAGACAGCCCCGAAAGAATACCCGTTAATGACAGAGTTAAAGCATTCTACATTGATCCTATGCCATGGCCTCTGATTACGCTTATGAGGTTTCATGTGTTTTGCAGGTTCAGGGAAGATATTTCGGGGAATGACTATCTCATGTTCGCAAACTCTAACCTTTTCTGCCGCGAAACAATAAGCATCAATGAATTTTTGCCGGGAGACGGCGAGGAGCTTTCCGCAGTAATGCACCCCGGATACTGGAAGCGAAAAAGCATATACTGCCCTTACGAGAGAGACCATAAATCATCGGCATATGTTCCCTACAATGCAGGTGGAAGGTACGTTATGGGCGGATTGTACTGCGGTAGAACAGGGGACTTCATGATAATGTCCGAGATACTTTCGGCGAGGGTAAACGCAGACTTCTCACGCAACAAGATTGCACTGTGGCATGACGAATCACAATTCAACAGGTATGTTCTTGAGAATGGCAGGGCGGTAAAAATCCTCACGCCTTCATACGGATATCCTGAAGGCTGGCAGCTTCCTTTTGACATTAAGATAGAAATACGGGATAAATCAAAGTTTTTCGACACGGAAAAGTTCAAGGAAACAGGTATAAAGCAGAAAAAATCACTGTTCACGCGCATAACATCATCACACTTCGCAAAGGTACTCTGCCTTCTCAGAGATATTATTCTTTCGAGGCACTTGTAAGACTTCACATTTTATTCACTCCGCTGTGTTGTACTGTGCTATAATGCGGTCTCACAAAGCATTTTCACAAAATTTTTACGAGGTGATAAAGGTTTATGCTGAAATTTTTTGTGCGCATAAGAATATTAATGTGGGTATTGTTACTGGCAGGGGTCGGCTTCCTCGTAAGCACTCAGGTAAGAGCAAAGCTGGCACAGGCAGAAGCTAATCTCCGTTCACTTGAGACACAGACGGAAACAGTCTACCCCGTAGAGACAGAGATACTCAGGACATCAGACTGGGAGACATGGAGAAGCTATTACGGCCAGGCAAAATCCGCCCATACTCAGAACATCACTACATATGAGCGTGAAATCGTGAGGAGCGTTAATGTTGATGTAGGAAGCCCTGTAAAGGCAGGCCAGACGGTAATAACACTTCAGGTTGCGGCGAGAGGAGCGCAGGTTCAGTCTGGGAAAACAGCATACGATGAGGCAGCCCTCAACTACAACAGGCTGAAGCAGCTCAACGCAAAGGGAGGCATATCAAAATCCGAAGTTGACGCGGCATATTCCCGCATGAAGACGGCAGAAGCAGCCTTGAAATCCACGCAGTCATCTCTCCAGCGCACAAGCCTCAAGGCAAGCATCAACGGCATAGTGTCGGCAAGAAATGTTGAACCTGGTGAAATCGCAGAGGCAGGAGCAGTGTTGCTGTCAATTGTTGACCCGAAGGAAATGGAGGCCGAATTGATGGTCTCGAAGAAGGACATCATGAAGATTAATCGCGGCACTACTGTTGAAATCCGCGTTGACGGCACAACACATCAGGGTTTCGTAAAGCGCATAAGCCCCGAAGCTCAGTCAGGCTCAGGACTTTACCCGGTAACAGTAGGATTGCCGGAAAACTCTGGGATACTGCCTGGAACATACGTTGAGGGAAGGTTCAAGGTCAGCAGTCAGCAGAGTGTCGTAGTAATCCCGTCAAACGTCGTAGTGTACAGGGGTAACAGCCAGTCAGTGTACATTGCGGACGGAAACAGGGCAAAACTCACCGCCATTACAACAGGCGAAGGGCGCGAAGGAAAAGTCGTCGTAACATCTGGCCTCAAACCTGGAGACGCATTGATCACCAGCGGAAACAGGGTTCTTTATGACGGAGCAGGGATTGTAAGGAATGTCGGCATTGCGGGAAGAAACACGCCTGACGAAACTAACGAGGGGTAATACTTTGCCATGAGAGGATTTATAAAGTTTTGCATTACGCACCCGGTCTTTACCGGGTGTTCTGTTGTTATCTGGATACTGCTGGGAATTTCAAGCTATTTCACTCTGGGTGTTACTCTGTATCCTGATGTCGAGCTTCCATTCGTACTCGTCCGCACAACATACACAGGTGCCGGCCCAAACGAAATAGAACAGCTCATCAGCAAGCCTCTCGAAGACGCATTGGCTGACCTCGAAAACCTCAAGTCCATAACGACATACTCAATCGAGGGTATCTCAATGGTAGCCGTAGAAATGGAGGCCGGTACAAATCCAGACCTGGCACTAGTTGACGTGAACAACAAGGTCAAAGCAAAAGTCCCAGATTTGCCAGATGATGCCGATGAACCAGTCTCCAGCAAATTCGACATAAGCGCACAGCCATTCCTCATTGTCTCGTTCAGCTCATCAATGCCGGAGAAAACCGCAAAGAAGATGATTGAGGACAGAATACAGCCCGTTGTTGCGAGGGTTGAAGGTGTCGGAAGGGTTGACGTTACAGGCGGAAGGGACAGGGAGATACATATTAACCTTGACCCTGCGGCATTAAGCGATTACGGCATAAACTATATGCAGGTCTGCAACGTTGTGGCCGCAAACAATCAGACTACGCCCTCAGGTTACGTTACTCAGACCAAAGACGAAGTATCACTGCGCCTCATGGGTGAGTTCAACGAAGTCGAACAGCTTGAAGACATACTCATTCCCACACCAAACGGACAGCCCGTAAGGCTCTCAATGCTTGGTGAAGTAGTTGACGGCGAGGAAGACCAGAGAAGTATGGCTCGTGCTGACGGGAAACCTGTCGTTCAGCTGAGAATAAGTCCGCGCTCAAATGCTGACGTTGTGGAAGCAGGCAGGCTCATTAAGCGTTTAATGACACGTACAATGAGAGATTACCCAGACTTCACATACGAATATACTTACGATGATACCAGCTTCGTAGAGTCGGCAGTGAAGAACATCATACGCGATACTGCAATCGGTATAGCTCTTACGGCACTTGTAATATACCTTTTCTTGGGAAGGTTCTCCGCAACGTTCATCGTAGCGTTCTCAATGCCTGTTGCGTTTGCGGCTACGTTCGTTCCTCTGCAAATTCACGGCTACACCCTCAACCTCATGAGTACACTTGGCCTTGCTCTCTCAATGGGTACGCTTGTCATGAACGCAATACTCATCATTCAGAACATATACAGGTTCAGGGACATGGGATACGAACCTTTTGCGGCCGCTGAAGAAGGTACGGTCGAAATCTCAATGTCAGTCCTCGCAGGAGTGTTGACGAATTTGGGAGTGTTCATGCCTGTTGCGTTGATGTCAACGATTGCGGGTCAGTTCCTCAAACCTTATGCCGTAACAATCGTGTATGCTACAGCCTTCTCACTCTGGGTAACGATGGCGGTTACTCCATGTCTTGCCGCACGCATAAAGAAGCAAAAGGGAGACAGCGCAGAGCTTCCGTTAATCGGGAAGATACTGACGGGCTGGTGGAACTGGATATTTGACGGCTTCAGGGATTTATTCTTCATCATTCTTCATGTGGCCATGCGGTTTCCATTCCTTACGGTGGTGTTTACAATTCTGGCGACTTACGGTTCACTGAAACTCGGAGGCTTCATAGGTACGGAGTTCACACCCTCCACAGATGACGGGACAGTGAGAATAACCCTCACGCTCGACAACAACTCATCTATAACACGGACTTCGGCTCTTGTCTATCATGTTGAGGACTACATCAATTCCATTCCGGAACGCAAGTACATCAAGAACGTTGTCTCAACCGTAGCCAGCTCAATGCGCAGCCGTGCCATCAATGAAGCACAGGTCGCACTGTACCTCAACGATGATCCGGACAGGCCGTCAACCCAAGACCTCGCCGATAAGATTAGGCCATACCTTACCAGTCTTCCCGGTGTTCAGGTATCTATTGCCGCGACACGTTCAGGTTTCGGAAACCCTATAGAGATACAGATTAAGGGTCAGGACTTGAACCAGCTCTACAACATTGCGGAGGACATAAGGGCAAAAGGCAGAGTAATTCCGGGCATAAGAGACCTCTCCATCGAAATGGAAATGGGAAAGCCTGAGTTGCAGATAAAGCCTATACGATGGAGGCTTGCACCTTTGGGGCTGAACATCTCCGACCTTTCCAGCATAGTAAGAGGCTACCTCATAGGCAGAGATGCAGGGAAATTCCGTCAGGGAGGCTACGAGTACGACATAAAGGCCAGAATATCCCGCGAAAAGGCAAGCGATATATTCACGGCTCATGAGCTGCCCATAATGACGGGTTACGGACTTGTGCCTCTTGACGAGATGTCTGACATATCATGGAGCGATGGCCCTACGGAGATACGAAGGGTTGAACGCGAGAGGGCTGTTGTTGTTACGGGCAGAGTACGTTACATTACGTCAGGCGAAGGAAACGCAAGAATGCGCGAGGTAGTGAACTCAATGACGATTCCTGAAGGTGTAAGCATTAATTTCGGCGGTGAACAGGAGGACATGGCCGAGAACTTTACGGAGCTTATAAGGACGCTTGTAATAGCAATAGTAGTAACGTACCTTGTTGTTGCGGCAATACTGGAGTCATGGATATACAGCATTGTAATTCTGGCTACAGTACCTATGGCAGCAATAGGAGTTGTTCCGGCAATGCTGATCTCAGGCGTTAATGTCTCAATCTTCGCCCTAATCGGCATGATTATGCTTGTCGGAATGGTCGTCAACAATGCCATTGTCGTTGTCGATTACGCAGAAGTTCTGAGGCTGAAGGGAACTCACCCTTACGAGGCGGTGGAAGAAGCGTGCCATGTAAGGTTCAAATCGCTGTTGATGGCCGTAGTTACATCGGTAGTGTCGCTAATGCCGCTTCTTTCAACAGGCAGAGGCTCCGAGATGAAACGCCCCATTGCAGTAGTTGCCATAGGAGGACTTATTGCCGGCGGAATGCTTGCGATGTTGTCGATACCTGCGGCATACAAATGCGTATGGCGAATGTGGCTGTGGTGGGACAGGATAAGAGGCAGGGAATACGGCGATAAAGACCCTGACGAAGACGAATACGAGGACGATGACGAGTAATGAGATTGGGAGGCTGGCACTTGAGGCGATGCTGCTTGAGGTTTCGGCCACTCCCAAACCTGGCCTTGTTGACCGCAATAACTCAGGAGCGCACAGGGATATGGATTTTTTCACGTTCATGAAGAGTGCGGCGAGTCTGGCTTCAAGTTTCGTTGATTTCGCTGAAGAAGGAAGGGCAGGGGGAATGAAGGGTATTCCTCCTGCTGAAGTCTTCCCGTCAGTCCGTAGAACAGGCGTTGAGGCTGAACGCAGAATGTTTCGTGCCACAGAAGGCGTAAACACCCATAAAGGGGAAATATTCTCGCTGGGACTTCTATGTTCTTGTGCGGGATACATTGCCGGTTTTGGGCGTGAAATTACGGCTGATGAGACCATGAGGCTTGCTGGTGAAATGTGCGCCGGGATATGCAGACGTGATTTCGCCAACGCAAAAACAAAACCTTCTGCCATGCTCACTAAGGGAGAAAGAGTGTACATCGAACACGGCATAACAGGGATTCGCGGCGAGGCTGAAGCTGGTTATGCTGTTGTGAGGGAAGTATCGCTTCCGGCATTGAGAGGGTATCTTGGTGATGGAATGGCGATGAATGACGCTATGTCGAGAACGTTAATTCACATTATGGCCAATGCTCAGGACACAAACATAATATCACGCCATGACGTTAAGACGGCTCAGGAAGTTATGAGGAATGCGGGGAGAATGATTGCGTCAGGTTTCGGGATTGAGGATATACGCAGGCTTGATGATGAGTATATTGTGCAGTGGATTAGTCCTGGAGGGGCTGGGGATTTGCTGGCGGTAACGTACTTCATTTATGCGCTTGAGAAAAATTAACCCTCCCCATGTCTAAGAGGAGGGATCATACACTTTTCTAATCTTCGTGATGTTCCATCGGGATAACCGGCATTCCGTGTTTCTCCCTGTAATCGTTCAGTGCTGTATGTATCGCTTCTTCCGCAAGCACTGAGCAGTGCATTTTTATCGGCGGCAGACCGTCAAGAGCTTCCGCAACCGCGTTGTTTGTCAGGTTCCAGGCATCTTCGATGTTACGCCCCTTAATCATCTCCGTAGCCATACTCGATGACGCAATAGCACTCGCACAACCGAACGTCTTGAACTTTACATCGTCTATTATCTTCGTCTCAGGGTTCACCTTTAAATATATCTTCATGATGTCCCCGCATTTTGGGTTCCCTGCCTCACCTACACCGTCCGCGTCTGGTATCTCTCCTACATTGCGAGGGTTGATGAAGTGATCCATTACCTTCTGGCTGTAATCTAATGCCATAACTCTATTTTCCTCCCTGTGATTTGATGTAGTCTTCCCATAACGGCGACATTGCCCTCCGCCTCGATACTATCTCAGGCAGTACATCAAGCAAGTAATCTATCTGCTCATCATTCGTAAGCCTCCCTATCGTGAAACGCAGCGAACCGTGAGCCATCTCATGTTTCAGCCCCAGCGCAAGCAATACATGTGAAGGGTCAAGGCTCTCCGATGAACACGCACTCCCCGTTGAAGCACTTATTCCCTTAGCGTCAAGGTCTAACAGCAATGTCTCTCCCTCAACACCGATGAAGCTGAAGTTAATGTTATTCGGCAGACGATTATCACCCGTTGCACCGTTCAGCTTTGCATGAGGTATTCGCTCAAGTATCCCCGCAATAAGCCTGTCTCTGCGTGCCGAGTTCAACGCCTTGTCCTCCTCAAGCCTTTCCTGCAATATCTCCATTGCCTCGCCAAATCCTACTATTCCGGCAATATTCTCCGTGCTTGCCCTGTGCCTGCGTTCCTGCGCACCGCCGTGAATGAAGTTCTCAGGGTTAAGACCTTTGCGGAGATATAACGCTCCTACACCTTTAGGGCCGTACATCTTATGAGCCGACATGGAAAGCATATCTATGTTCATTGCCTTAACGTCTATTTTGAGGTGGGCTGCTGCCTGAACTGCGTCCGTGTGGAAAGGTATATGCCTCTCCCTGCATAACGCTCCGATTTCCGATACAGGCTCTATCGTTCCGACTTCATTATTCGCGAACATTATTGACACTAACGCCGTCTTGTCAGTTATGGCATTTTTTACGTCCTCAACGCTCACAAGACCTTCGGAGTTTACGGGAAGGTATGTTACTTCCGCACCCTCAACCTTCTTCAGATACTCGCACGTGTGTAGTATCGCGTGATGTTCAATAGATGTAGTGATGATGTGGTTTTTCCCGGCAATTTTCCCCTTCTCAAGCGTGCCCTTGAGTGCCCAGTTATCGGCCTCTGTCCCTGAACCAGTGAAGAATATTTCCGACGGGTCAGCATTGAGTGCGCCCGCAACCTGGTTACGAGCCTTGTCGATTGCCTGCCTGCTTTTACGTGAGAACGAGTAAACGCTGGAAGGATTGCCGAAAATCTCCCCAAAGTACGGCATCATAGCTTTCATAACTTCGGGACTTGTCGGCGTTGTTGCAGTGTGATCCATGTATACGAACATATTAACAGCTATTCCCCCTTTAATTTCAGTGCTTTATTCCTGACTTTTTCGCGTTCTGGGTCAGGGATTGTTGTCTCAAGGAGTGAAACTTTCTCGTCAGCAATATCCTCAAGTGTTGTAGTCCTGAGTATCTCGTCAACTGAACCTTTGACTTTCCGCCACAAGTTGAACGTTGGACATGTTACTGCATTTTCGCAACCTTTCTCTGTCTGGCATGAGCCGAATATCACAGGTTCACCCAACGCCTGAAGTATCTCGGCAATCGTTATCTCACCCGCCGGGCGTGCAAGAATGTAGCCTCCCTGCGCACCCCTGACACTTTCAAGTATTCCGCCGCGCCTGAGTTTCCCGAAGAGCTGTTCCAGGTAGTTCACGGGTATGTTCTGGCGTGAAGCTATGCAGCTGACCGAGACGGGTTCATTGTCCGTGCGTGAGCATAAGTCGGATAACGCTCTAAGGCTGTAACGCGCTGTTGTAGAAAGCCTCAACGAAAAAATTTCTCCTTTCTGACCAATTTTGACGGGGCAAAGGATAGCATATCCGATAAAATTCATCAAGATTAACTTGCGATTTATTCTCCAATAGAAGTGAAAAATTTTTTGCAAGCCATTGTAATGTTCACATTACTCAATTCTGATGGTCAACTCTAATATATAATTGCCAGAAATTCAAATACGAAAGGGAGTTTAACTCTCATGATTTCACGTGAGCAATACGAAAATTACGTTGCAATTCTCAGGGAAGAACTAGTACCCGCAATGGGCTGTACCGAACCCATCGCAATAGCCTACGCGTCAGCAAAAGCAAAAGAAGTATTAGGCGCAGACATTACACACATTCATGTTTCATGTTCCGGCAACATCGTCAAAAATGTAAATTATATAATAATATCAAATCCAGCAAAATTTTTTTAGTATAGTATTCTTGTAAATATTATGCTAAAAAATTATAATAATTTTATTATGGACAATAGGAGGAAAGAACAATGAAAAAGCTGATGTGTTTGGTCATTTGTGCTGTGATATTTTTGAATTTCACGGCAAGATATTCATTCGCTGGAATGGATTCTATATTTCACATTGTCATCGCCAATGTTGAGAAATTGACCGGCGGAAACAATAGGATAGTCTTCAACCCTATAGACTACCTCTCGGTCTCGGGTAAAGAGCAGTGGGCTTATTTGAAATACTTGGCCTATAAGGAGGATCCCACCGAGGATTCCGCCTAAATCAGAGAAGGAACGATGCTTAAGCCGCAAGGTTCAGGAGTGAGGAAACAGGCAGCAAAAATTCCTACAGAGAAAACAGGGTTAATTAACCCTAAGAATCCCGTTGAAATAATCAGCTACAGCGACAAGGTATTATTCGGCTTTAACCAGGACTATCAAGGCGATTACTCTGCTAGGCTGCTTGACAGCAAAGGCAGGGTTCTTTTATCTGTGAGTAATGGTTTCGCGGAAGTTAAAGTGTCCCCAAAAAACGAGAAGTATTACCTTGAAGTTACTAACGGCGACAAAAAACCCAGAGAGTATTTCTACGTTTATCTGACAATGAAGGCAACTGATATAAAGCCTGAACGTTCAGAAAGATATGCCCAACAAGAGAAAGAACAAGAGAAACTATACAATGATTACATGTCAGTTGAACAAGCATACATGAAAAAACACGGTATCACGAACAGGGAAGCTCTTACAGATAAGGACATGGGAGCTATGGCTGATGAACTCAGAAAAAAACAGTTCGAAGATGATGACGCAGCTTCAGGGACTGACATTATGAGCGCAATGCCAGAGGAATATAAAGCGGTGTTAATCCCATACATGAAGAAGCATGGAATATCCAGTATTAAGGATTTGACTACGGAGGACTGGACGAATCTTGCGCCTGAGTTGGAGAAGCTGCAAAAGGGACATAAAGCAACAAATAAGAAGCGCAAGTAACGATACTTAGTTCCCTCTTGATGTGATAGATATATAATTGCCGATAACTAACGGACATTTATATATATTCAAGGGGGAATAAATTTATGCTTTCACGTGAACAATACGAAAATTACGTTGCAATTCTCAGGGAAGAACTAGTACCAGCAATGGGCTGTACCGAACCCATCGCAATAGCCTACGCGTCGGCAAAAGCAAAAGAAGTATTAGGCGAAGACATTACACACCTTCATGTCTCATGTTCCGGCAACATCGTCAAAAACGTCAAAGGCGTAATCGTTCCCAATTCAGGCGGACAGAAAGGCATTGAGGCAGCGGCAGTACTCGGAGCAGTCGGCGGGGACGCGTCAAAGGAGCTTGAAGTCATTTCTGCGGCAACCGATGAAGCACGTTCTCTTACACGTAAACTAGTCCGTGAAAATATCTGTGATGTCTCTCTCGCGGAAGATGTCCCCAATCTCTACATCGAGGTTACGGCACAGGGAAACGGACACTCATCAACCGTCAGAATTGAGAACTTCCACACGAATATCACTCTCATAAAACGCGATGACACAATCATTAGCGGACATTTACCCGAAAAAGTCAGCGTTCAGACAGAAAAATCTTCAGCAGACAAAAGCATGATGACTTTACGGGGGATTATAGATTTTGCTGATACTCTGGAAATTTCAGACGTTGCGGAAGTTTTTGACCGCCAGACAGAATACAACATCAGAATATCACAGGAGGGTCTCGACAACAAATGGGGCGCATGTATCGGCAAGACAATAATTGAGACTTGGGGCGATGATGTAAGAACCTGCGCGTGTGCAAGAGCTGCCGCCGGAAGTGATGCAAGAATGAGCGGCTGTCCACTTCCGGTAATCATAAACTCAGGGAGCGGAAATCAGGGTATAACAGTAACCCTTCCAGTTGTTGAATATGCTGAAAGATGGCGGATATCGCGTGAGAAAATGTACAGAGCTTTGGCCGTCAGCAATCTCGTATCTGTCTACATTAAGCACTACATAGGCTCACTCTCTGCGTTCTGCGGGGCTGTAAGTGCTGCTTCAGGCGCAGGGGCGGCAATAACGTACATGGCCGGAGGGGATTACGCAAGCATAGGCCGTACAATCACGAACACTCTGGCGAATGTCGGAGGCATAGTCTGTGATGGCGCAAAACCCAGCTGTGCCGCGAAAATTGCATCGTCTGTTCACGCTGCAATACTCGCTCACCATATGAGCATGAATTATGACGAGTTCAGGGGCGGTGAAGGCTTTGTCGAAGATGATGTTGAACACACAATAAAGAATATGGGCTACATAGGTAAAATAGGCATGAAGGAGACTGACAGGGAAATACTTAATGTCATGATCGACAGAGTTGACGTAGATTCGTGCCTCTAAAATTGCATAATGGTGTAAACTTTCAGAATAAAATTTCACAGGAGGTAATCTCAACATGAGCAGTAAAGGTTTCACAAGTTCTCTGCCGTTCAAGCTGATAGCCGCACTCGTTCTTGGAATGTTAGTCGGCTTGTGGCTCTCCTCAATCGAAGGCTCTTCAATCTGCAAAGCCCTTCTCAACATCATCGTAACTGTCCACTACATAGCCGGCCAGTTCCTTAATTTCTGTGTCCCGTTAATCATCATCGGTTTTGTCGCTCCCTCGATAACTCGAATGGGCAGCAACGCCTCAAGAATGCTGCTTCTTGCGCTGACTCTTGCGTATGTTTCATCAATAGGCGCGGCGTTCTCGGCAACAGCGGCAGGCTATGCGATAATCCCTATACTTAACATTGCGTCAACTGCAGGCGGTTTGAGATCTCTCCCTGAAGTTGTCTTCAAACTCTCAATCCCTCAGGTCATGCCGGTAATGTCAGCGTTATTTGTGTCTGTTCTGGTGGGACTTGCAGCGGCGTGGAACAGGAGCAGAACTATAATAGCTCTTCTTGAGGAGTTCCAGCAGATAGTTCTAAGTATAGTAACACAATTTCTGATTCCAGTACTTCCCTTCCTGATTGGAACGACATTCTGCCAGCTTGCTTACGAGGGGTCAATCACTGAACAGCTCCCTGTATTCCTCGTAATAATCTTGATAGTAATGGCCGGGCACTATATCTGGATGGCATTGCTTTACTTTATCGCCGGAGTGTATTCGGGCCGTAACCCTTTGAACATAATCAGGAATTACGGGCCTGCGTACATGACAGCTGTAGGAACAATGTCGAGTGCTGCTACGCTGTCAGTAGCGTTGACATGCGCGAAGAAATCAGAGCCTACGCTTAGAGATGACATGGTGAATTTCGGCATTCCGCTTTTCGCAAACATTCACCTTTGCGGGTCAGTAATGACTGAGACATTCTTCGTTATGGCAGTGTCAAAGATACTTTACGGCGTATATCCATCTGTCGGCAACATGGTACTTTTCTGCCTGTTGCTGGGAGTATTCGCGATTGGCGCACCTGGAGTTCCCGGCGGTACGGTTATGGCATCACTGGGACTGATTACGGGTGTTCTCGGATTTGACGCGACGGGTACGGCGTTAATGCTGACGATATTTGCGCTTCAGGACAGCTTCGGGACAGCCTGCAACGTTACTGGCGACGGAGCATTGACCTTGATACTTACTGGTTACGCGGAGAAGCATGGTATCGGCATAGAGAACTTGGAGAAAGTTACAGGCTGATTGCCTCATTTACGGAAGGGGTATGGTTATTTCGTATGCCCCTTTCAGTTTCCTTTATGTGAATGTCAGATGATGTTCCGTCCGTGAACTCAGTGTAGAGGCTAACGAAGTCAACATCTTCATTAACCCTGCTGATTACCTCATCAACAATATTAGACCTATATTTGTCATAATCTTTGCTGAAGTCTGGAATATATATTCTGTCTGGCTTCCTGCTGCTAATTCCGTAATGTACTGCCCTTACAGTGTCATTCAGAAGGGTGTGTATGAGCGTCGTCTGTCTTCTTCGCGTGAAACTGATAATATCAGGGTCATTGAGTAAAGCGTTTTTCCCGGAATTGAAGCGTTCCTTCTCTACGTCAAATGTGAATTTATACGGCCCGTGTTCTTTATCTTTCATGTCTATATATTTTACGTACAGCGTAATTATGTTTGTCTTTATGTCAGGAGTAAGCCAAAGATTAATACCCGTGTAATTAAGTCCTGAAGATTTATATTCGGTGTCAGAGTCTGTGCAGTAAAAAATATTCTTTATGTCTGCCTCATTGTCGGCATTCACGAAAAAAACAAGGGGACTATTATCCCAACCAGCATATTCGCCGCGAGTAACATCAAGTTTTATTGACGGTTCAGGAGTAGTAAGGTTCATCACCGTACCGCCTGGAGTGTAAATCCCATTCTCCATCGTCAAATTAACTCCCCAGAATATAGCAAGAAGTGTCATTACTGCTCCTGCCTCCGCGAAAATCTCTGAGTGTTCAGCCCTGTGCCTGAGCATTAACGCAAACACAATGAGAAGTGCTGCCGATACTGCCGCGAAAATAGGAATTAGCACTGTCCATCTTCTAGCTATTCCAAAAGTAACGGCAAAAGCAAACGCAAATATCATGTCAGTTCTGACGCTGAAGAGTTTAGAGCCGATTATGTTGATTACGTCCTTCCAGCCTACGGGAGGGATTTCGGGAAGCTCGGTTAATTCGCTGTCATCGTCATGAAGTTCTGCAATCCTGCTGTCTGAGGCTTCATTTTTTCCGCAGTGTTCAGTTTTTTTCAGGTAATTCCAGTAACGGACGGCCTCAGAATAATTTTTACCGCCAGCGTTTTTTATGCGTTCGAGATATTTATGTTCCCTGTAGTCAATGATTAAGTCAAAAATTTTCCGGTCATAAGCGTAGATAGTGTTATTGTTAGCCGATTTAGTTTCCTTTCTGAGAGCGAAAAGCCTTGAGTACCAGCCCTCTGAACGTTCCATCTGTGAAAGCGTCCTTGATATTGATGAAGTGTCTCGCCCCGTAAGCAGTGCTATTTCGCTGACGTAAAACAATACATTTCCACTAGTTCCGGCGGTAATGTAATTCTCTTTAGGTTCTCGAAGCCTGTATTTTTCTTCGAGGTATTCTTCTCTGTCCTGCGGAGTTCCTTTGAAGTTCATGAAGTCGGAGATATATTCGTCAACGTTCCTGAGTATGAGGCTGCGTATTTTCTGGTAACGCTTGAAAGCTGTGGTAATTCGCCTGATAGATGCGCTTGAGAGCTTGAAAGATGGCATTTATATCCCCCTGGGCAGATGCATTCGATTATCTGAATTTTTTTATGTATTATACCAATCAGAATTTGATTTTTAAGAAGTTGAGGAATGGAAGTGATTATTTAAGTAAAATTATTTAAATAAATATAGAACAAACTAAAAGAATGCCCTTTTATGTTATAATACTTTCTATACAATCAAGAGGAAAGCACATAACTTAAGTAGCTTATATCTTTTAGTTTATCTTGCGCTAATTATACCACAAGGTTTCTTTGGATTTGTCTGTTTGGGTTACGTGCTACTTTATTATTCAAGAAAGGACGGTTTTATCTGTGCACATTGTAGCGTTCGTAATAGCTTTAATAGGAGGAGCGGGATACCTTTCCATGGCGGGTGAAACACTCACAAGCACTATGTCGGCTGGAG
This sequence comes from uncultured Fretibacterium sp., assembly GCA_937892105.1. Next base: position 1,049 of record CALAUZ010000229.1, on the reverse strand, counting down.
CAGGAATAGGCTCACTGCCTCTGCCAATGATGATAGCTTGTGCAGCAGCGGGCTTACTCATTGCAGGAGGATACATGGCAATGAAGAGAAAACAGTATGCGCGTACTGTACTGTGGGTTACTGTAGGACTGTTCATTGCGGCATATGCTCTAGATCCTCAAGGGCTGGTTTTCTCTGGGGACGAGAAACAGGGATTAGCTCATGATGATGTGTTGGGTGGTGCATTCTTTACAGCTGTAGCTGCGGGGTTTTCTCACTTCGATGCTCATCGTCAGAAAATCAAGCAATTACAGGAGCAACTTGAGGACAAAAAAGCTAAGGGAGAAAGTTAGACATGCCGCTTATCATATACGTGATCTTGGGGTACTTGGCTGTACCTCACACAATCTGGAAGGGTAAAATAGTTATCGGCTATGACTTATTCACACAGAGACTTATTTGGGGAGCACTTCTCGGCTGGTTCATAATTCCGTGGTGGTTTCTCGGAATGATGTTCAGCAAAAAGTAACTCGTAACATTTCCCGGAGACTGGTGAAATCAGGCCATGAACTCCGGGCGTTCTCTATACATCTTCTGCAAGAGCTTCACAAAATCCCTCACACTCTCCCGTTTGTCCCCTGAATGTGTGCAAAGAACACAGCATATCTTTTCTGGACACTCAAACGGTACCCACGAAAACTCGCCGTTATGGTCGTTCAGAAAACCGGGCGCAAGACATATACCCCTGTGAGCCTTGATGTTCGTTAGCGTTGTCTCACGGTCATTGCTGTTGAAGTATTGCACGTGAACAGTATCTATTATCCTTTGCTGTACCGCCCTCAATTCCGGCGGCGAACCTCCTCCAACCATCAATACTCGCCCCCTCAAATCCTCAGCGCATACACTTTCCCTTCCCGCCAAATCGTCTGTGTTCTCCACGATAAGATATATCCTGCTCTCGAAAAGCGGGGTAATCTTTATTCTAGGTATTAAATTCTTACCTTTGTTTTATATTTGCACATATGATAATATCTCACACATTCGGTGAATCACATAGTTCTAGGCGAAGG
>CALAUZ010000228.1 GCA_937892105.1 uncultured Fretibacterium sp. | reverse complement strand
TTTCCGTAAGACCTGTTTTCAAGAACGCTTGCTTTGCTGTTGCCTTCAGTTGCTCAAATGGTACTGTTATTGAAGCATCTCCATTAGTGTTGTGTTGTTAGTGGTGAAATCTTGAAGTGCCATAACATCCCCCTCATCCTCGTTATCTCTTGTGAGTGTTCAGCCGTTGATAACTACTTCTAGGCAGCTAAAACTTTACGTTCAAATCCTTCATTTGAGAAGGAGGAATTCATGCAATCTAGGTTACGTCATTGAGTCGTGAAACTTGTTTTGACAACCTTAAAAGTTTTATAGTTAGCAACTTTTGAACTTAGTAGGCGTAAACTGAGTCTGGAAGTTCAATACATTATCATTTTATCGAAAGGATGGATCACACAATGAAGCAAATCCTTTGCGCTCTTACCCTTACTGCTCTCCTTGCAGTATTCGCTTCTATGTCGCAGGCAGCAACTCCAGAACTAACTCTCATAATCGCCTAGAATGCCACAGATCTAGCTACCCCCTACAGTCATGGCCTCTACAAGTTCAAAGAAGTCGCAGCATAGGTTTCCGGAAGCAGGCTAGCTGTTACTGTCCATAAGGGCACGCTTGGCGAAAATGAGTCCGAGCTGATCGAGAAGCTGACTATGTTTGCCGCTGACATAGTAGTATCATCACCAGGCTTCATGACCGCAATCTGGATCCAGGATATTGATATCTTCTAGCTCGAGTACCTGTTCAGCAACTTCGAGCACTGGGAGAAGTGCCTTAATGGCGATTTGGAGATGCCATGAAGACTATATCAGTTCGCGACGTCTACGCTAAGAAGCTGGTTAAATCTCCCTCAGACCTCAAAGGATTGAGCATACGTACACAGTCATAACAGGTTAAGCAGGAGTTCTTCAAGGCATGCGGTGCAATCCCTACGACAGCAGCATGTGGAGAACTCTACCAGGCATTACAACAGGGAAGTAGTTGACGGAGCAGAGAACGACTACACGAACATTACCCTGAACATCACGAGACCCCGAACGTGAAATACATCTCAGAGACGCATCATGACTTCACGACGAGATTATTCCTCCTGAACGGCGACAGTTACGACCATCTGACTGACGAACAGAAAGAGTGGATCGACAAAGCATTTTAGGCAAGCACGGCTGAAGAGAGAGCAGTAACCTACATGATGTTCTGAGAGTAAAAGCAGAAGGCCATAGAGAGCGATGCAGTCATCACAGACTTTGCGGACATTGACATTGAGGCATTCAGAGCCATTGCTAGACCGATTCAGGATGATTTCGCTAAGAAGAACAAGATGCAGGAACAACACGATATGGTTCTTGCAGCGGAGAAATAAGGAACATAATGTGTTGTCGGTTGATTCACTTGACCGCCTTTTTTCATTTTTGTGAGATGAGTATGCATGAAGGGGCTTCAAAAGCTTCAAATAGCTATCGGAGGTATGTTTAGCCTGATTTCCATTGTAACTGTTGTATATCAGATCACATGTAGCTATATGGGCATTGCTGCTATGTGGACAGACGATGTCAGCATGTATTCATTCATATGGGCAGTGTTTATGGGAGTTGCTGCGATGGTGCATTCAAACGCTAATTTTGCGTTCACATCAATGATAGCTTCAATAAAGAGAAACTCTACTTGGCTTTGCATTCCTATATGCGGCGCAACCTCGAGTATATACCTGATTTACGGAACTTGTGCTCTAGTAATGAAGTTGTTTAACGGAGGTAATTTCTGATGCTTGGTACTGTACTCATTATATTTGTTGGTCTCATAGCCATTATTGTTCCTAATTGAGTTTGCGCTTGGGCTAATCTCTTTCGCGGTGATAGCATGTATGCCAGCAATTCCGAATACAGTTGTCTTCACGAAGATGTTCAATGGGCTTAACAGTTTTACACTCTTGGCGATGCGTTGTTCATTATGACGGCTAATCTAATGAAGGCGGCATAACAGAGAAGTTCATTGAGTGTATTGCGATCTAGTATGGCATTGGAAAGGCGGCTTGGCGTATGCTAATGTTCTTGTCTCTATGGTATTCGCGGGCATATCCTGCTCATCTCAGGCAGACGCTTCCTGAGTTGGGAATATATTCATTCCAGCAATGGCGAGACAAGGTTATGACAAGGGAATTTCTGTGGGAGTTACAGCAGTTTAGTCGACGCTAGGCTCAATAATTTCTCTGATAGTCATAAGGATGTATGCTAACTAAGAATTTTCCTCAGAGTGAAAGATAGTATCAAGGTTGTTCACGCCAACAGAGTCTGCAACGTTTATGTGTATTTATGCCCTGCTTGTGGTTATATTCTTCTGCCACTCAATCAAGATCAGCAGGCTTCCTCACATTCTCATAGATACAATGAAGATGGCTTCCCTATCTCTGTTTGCTCTAGCTACGGCTAATGCTTTGGGAGAACTCTTGAGCTATTACCAGGTAAATGTTGCTGCACAGAAATTCTTCACAGTTCTTCCAGGAGGGTGCTGGATATTCCTGCTAGTGACAGTGCTGTTCTTTCTGTTCGTGAGTACGTTTATGGAGGCAGTCCCTGCTATGCTTCTGTTTGTGCCGATCATTCTTCCTTCAGCCTTAGCACTCGTCATCAGCCCGATAATTCTTGGTCTCATCATCATAGTGACTCTAGCCCTAGGTCTGGTTATGCCTCCTTATGTTTTGTGCTTGCTGCCAGCGTCTCAGGCGTTATTCCCAGCGTTGTTCTAAGTTTTTCGAGTGTTCTGCGTACCCTCACATGGCACTCATTTTCTTGAGCTCACACTTAAGCCCCTTGCTCAACACTATAGATGCAAAACTCCCCATGTCTCAAGGCATGAGGAGTATGCTCACTGCTTCATGCTAAATCATGGCCGTTCGTAGCTATGACTTTCTTGTACCAGTAAAAACTGTCCTTGCGTATACGCTTCAGGTCACCTGTGCCGTCGTCATACTTGCAGACATAAACGAAGCCGTAACGTTTTGCCATCTCTCCAGTAGAGGCAGACACCACATCAATCCATCCCCAAGGTGTATAGCCAAGCAGGTCTACTCCGTCCTCAACTGCTTCCTTCATCTGCTCTATGTGCTTACGCAAGTACTCTACCCTGTAAGTGTCATGTATTTTACCGTCATTAGTCAGTTCATCCCTTGCACCTAGTCCGTTTTCTACTACCATCACAGGAAGCTGATACCTGTCCCAGATCTCATTTAGAGACCAGCGCAGACCTTCAGGGTCAATCTGCCATCCCCAGTCGCTAGCCTTCAGGTATGGATTAGCTACTCCACCTACAAGGTTGCCTTTAGCTTTCGCCGCAACATCAGGATCAGAAGACTCGCACGTCGACATGTAGTAACTGAATGTGTAGAAGTCTATTGTCCCTTGACGGAGGATTTCGTCATCACCAGGCTCTTTGTGAATCACTATACCCTTTTCCTCAAAGAAACGCTCCATGTATGAAGGGTAATAGCCCCTCGCCTGAACGTCAGAGCAGAACCAGTTAGTGATTCTCATCTCGCGCTGACATTTCAGGACATCGGACGGGTTGCAGGTATACGGGTACTTCGTTGCAAACAGGCTCATATTGCCCATCATGAAGGACGGGTATTTCTCATGTGCCAGTTTTATAACCTTCGCACTCGCTATGAACTGGTGATGAAGTGCCTGAAAACGTACCTGAGGCTCATCTGGAACCTGATTAACCGCACCTGTGAAGCCCTGAATCGTTCCTAGCG
>CALAUZ010000227.1 GCA_937892105.1 uncultured Fretibacterium sp. | reverse complement strand
ACATACTGAAACTTCAAGGCTTGCTATTACAGACAATGAGACTTGCCAATAGTAGAAAATATCGCCACTCATGCGTATTGCTCACAACTCACCGTTTACATGTCTCTCAATATTCTTGAGGCTATCAGGCTATTCAGCGGACTTCCAGATTCCGCAACCACAGGCAGATTTCTTCCATCTACAAAATCATTGGCTACAATACTTCATGCAACACAGACACAGACACTAAGCACTCTGCAGACATAGCTACTAATACTAAACCTACGACAGATAATACCAATTATCACTCAAGTACAATAGTTGATAAAACTTTCATGGCAAACGAAATGACAGCCTGTCAGGGTATTACTATGCCAGCTTATCAGACTGAAAACATGTCAGGGCGAAAAGATTCTTTTAAAGAATCTTTAAGGGAAGGGGGAGCTATTCTCCATGCTCTAGCGGAAAAAAATCACGAGAAAACCGATACAGTAATCCCGAAAGAAGTAACATACCAAGAAAAGACAAAGGACTCCCTGACGGGGAAAGCCTTTCTCCCCAAACCTACAGCATCACCCCCTAAAGCCCAAACCCCAACCTCCGCGGAGACCCCAGAAACGACAAACAACACATCCACACCATCCGCAAACCCCTTTTTTATCAGTGGTGAAAGCGAAGGGACACCACAGGCAGATACCGCTCGCGAAAACCCGGTTGAAACCGCTGATGCATGGTGATACAGTCAATCCCGCGTCCACAACAGTACCCGAAATCCCTGAATGGTTGCTGAAGAAGTAGGAAGAGATACGGAAGAAGTGCATCGGAGTACATTTCACCTCAGAAACCCCGAAGACAGTAAGTAACGACGTAACAGACCACGCGGAGCAAATGCCACGACTAGGCACACAGGAATTTTTACCCTGGAAATACGAGCTGTCGCAGAAGAACTGTGCAGAAGCACTCGGCCAACCTCTAGAGGCGCAAGAGCTGAAGAGCGTAGCCAGTGAGTTAGTGGAAATGATGGCAGACATCAGGAAAAGGACAGTGGTCAGGGACGAAAGCATATCTCCGACATCCGAACTTAATAGCATACCAGCGGAGGACGGCAATATATGATGGGAAGCGGATAATAATAACGACAATCGAGAAATTCCCGTATATTGTTGAAAGCCATTACAGAGGCCCAAATTTTGCGATAATCACAAATGAGGCGCATTCGAGTCAAGATGAGAAATATTCAGCGGAAATGAATCGTACATTGTCGCCTGTGAATGATGATGATGATATATTGAGTTTGCTTGCTGACGGTCGGAAAATGCTGGAGAATGCGAGCTATTTTGCGTTTACTGCGATACCGAAGAATAATACGCTTGAAATATTCGGAACACCGTATGAGGAAGACAGGAAAATCAAGCGCAGGCCGTTCCATGTATACACGATGAAGCAGGCGATATGAAGAGGGATTTATTCTTGACGTGCTGCAATACTACACGCCAGTGAAGAGCTATTACAGACTGATGAAAATAACATTGGACGATCCGAAATTTGACCGCAAGAAGGCCATGAAGAGACTGATAAATTTTGCGGTGAAGAAATGTCTTGCAGAAATGAATTGCCCGTACAAAGCGTTGATAGCGTTCTCTGGCACAAATAGTGATTTCGGCCATGAGCTGACCTCATCCGGGCTTAACGACTTTCCAGACTCGAAGATGCCCGAAAGATTCCGTGATAATGAATATAGATTGCTGATAGTTGCGGACATGTTTCAGACTGGATTTGATGAGCCGTTATTGTACGCTATGTATATCGATAAGGAGATAAACGGAGTCAAGGCAGTGCAGACGCTCTCACGGCTGAATCGAACATATTCGGGCAAGAGTGAGACATTCATACTAGATTTTGCGAATGACGCGGGAATAATTGCGGACTCGTTCTCGCGATATTATAAGACGGCAATACTTTCAGGAGAGACTGAGCCGAACGAATGATACAACCTCGAATCGGCTGTTATGGAATGCAGAGTTTTTACGCACAAAGAGATGATAAATTTTGTGAAACTATATATAGATGGCGCGGAACGCGGAGAGCTTGACTCATTTCGCGACAAACACGCGGTAATATTCGCCAACCTCGATGAGGACTCGCAGGTGAAATTCAAGCGTTCGGCAAAAAGATTCGTGAAACTGTATAACTTTCTAGGAGCGATACTGCCTAAGCTACCAGTGGTGAAGGATGATGATTTCCCTTCCGGGTTATATTGAAGCAGTAGACCTTGAGAGCTACCGAATTGAGACGAGAGAAACAATGTCTCTTGCGCGTGATGATGAGGATAAAGAAATACTCCCCGAAGTAGTAAAAGCTTCCCCGAAAGATTCCGAGAAAGATTTGCTGTCAGTGATAGTGTATGACTTCAACAGAATGTTCAGCAATGCGGGATGGAAAGATGCTGATAACGTATGCCAGCAGATTAACCGAATTGCAGCGATGATTTCGAGGATGGTAGGTTCAATAGAGTGGCATAGGAGTCGAATCGAATTGACAGCACGGAAGGTACTTGATGCGAGGGTAAATCACCCTGAGAGTTTATTTGTTAAGCTGTACGATAATGTAGCGGGACTGTCTGAATTATATCATGAGCTTATAAAGGAATAAGTTTGCCTCAATGTTCAAATGGGAAACGAAGGCACTTAATTATTACAGGCCGAAACGGAAGCGGCAAGACAAGTCTGCTTGAAGCCATCTCTAAACATTTGGACTGGCTGGCTACACAAGGTGATCCTAAACAGCAGTTACGCTATTGTGAATTGCACCAGCGTCGATTAGAGCAAGCTATAAGTAGTAATCAGTCTGAGAATGAGATACAGAGCATAAGAAGTCGCGTTGAATCTTATAGACAAACTTGGGAGCAAGCACGGCAGGGGATAGATATTACGCTGACAGTTCCTCTTGACGGCGTGTTAAGTCATTTCCAGAAAGGAGAGTTTATACTAGCCTTTTACAAGGACAATAGGGTATTTGAAGCGGAACAGCCTAAACATGTTGAGAAAGTAGAGCTGAAAGAGACATATTCTATCAATGCCAGAACGGTGAAGGATACGCCGAGATATGAATTTATCAAATATCTGCTTGATATGAAGGTAACAGAGGCACTTGCAGCGCGTTCACAAGATAAAGCGCGTCATGATAGGGCAGAGAAGATTAGCCAGTGGTTTGAGCAGTTTGATTTATTGCTTCAGCAAATATTTAATTATTGTAGCGGACACAATAGCAAAGGAACGAAGGATGTAAAACTTGCTTTTGATGAGGAAACGTACAAGTTCTCGATACTTGTGGCAGATAAAGAACCCTTTGATTTCAATAACTTGTCAGCAGGATTTGCGGCAGTTCTGGACATAGTTGTAGATTTGATAATGCGAATGAAGAAACACATACAGGAAAAGTATTCAGGTTTGACCATCCGGGAATAGTTTTGATTGATGAAATCGAGACGCATTTGCATGTAGAGCTTCAAAGAATGATATTGCCATTTTTGACAACATTCTTCCCTAATGTGCAATTTATAGTAAGTACGCACTCACCGATAATACTGCAAAGCCTTGGAGATGTAGTGATATACGACTTGGAGAACAAGGAAGTAATAACAGATGGTGATATTACTGAAATAGCCGAGCTTGAGATATATTTAGATGAAATCCCCGATTATCTAGCATGGGATATAGCGACAGAATATAAGCGACTGAAATCCGAGTTTGAATCACGAGAGGATTTGTAATGATAAAAGTAGAACGAAGCCAGCCCGCACCCACATCATTGGCGGAAGAGGCGAAAAAGAAGAACGGAGAATACAAAAAGCTAGATGTAACTGAATCGCTAAAAAAAGATTTTCATAACAAGTGCTATATATGCGGGATTAATAGGCTGCAAGACGCTGTAGTAGAACACAGGTTGCCGCATAAGAACGGTACATATCCAGAGCGAAAATTTGACTGGAATAATTTATTTTGGTCATGTATGCACTGCAATAGCGTCAAAAACAGAGATATGTACGATGTAGGTATAATTGATTGTTGCAGACGCGCCCCAGAAGAATGCCTGATATTTGACTTCAAGGAAGATAACATTTCTGTATCAGCAAAAGATGAAGATGATGTAGAAGCCCAGCTTACGGCAACGCTTATGTATGAGGTTTTCAATATCCGTAATACAGGAATAAGAACAGCGCGAAGTCAGGAATGTTTAGAGAGGTTGCAAGAACAAATGAATATTTTGATAACTGCATTGGACAAGTATAAAGAGAATCCTAGAAATAAATCAGCTCTGAGAACGCTTAAAGTGTTTTTGCGAAGAGAAACCGCATTTTCGGAATTTAAGAGAGCATATGTTCGCAAGAGGCTAAACGAATTTCCGGGTTTGCGTGAATACATTGAGTGAGTAAGTTAAACATAGTGATACCGTTAGCCGGAGAAACGTAGCTAGGCTTTACAGGCGGTGTATGAACTAGTTGCCCGATTTTTTGCACGTGTACTGATGTCGTGAATGTTAATGAAGTGCTTTATATGTTGAAGCCGGAATTGTTACATTATCGTAACCTATTGCAGGTTTGTTCCTGCACTTTGATATTTTCTGTTTTAGGCTGTCAATAGATTGAACATCAAAGAGGCAGAAGAGTTTTTCACAGAATTTCCTCTCATGATGTAGTAAATAAGTCATGGAGCATAAGAATAATTCCCAGATGTGTAATTTGAAGATGTTGAAGTTGGCATCATAACAGCTACATGCTTGCGGTGCAAAGAAATTTATATCGCATAGTGTATTGTAGATATGCTCAAAAGCACCTGCAAGGAACTCACCGAGAGCGAGTTTATTGCTTTCAGCGAGTATCTTTATGAATTTGAGGAAACAGTTTCTGTTTTCCTTTATGGCTCTGAAGTCATCCAAGAATTTATCAGCGGTATTTTTGTTGACGCGCCTGAAATCGTGAGCCTCTAATTTTCTAATAGCATCTTTCAGCGTTAATAGTGAAGCATTCTCTTCTTTGAAAAGAAATGCTGGCGGAGAGCCGAATGCGGGTTTTCTGCTTTCCAGCTGTCCATAGAGAGTTCTGAGCAGTTTTTCGTATCCCTCTTCGTAATTCTCGCCAGATATGTCAATATAAATTCTGCTTTTTATATAAGCCGGAAGAAATGGTTTGTTATCCTCATCAACTTCAATGATGACAGGTATGAATTTTTCTTGTTTAGCTTGACCATATATTTCTGGGGAGATAATCACAGTCTCATCACCAACCCCATCGTTTCTGGAGTTTGCTTTTTCAGCATAAGACTTATCGCAGATAATGAGAACTCTGTCAACATCGTTATTAGTAACGCACTGATCCATGAATGCGTATTTGTCTTGACCCGGTTTCAAATTCTATATATCAAGTATAACGTTAACGCCATTTCCCAGCAGTCTTTCGGCCAGCTATAAGAGATAAAAACTTTAGGTGTTCTGCAGGAAAATCATCAATAAATAGTAGCAATAAGTTTGTCGCCGGACTGCATACCTCTGAAAAAGGCCGAATAATGGCGTTGAAAGTCTCATCGGGAAGCGTAGTAAGTATTTTCCGATCTTCTAGCATTAAATGATACTGTTTGCTATGTAATAGACAATATGTAAAGGAAGCAATATAACAACAAACTAATTTTATACTATGAAAGTCGTGAATTTGCATGAAAGAATTTGTTAAGGATAACATTCAATATCCAGATTCTCAGGGTTCTGATCGGGAAAACGTAAAACCTGAGCTTGAAGTTATCAGTAAATCCGGGTGACAAGACTTTTCCGAATGGATGGGCGTTGTTTTTGCTTTTATAGGCTTCTTTGTGGCATATGAATTCAGTATGTTTCTTGGTTTAGCTATCAATTTTAGCGGGTTCATTTACGGCCATGCGTCCAAAAATGCCACTATGAAATGGGTTGCTTATATTCTTAACGGAGTATCAGCTTTGATAATTTTTCCGGCTCTCATCGCGTCTTAAGGAGGACTTAAATGATGAGTGATAGCCTTCAGGAAGTAGCCAATATTGGCGAAGTAGAAGCAACACATGAGAAGCTTTATGCTTACACAAGCTATCAAGGAATGATGTCTGATGTAGTAAGTACACTTTCCGAGATAGAAAAAATTTCTGGAAGCCTTGAACTTCATGAAACGTGCCAATCACTGTCTGTAAGTCGCAAGAAGCTGAGGAATCATCATTTCTCAGTCGGCATAATGGGAGAGTTTAAACGCGGCAAAAGCACGGTCATTAACTCATTATTGGAACGTGAAATTATGCCGTCTGATATTATGCCGTGTTCAGCAACAATGAACAGAGTTACTTACGATACAGAAGCTCACGTGAAATTAAGGATGATGGACGGTTTCATAAAACCTATAGAGATCGATGAGCTGATTGATTATGTAACGAAACTCACAAAAGAAAACGAAAGCCGAGCCTCTGAAGTTCGAGAAGCTATAGTCTATTATCCATGTCGCTTTTGTCAAAATGGAGTCGACATTATTGATACTCCAGGACTAAACGATGATGAGAGAATGAATCAGATATGCGAAGAAATCATCCCGGAACTTGATGCTGTAATTATGGTAATTGTTCCCGGCAGTCCGTTTTCAATGAGTGAAGCTGAATTTGTACGCAATAAGCTAATGGCAAGTGATTTAAGCCGGTTAATTTTCTTGGTGAACAAGATTGACGTAGTAAGAGGAGAAGAAAATAGAGTAAAAGCAGTTGCAGGTATTAAAGCAAAAATTCAAGAAACAGTACTTGAAAAGATTGCTTCAATGTACGGAGAAGACTCAGAGCAATATGATAATGCAAAGATGAAACTCGGTAACATACGTATTTTCCCATTCTCGGCACTAGATGCACTTGAAGGCAAACAAGCTAGAGATACTGACTTAATGGCAAGAAGTGGTACTAAAGAGTTTGAGGAAGCCCTGACAAAGATTTTGACTGAAGAACGGGGAGCAATTGAGATTGGTACTTCATTAAGTGTACTGCAAAGGGCAATTGTTGAAATTAAAAAAGCTATAGACAGCCGCAAAAGTGCTATGTCAATGTCCGCAGAAGAGTTCGAACAAAAGAAAAAACAGGCTCTCGAACAGTTGGATCAGATTCGTGAACAGAAAAAAAACGAAAGAAACAGGCTGAAAACACGCGCAAGAGAAGTGCAGATGGATTTGTCAGACAGAGCTATAAAGTTTTATTCTGAGCTAGAACAGAAAATGCTATCTATAGTAGAAAATTTTAATCCTGATCCGACAATTTTTGCAGATACAGCCGGACAAACTCAGGGAGCAGAGAAGCTTCAAAAACTGATTGTAAATGCGATAAATGATGCAATCAATGAATTCACCTAGAAGAGCATAATTGAGCTTCAAGATATTATAATAAGCGAAGCAGAAACAAGCTCAGATTTTACAGCTAGGGTTTCATCTCAGATAAATTCCATCCTTTCAGCAGCAACAGGAATTAAAAGTAGTGTATTGATTGATTCGGGTGATTTTATTGCTACGGGTGTTGATGTCTTGACAGATTTTGTAGGCATCTATGGAATCGGGGGATTAGTTGCTGGTTATAGAGCTGCAGGTATTAAGGGTGCTTTAGTGGGCGGAGGTGCAGGTCTTGCTGCTAATCTCGCTGTAGCGGCTTTTCTTACTTCTCTTTCTGTAGTTGGACTTCCTATGCTTATAATTTCCTGTGCTGTAGGCACTATTGTGGGAAAGAAAATCCCTGCAATAATATTTAAAAAGGGGATAGGGCAAGAAAGACTGAACGCAATCAAAAATGTTGCGCGGACTAATATTTCTGAAGCTGTAAGGACAATGCTATTAAATCGTGATCTTGAGAAATGGATCAACGGTCTCGTGAATGAAAGGTTCACAGAACTAATTAACGCTATGGAAGCAGAATGTGATTAAATACTCAACGATACAGAATCCTCAATGGCTCAGATTCACAAGGATTTGATCCTGCATCGAGCCGAACGCGAACAGACTTTGCAGTTCCTTGATAGTGCCGAAAACAATTGTAGAAGCATTCTCGAAGGTCTTAAGCCAGTTTGTTCTAAAATAGAAGCAACGTTGAAAAATGAATAGCTATCAGGAATTTACAGTGAAGTTAAAAGAATCTTCTAGAGCCTCAAAACGTTATTGTGTACAAGTTTACTTATTGTAAGTCGTAAGAAGCTGAAAAATTCTGAAAAGATTGAAAGCAAAATCTCTGGAGTTCATTTTTGATAATAGAGGAGTTATTACCGCATGAGCAATAATCCTTTAAGCGCAATAAATACAAGTTTTCACAACTACGTTTTAGAGCGCAAAAAAAGCCGAGAAATTTCATCTAGACGGAAACGGGCTTCCAGATTATGTTTTTGCTCTTGATTATGAGTTGCGAAAGAAACTTAACGCAATCCCTAATTTCTACGAAATAAGCCGCAAAGTAGCAGCTACTTATGTGGCAGGGAATTACAAATAATTAATCAAGAAGCTATAGCTGTAACTCCTAGACAATTTTCAGACGTTTATTCAATAGGACAAGACTGTGCAAAAATTCTCGGAATAGGAATCCCTAATATTTATATCAAGAGTTG
>CALAUZ010000226.1 GCA_937892105.1 uncultured Fretibacterium sp. | reverse complement strand
ATTCTTTCCTTGGTACATTCTTGCGGCTTGCGGAGGCGTGCAGAGGCTTGTGGCTATAAATCGGACTGTAAAGCGGGATTTTAAGTTCCCCCCTCCTGCACACAGTGAATAGACGACGAGACTGTGTAAATCGTCAAGCACGTCAAGCAGAGGCGCAGGCGTAGATTATATCCCGACTATCCCGAATAGTTGGACAATTTCAAAAGCCGGGACAGACACTTCGGAAGTTCGCAGACTTATTTCCGTTCATTTCTCGTCGCTTAATGCCGCAAGATTCATAAACACAGTTAAAGCCAGAACTTCAACTCGTTTGCTCTTGGCCAAAGGCCCCTGTGTAAATCCAAGGCGTTATTCAGACACGATGCTGTGAAAGACAATAGATCGGCGGAGAACCGAGAGTATCTTGCAGGGCAGACAAGAAGCTAATACACAGTATGAAGGAAGCGTTACTTACATGAACATGCTATAATTTTAAAATAATTCAACATTGTTAGGGTGTATTTTCTATGAAAAAAATGGCTAAATGGGGTTTCGGTTTCGCCCCACAAAAGGTAGAGACGTTAAGGAAACGCAGAGCAGATATAAGACAATTAAAACATTTTATGCAGGAAAGACCATTAGCCCTATCCAATGAAGTAACCGATATAACTGAAATTATTAGTAATGTAAAAGGATTATTTAATCGTATCCGTAGACAAGATCAATGGGATTGGTTTACTGTATACATGTATTTTGTATACATGTATTTTGATTATCCTTCTATAGGATTTTGTTTTCATGTAGCGAATAACCTCACAGACTTACGAAATGCAATTCTGAGAAATGATATTCGTGAATGTGAAGCTATTGTAAATACAATGATTAAATTCGTTTTCTTGAAATATCTAAATAATTATCTGCACTTTGAACATAACGAAAATGCAGATTGTGAGTATGTATATATTCTTTCCCGCAGAGAAGAGAAAGAGTTATTAAAGATAGGCATGACAACTAGAAATATCGAAAAACGTGTAAAAGAGATTAATTCTGCTACAGGCATAGCTTATCCTTTATCTCCTCGTGCTGTTTGGAAAGTAAGAGACGGGAAACATTCAGAACAACTTGCTCATAGTGCATTACAAGAGTTTAGACTTCGTGAAGATCGAGAATTTTTCTTTCTGCCTTTTGGAGAGGCGTGCAAAATAATAGAAAGCGTACTTGGTGCGGAAGATATGTTACTGTAGATTAGCTGAAGCCGTCATATTCTTTTCGTGAACGGATTGACATTTCTTTGGGAAGGATAAGGACTTTCAGGGATAGAGCGAAATATCCCATGATGACAATTTCACCGAGCTTCATTTTATCTGCGCCACAGATAAGATACGTTCTTGCTTTAGCAATATTCTCAAAATCGATTGCGCGGTTGTGTAAGAAATTCTCAATATCGGAATCATGACTGCATTTGAATACGGAGAGTAGTGCGTGTGCTTCTTCAGATCCGCGCATGTTGATAAGTTCCTGAAGCGGGATAATTTCAAAAGCGGTCATTTTCTAGATAACGCTCCTTGCAGTGGCAGCATCTCTTCTTGCAAAACATTCACGTAATGCCGCAACGCTCTGCTCTCGCGCTGACTCTGTATACGGAGGGCAGTTAATCGGTGCTGCCGGTTCATCAGAATAAATTACATCCCAGATTCTTTGCTGATCTTTCGGATCGGTTACTATAAAAAGTTTGTCAAATGTCGATGTGGCCATATTTGCTTTCCTTTCTTTATCTTAATAGAATAAAATGTAATAATTGTATTTTATTATAAATTATAGCATACGGTGTGATGATCAGCTAAGTTGACAAGGCGAAGCCCTTCGCAAGTAGCCAGCAACACAAGGACATAAGGACATAGGCTTCATTGCAAATTCAGCCAGTCTGGTCAAAGCTGGATGACGCTAAATCGGCTATGAAATCTATGACTCCTGTGTACTTGGCCGCTTGCGAGGAAATTATAGGCCGATCGTTTAAACGACGGCTCTGGCGCGGCTTCAGACGTACACTCAGGTTTATGTGGCTTATGTCCTTTTATGAACATGGCCGGCCATGTAACAATACCAGCAGAAATTAACATATCGGCAAATTTTGACTTTTTTGTCGGTATGCTGTTGTCAGTTCTAAATCTCCACACACCCATAAGCGTCTATTAAGCGTCCATAGCTAGAAAAATAGTCCGTCCAGAACTGGACAGACCTCAGTTTATGTTACGCAAGGGAGGGGGATGGCATTTATTTCGTCTGTTGCTGCATAAAATCAACACACGCAACCATCTGAGGAGGAGATGATGAGAGAGATGAGAGGAAGGCTGTCTATAACGCCATCGTCATCGTTATCTTCTTCCCAAGATTAACGGCTTCTTGCCAGGCAACGGCTTCATCAGTTTCTCCAAATACCCCAAGACTTGCGTAATAATCGGCGAGAGCAATAACCGCGACTTCAGGTGTCTTACCATCATGGTCATGAGGCTTCAGAGACTCCGTCATATTCTTGTGATCAGACATTATCGGCTTCCAGAAATCGGAACTGTCAGAAACTCCGTCTGCTCCATGACCATGCGTGATGAAATCAATGAAGTACCAGAGAATCATGTTGCACTTGGCCGGACTGAAATGAAAAATCAATAACGACGCTGTGATTATTTGACCGGACGCACGTCGCCGCGCTACCACGCCCCTAAGTTACTTTCAAGGCAAGTAAGCGAACACAGACTTACACACTAAATTTTACACACTCAATCGCACTGTATTTTTATCAGCCTGTATCAAACCTGTCAGTACCACGTCTGTGCCGTGTCTGCGCCCGTCAAACACAGTCTGCGGAAAAAGAACGGTAGGCAGAATCAAATCTGCTGATTCTGCCTAAAAAGCGTTTTGCTCCCTTCTAAAAAGCGTTTTTGCTCCCTTAAAGAAGAATTAAACTCTGAACGCCTCATCCGCAATAGTCGGAGGCAATAAGTACATTCTCACATTCCCCGGCTTCTTGAAATCTATCCGTTTGTCATGCGCCATCAGCTTGATGAGAGTCTTCCCGATTTGAGACGGGCTTACGCTTCTTCCAACGCAAATATCGATGAGAACTTCACTGGTCTTCTTCCACTCCCAGTCCTTCTCCGAAGCGTCCCACTTATACCTATCCAGGATTTCAATCTCACCTGGCAATGGCTTACTGTGCTGTAAATTCTCGTGTTCAAGAATCGCCCTCTCCTCATCGGTTAAACGGAATCCCTGTGGATCGGGTAAATACAGCTCGTCATAAACCTGTCTCCACATCTGGCGAAACCATCTCTTGCTGAGCGACTTCAGCTTCTCAACATCTATCGTCTCCGGATGTATAACCCAGAAACGGCGGCTGCCTGTCTCATCATTGATGAATTCGGTCGGATTGACTGTCACGCAGAAACTGGTTCTTCTCGGCCTATCAACAGCAACACTCGCATAAGGCTGGCGGTAAGTGTCTACAGCCGATGTGATGAAAGCCTTCAAGGAACTTTGATCGCGTTTCAGCGTAGCATCGAGCTCTCCTAATTCGGCGATCCACTTGCCTGTAGCACGCATAATTGTTCCGCGCCTCCAAGCGGTCGTGCGCCGGTCTCAAAAACAGAGAAACCAGCGTCAACCGACAATGATAAAAATCAGAGCTACATTAGCCGGCCATGATGAGAAAATCGATGGTCTAAATTTTTAATTCCATTCAATATTGATGCTACCTCCATGTCCACCTATGATTATCTTCTTAATTCTTGGCAAGAGCTGTTCAACCGCCCTCGGTAGCTTGCCGTTTTCGTCCGATTTTGCCGTTATTTGCGCCTCTTCAGCCGTCTCTCCTGCCGCCATCAGTCCTCTTGCCTT
>CALAUZ010000225.1 GCA_937892105.1 uncultured Fretibacterium sp. | reverse complement strand
GGACTGTCATTTCAGTGATTATCCCGTTCATTAAAATTGTGAAGACAGGTTCTAAATTTAATATTATATCTTAACACACAAAAACCCCGCATTTCAGTACCGGGCATTTTTTACTCTGACGAACTAAATTATCCTCAGAGCATCAATAAGTTCGATACTTCTTGCCTCTGAGAGCAGTTGTCTCAAATCGTACATAATGTAGTTTTACAGTACAATACAGTCGGGACTTGTCGGAATATATATATTCCACAGAGAGACAAAGCAATCTCTCAGGGCGGCAGCTCAAAAAGAAACGTAACATCTTCAACCATTTCTGTCGGGAATATTCCGAAAGGTTCAGGATTGAGAGAATTTCTCCGCAACACATAGAAAGCATAAGGGAATGAAATCGGAAATGGAGTGAGGAAAAACCTTCAGAACTCAAAGAACCAGAACTCAAAGAACGTATGCCTGACATTGAACCATGAGTGCTTCGACGCATTTTCGGCAAAAGGAAGTTTCACTATATCGGGACTATCTGTAACTCTTAAGCGTGAGTTCGCAAGGGTATGCTGTGAGGGTTACAAGTACGTGAACTTTGAGAAAGACTTGGGACTTTCGGGGCTTCGTGAAATGAAGGTTGAGTATGTACCGGTTCAAATGATAGAGAAATTCATACTGACAGAAATATGAACCATTCACTGCTGACATTACGTTTGCTATCTACATCATGACTGTAGACACTTACGCCTCTTACTCTAATCCCGCAATTCCCTTTGCTGCTGTAAATTTTGACATGCTGGGTAAAAAATGATAATTTCTATCATAAACAACAATCCTAATCCAATAGGAGGAAAAAAATCTTATATGGAACTCACAAAAGAAGTAAAGGGTTCAGCCCTTATAAGACAGACGACCATGTACAATCAGGGGAAAATGACCGTCAGGAACGCAAGCCAGGAAATACGCGAAATATTCGAAGTAACCGGCTTCGGCGAACTCATCAACATCGAGTAATAATGCTTGACTTCCAGCCTATAACACCCGACATAAAGACGCTAATAGATCCCTATACATTCAAATACGGTGAAGGGTCTTGCCAGCATTCCTTTGTGTCATCGTGGACTCTCAGACATAAGTACGGCGATGAAATATGCGAACATGAAGGCTATCTGTACACATTGCGTTCAAAGTTATGCACTGAAAACGAAAGGGTTTATCTTTTCCCCTTAGGCCTCCGCGATGACCAGAACGCATTGAGGCAGGCTGTCCAGAACGTAACCGATGACGCTCACAGCCATAACTGCCGCGCAAAGTTCCAGACCGTAACGCAGTCGGCAAGAGACGCAATCACGGCCATTTTCCCGGAAAAATTCACGGTCGATTTCAACCGCGACTACTCGGAATACGTCTACAACATAGAGCACCTCTACAGCCTCGCGGGAGGAAAGCAGGAAGTCAAACGCAGAAGCCTCCACAAATTTTTGCGACGCTACGAAGGCAGATGGCAGTCCGTCATGATTGCCCCTGAGCATATAGACATGATACGGGACTTCCAGCGCAGATGGCTCGAAGACAGAATCGCAGACATTGACGACCCCGCCCACGTACAGCAGCTCAAATCGGACGATGAATGCATACAGTACGCGCTTGATGATTTCTTCATGCTCGGAATGTTCGGGATTATCATGCTCATTGACGGGAAGATTGCCGGGTACGCTTATGGTTTTCCGCTGAATGATAATGTTGTTGAAGGTGATGCGGAGAAGGCAGACAGGAATATGCTCGATGTGTATACAGCCGTAAAACACGAATTTCTTGGAATATGCCGGGATAAGTACACGTACTTCAACTTTGAGGAAGATTTGGGCGATGAGGGATTGAGGACGGTCAAGACAAGAGACCAGCCAGAATATATGATAGATAAATTCACGGTAACGGAAAAATGAACAGACTAGAAGCAAGCATATCATTATTTTTCATCACATTCTTTGCGGCAGTGCAGTATGTCTTTCTTATCTGGGTGCCGGAGTCCGTCCCTCACTTTGCGTTCCTGTGCATAACAAACCTAATCGGCTTCACCATATCTCTTGCGTTCTTCTTCGGGGAACTCTTCCGGCTTGACGTTCACCAGGTGAAGCAGAGCATGGTACTTTCAGCACAGCTCATAGGATTTAACCTGTTCCTGCTGATGGGGGTATCAGGACTCGGCCCGTCAATGACCAACGCGGTGCTGTCGACAAATTTCGTGTTCATAGCGGCGATAATGTTCTTGGAGTACAAGCAGATACCCGACAAATGTACGTTCATCGGAATGTTCACGGTATTCGCGGGGCTTCTTTTGATGAGTGAGGCGAGAGTCTCGGACTTCATGAACATCAACATAATTTACCTCATGGCCTCGAATATAGCGTTTGCGTTCTACATTTTCAGCGTGGGCAAGTATTCCTCATCATCGAACCCGTCAATTATAGCGATGGGGCAGATGTTCTTCTGCTTCGTGTTCAGCCTCGTGCTTTGGATTGGTGAAGTCATAGTTAAGGGAGTATCATTCACGCTTCCTGTGAACCCTGAGTTTTGGGGCAGCGTAATCTATATCAGCTTCTTCATCAGGGGGCTTTACGGGATAATTCAGGTTTACGCGCAAAGGTATGTTTCGCCGCTTAACACGTCATTGATATTCTCGACTGAAATCATTATGACTATGGCAGTTTCACCGCTTCTGTCGGAATTTCTCGGAACTCCGCCGGATATTATCACATGGCCGCGAATTATAGGCGGAGTAGTTATAGTACTCGGAATAATGATGACTGAGCCGCAATTTTTCGCGTTGGTAAGGAGGCTGGTTATCCGTGAGAAATAGAGAGAAGCTGACGCTTCTTTGTGCGCTGGCATATTTCTTGATTGACGCTCCTGTTCAGATGACGAATGTACTTCCGTCATTTGCGGGTATCAAGAACTTTCTGCCGTTCACGCTGGGACTGTTCTTCGGCGCTTACGGCGTAACAGGGTGCGTGATTGGCTGTATTGCCTCTGCATTGCTCGTTAATCCGTCAATCCCTGATATTTTCCGTGAATGCTGCTGCATAATATTCATTGGAAGTGCAATGTTCTACGGCTGGCACTCAACTACTAAGACTTGGCGCATTTCTTTCAAGTCATGGCGTGATTATGGGCGTTATGTTGCATTGCTTGCGGTTCTAAGCGTTATTGCCGGAGCTGTGTATATCGACTGGGGATTACCGCAGATGATTGCAGTTTCGCTGGCATATTTCATCACGGGACTTTTCATCGGTATACCAGTGAATATTCTGTTCTCGTCCCTGTTGTACATTGAGCCGGTTATCCCTAGCGGAAAACGCAGAGAATATGACGCGGAATTTTGCCTCCTTCCAAACTCCGAAAGCCTTGAAGGAGCAAACGAAATTCTGGAAGTCTCGGCCATGAAGCACGGGATAAGCATGAAAAGGGTACTGGAAATCCAGAGCTGTATCGAGGAGCTGTCGATACGAATACAGAAAGCCCGTCCTGACGCTAGGATTTCAGTATCAGTGATATTCGGGGACGCAATATCGGCACGGCTTCATTATGCGGGGGAAAAGTATAACCCTTTCAGGATAGAGCCTGACGAGGACGAAATTGACATCATGAGCCTCAAAATCATAAAGCACCGCGCAATTCGGGCATCATTCAGCTATCGCGGGGGAGAAAATATTGTACATGCAGTAGTGTAGAATGAAATAATAATAGCGAATACCTTAGTGTCTAAAGCAGTGGTGTTTTTTCAGAGGAGTGTGTTCACGTGAGATTTATTTGCTATAAAAATGCTATAAAAATTAAGGAAAGGAGTGGCGCACATCTTTCCCATAATTAAAGTGGGCTATGTGCGATTGTTTCATGAGATTACTTCATGACCCTGTGAGATTTCTGCTGACTATTCCAGCGTTACTGTGGGCGTTATCGTTCCATGAATTCTGTCATGGCCTCGCTGCAAAATTGGTTGGCGATAAAACGGCTGAACGTTACGGGAGATTATCGCTTAATCCTTTTGCGCATTTCGACCTTGTTGGGACATTAATGCTTCTGTTTGTAGGGTTTGGCTGGGCTAAACCAGTACCCATAAATACAAGATATTTCCGACACCCTAAAAGAGACTTGATTATAGTATCGCTTGCTGGCGTTGCCGGGAATATTCTGACGGCTATAGTAACTGTACTGTTCTTCAGGTTTTTCGGGGAAAAATGGTATATGATTACGGGAAGGGCTGGGCTTGAGTTTCTGGGTATCATGGTGAACATTAACATGGGTCTTGCCGCTTTTAACCTTATTCCTATTCCACCATTGGACGGTTCAAGAGTGCTTGAGGCGTTTCTGCCATATAAGTACATGGAGTATTATTACTGGCTTGAACGTTATGGGACGTTTATACTGCTTGTACTTCTGCTTGTGTTTCCACGCGTAATAAATATGCTGTTTGAGCCGATAATAAACATTTTGTGGTATTTCCTGCCTTATTAAAAGGAAAAATTATTCTTAAGGTAAGGAAAGTCATATATTACCAGTGTTAAGCTGTAATGTATCCTTTCTTTCCACTTTTCCTAATGAAGATACCTCAATTCTCCTGTCTTAATGCTTCAAGTATCTTCTCCGCCATAACAGGCCCAATACCCGGAACACCCTGCAACTCCTCAGTACTCAATTCCGCAATCCTCCTTGCACTCCCAAACTTCACCAGCAACTCAGCCGCCTTCTTCCTGCCTATTCCAGGAATATCATCAAGCCTCGAATGCCTCATGTGCTTTCCCCTCGCATTCCTGTGCGTCGTTATCGCGTAACGGTGAACTTCATCGCGCAGCCTCTGGAACAGCTGCAACGCGGGATCATCACGCCCAAGCCTCAAAGGTTCAGGGTTCCCGGGAAGGTATATCAGTTCTTCACGTTCAGCAAGCGCAATGAATGGAAGCTCAAAACCTAAGTCATGCAATGCCCGTTCAGCATACTCAAGCTGTCCCGTTCCGCCGTCAATCACTGCAAGCTGAGGGGCAGGTTCCGAGTTGTCCATAACATGAGCATAACGCCTCCTCACTGTCTCATACATTGACGCAAAATCATCAATCTCTCCGTCTTCAAGCGAACGTATCTTGAACCTGCGGTAAAGATTGGGGCTTGGTCTTCCCTGCTCAAAGACAACACAGCAACCGTATGTATCATGCCCGTGTGTGTGCGAAATGTCAAAAGCATCAATCCTCCATGCCAGAACCTTCAAGCCCAGTAATTCCTGGATACGGTTAAGAACCTTCCACGTCTCATTGTCTAAATCCTCCTGCAACGCTGACGATATTTTCTGGCGCGACAACTTCCACACTGCCCGGATAGTATCCCGATATCTTGCCGCCTTCTCAAATTCTAACTTTTGCGCTGCCTCGTTCATTCGTTTCCTGAGACGCTCGACAAGTTCAGGCTGTTTCCCTCCAAACAGTAATATTATATCCGCTACCCTCTCCCTGTATTCCGACTGCGTACATCTCCCCGAACATGCTCCCATTGAATGTCCAAGACTGTATTCTATACATGGCCTCTTGCTCTTGTTTGGGGAAATTTTTGACCGGCATACCCTCAGAGGAAAGTAACGTTCCGCAAGCCTCATCAGACTTCGTATATTCCCTGCGTCAACAAATGGGCCGAGATATGTTGCACCGTCATTGGCTTTATGGCGG
>CALAUZ010000224.1 GCA_937892105.1 uncultured Fretibacterium sp. | reverse complement strand
AGATAATGGATACGAACGGAGTAGTAGAAAGCCTGTCGATAATGTTTCACAAGGACAATTGCAGTGTAATTGCGATACAGGATGCGACAGAAGACAGCGCAACAGGCACAGAGCTAGTTGCAAAGCTAAATTCTCTTAGGCTGTTCAGCCGCTTCCAGCTAGACCGCGAGACACATGAATATGCCCGCCTGATCACGACCGACAGCTGGGGTAAGACACATTATTTTCGGGCATGGAAGTAATGTAAAGCGCACAGGTTAAGACTTTGGCTTTTCCTGTGCGTTAATCTTGGCCGCATTTTCAGAAACAATCTCATCAAACCTGTGAAGTTTTCTGATCAGGACTCTCATGCACTGCAAAATTTCACGTTCAAGGCTTTCCTTATCCCCGCTCATTTCAGCTTTGCTCCCTACAGCAGCAATTTCGGCCTCAAGCTCTGCCTCCTCAGCTTTGCGCCTGTTCTGCCACATTGCGGCGAAACCGCGAGGATTCCTCTCGTAATTCTCTATGGTAGCCTTCGGTATCATCCACTGATGCCCGATCCTGAATGCTCCCTCCATTTTTCCCTGACGACACAATAACGTTATGGAACTGTTCCTGTAGCCTAAAATTTTTGCGGCTTCCTCGACCGATACCAAATCCTTAATATCCATTACGCTAATCCTCCTCTTTGAATTATGTTTAGCATTATATCACTGTTTATCATTAAATAAAGACTTGCATACTACGTTTTAAGAGTTATACTGTGTTTATTGCAACAAACGCAGTAATCATCAAGGAGGACATAAGAAATGAACGAAACAATCAGGAACATAAGCGGGACTATTTGGGACAAGGACATTCCGGCAATAGTAGCGGGGTTCAAGGCAGAGGGTATCTCAGAATTCACAATCTCGGACGATCCGTGCGGGTTGCTTAAGACGCTGGCAATATTCGAAGCCAACGGTGCAAAGGTGCAGAGCCTCACGAGCGTCAAGAGTCCTGTAGGAGAAATTCCGGCAATCCTCATGAGGGTTGCATAGCTAAGAAGGAAGACACGGCGGGGGATTATTCCCCTGCCACAAATCAAGGAGGCAATAAACAATGACAGAGGAAGCAGTAGTAATCAGGGAGTACGAGGAAATCCTCAGCGGCGACAGGAACTATGACAAGACCATCGACAACTGGACGATACTGAAGGCCTATGAGGGCAACAAGGTAGCCGGTAACGCGAGACTGGACTTCAACGATGTAATCTGGGACGAGGACATCAAGGCGATAGCGGACACCCTGCGAAAGGCGGGCATTAGGGAGTTCACGATCTCAGTGCATCAGGGAAACTTGATAGACGTGCTGACGGCCTTTCAGGAACTAGGTATCTTCATTCATGGTATGGTGAAGGTAAATACACGCTATCACGACGTAGTCTCAGCGGTACTCTTGCAGGTAGCGTAATCGGTCATAGACACAGCGGCGGTGAGTTTTCCCGCCGTTTTTTCTTTGCTCCTAATTTCCGCGCTGTATTACGTAAAATAGATTAAATAAGGACTTGCATACTACGCTTTAAGAGTTATACTAGCACCATTGAAAGCGGAAACGCAGTAATAATCAAGAAGGAGTAAAGAAAAATGACGGACAAGACAGCAACACAGGTAGCCAACATGAAGAAGCAGACAATCGGGGTAGAAGTCGAAATGAACGGCATCACCCGCAAGACCGCCGCAAGAGTGGCCGCCGAGTTTTTCGGAACAGACCAGTACGAGAGCACAGCCGGACGCAACGGTTATTCGACATGGAGCGCATGGGACGCAGACCGCCGCGAGTGGAAGTTCCAGAAGGACGTTAGCATTCACGGCAACGACGATGAAAAGTGCGAACTAGTAACGCCGGTTCTCCGTTACGAGGACATCGAGGAACTTCAGGGACTGCTCAGGGTATTGCGCAAGGCCGGAGCACAGAGCAGTGCATCACGCGGTTGCGGGGTTCATATCCACGTAGGACTGAAAAGCGAAGCCGGAGACCACACAGCCCAGACGCTAACCAATCTAGCGAACATGATGGCCGCCCACGAGGAGCAGATAGGCCGGGCAATCAAGATTTCCGAGCGCAGGGTTGAAGGATATTGCAGGACAGTTAATCCCGCATTCCTGAGCAGGCTGAACGCTCAGAAGCCCCGCACAATGGAAGAGCTTGCGGATATCTGGTATGAGGGCAACGGAGCAAATTATCGCCGCGATGAACACTACAACAACAGCCGCTATCACATGCTGAACCTCCACGCCAGCTTCACGAAGGGTACAATAGAGTTTAGGCTTTTCCAGTTTGACGAACCTCATGACGGGAAAAAAGGCGGTATCCATTGCGGACAGCTTAAGGCGTACATTCAGCTTTGCCTTGCGATGAGCCAGCTTGCAAAGGAACTCAAGAGTGCGAGCCATAAACCCCAGCAGAGGGAAAACGAAAAGTACGCATTCCGTTGCTGGATGCTGAGACTGGGATTTATCGGCGAGGAATTCAAGACCGCTAGGAAGCTGTTACTGCAGAACGTAAGCGGCAACGGAGCATGGAGGCATTAATGAAGATTTACCGGGTAGCAGTGACGGAGATTTACCGCAAGGTAGTCTCCGTCGAGGCACTCTCCGAGAGAGAGGCACATCAGCGGACATGGGATGCTTGGAACAATACTGAGATTATCCTTGACGAGAATAACTTTGCCGGAGCAGAGATGGACGTTTTAGGCGAGGGGCAAGACACTGGCGAGGGTAAAATTATCGAAGGCTTTGACTATGGGAAGGGAGCGGCTACGAATGGCTGACAGGTATTATATCGCGTATGGGAGCAACTTATCTATTGAGCAGATGAAAGTCCGAACGCCCGACGCTGTGATTGTTGGTACGGGTATGCTTAAAGATTGGCGGCTGTTATTCCGGCAGTTTGCTACTATTAAGAAGTGTAAGGGATATTCTGTGCCGGTGCTGGTCTGGAAAATCTCAGAGCAGGATGAAAAAAAACTTGACCGCTACGAGGGCTTCCCGCGCTTCTACATCAAGAAAAATCTGAAGGTTGATGTTATAGTCAGCACATTTTGAAAGCAGTAAATATAGCGGAAGCCAAGTCTGAAGTAA
>CALAUZ010000223.1 GCA_937892105.1 uncultured Fretibacterium sp. | reverse complement strand
TATTTTCAAAATTTTGATGATATTATTTATTCTATTTTTAAACTTCTTTGACTATAGGAACAAGTTTCGCAAGAAGTATCCCGCTTCTATAAGCGGGAGATGAATTGCGTGGTATATTTTCGTTGTACCGTAGGGACTACGGGAACTTATGCCTTTGGAGAGGATGTAAGACGACTTCAGTCATAGAAACTGTAGCGCAGTCCTCGTAGAATTAGAAAGCTCTCCCCTCAAACGCCACCGAGCGTTAGGTGGATGGTAGTTCACTAAACCCTCCCGCAAGTTGATGGGGAGGGCTTTTTTTGCCGGAAATCCTTATTCTTCTTCCTCGTCTTCCTTCTTGTGCGCGGCAATAACCTTCTTGGCTATGTCTCCCGGAACTTCCTCGTAATGCGAGTACTCCATCGAGAATGACCCTTCACCCGAAGTCATCGACCGCAAATCCGTCGCATACCTGAACATTTCCGCCAGAGGAACCTGCGCCTTCACAACCTGCAATTTCCCGTGCCCTTCCATGCCCATTACACGGCCTCTGCGCGAGTTGAAATCGCCCATTACATCGCCCATGAACTGATCCGGCACAGTAACTTCAACGTCCATTACCGGCTCAAGCAGTACAGGGTTAGCGTCCATTATGCCTTTGCGGAATGATAACCTCGTTGCCAGCTTGAACGACATTTCCGAACTGTCAACATCATGGTATGAGCCGTAGTACAGTTCCGCACTGAAGTCCACAACCGGGAAGCCCGCAAGCGGCCCGGAAGTCATGTATTCCCTAAGCCCCTTCTCAACCGCAGGAATGAAGTTGCGCGGCACCGCTCCGCCTACAACACTGTCTATGAACTTGAAGCCTTCTCCGCGTTCCAACGGCCTGTAACGTATATATACATCACCATACTGCCCATGACCGCCGGACTGCTTCTTGTGTTTGCCCTGAGCTTCCGCCATTTTCCTTATCGTCTCACGGTATGGAACCTGCGGGGTCTTCGTGTCGAGGTCAACGTTGTAACGTTCCTTCATCTTCGCAAGCACTATGTTGATGTGCATGTCTCCCATTCCGGATAATACATTGTCGCGCGTCTCTGCATTCTTCTCGAACGTAAGCGAGCAGTCTTCCTCAAGAATACGGGATATTGCGTTGCCCAGTTTGTCCTCGTCAGCTCTGGTTTTCGCCACAACTGCAACACTGTATACCGGCTTAGGGAACTCAATCGGCGGGAAGTTCGCGGAAAACCCTCCCTTTGTCGCAAGCGTATGGCCAACACGCGCGCTCTGTAACTTCGGTATTGCCACTATGTCGCCTGCTATTACTTCCTTAACGTCCTTGCCGTCTTTGCCGGTCATTATCTTGAATGACGATATGCGTTCATCTTCTCCCTTGTCAACGTTGTATATGTTGCTGCCCTCTGATGACAGAGTGCCTGAATATACGCGAATGAATGAGAGTTTGCCCACGAAAGCGTCTGCCATTACCTTGAAGCATAATGCCGAGAATGGAGCGTCAGTCTTTGGCTCAACTTTCACTCCGTCTCCTGCCTCAACTGCTCCGATGTCAACTGGTGAAGGGAAGTAGTCCGCGATGAAATCCATGAACTGAGGTACACCGATATTAGCTGTTGCTGAGAGAGCGAAAACGGGCATGATACGTTTTGAGGCGATGGCTTTCTTGAGAGTGCGCTCAAAATCTGCCTGTGAAACTTCCTCACCCTCAAGGTACTTCTCCATCAATTCGTCGTCCATTTCAACGGCTGCTTCAACGAGAGATTCTCTTGCGGACGCGGCATCATCGGCCATGTCTGCGGGGATTTCGCCCTCAGTGAATTTCCCTGAACCGTCAGGCTTGTACGTGTATGCTTTGCCCTTGAGAACGTCAACTATTCCCGTGAACTTCTCACCTGCTCCAATAGGCAGAGAAACAGGGAGAGCGTTCTGCGAGAACTGGGATTTTATGTCGTCAAGTACTTTCGAGAAGTCAGCATTTTCCCTGTCCATTTTTGAGATGACGAACGAGACGGGAGCGTTGTGGTGTTCTGCGTATTCCCAAGCTCTGCTGGTCTGGACTTCAATTCCGCCGACAGAACTCACGAGGATTACTGCCGTGTCTGCAACTCGAATTGCTGCGCTCATTTCTCCGGTGAAGTCTGCGTAACCTGGTGCATCGAGTACGTAGAATGTTTTTCCTTTGCGTTCGAGGGTGATGAGAGAAGTTGAGATGGAGATGTTGCGCTTTTGTTCTTCGGACTGGAAATCGCTTACTGTGTTTCCGTTCTGGACATTGCCCATGCGTGTGATGTTGCCGTTGTCGAAAAGTATTGCTTCAGCCAGTGATGTTTTGCCCGCGCCGCCGTGAGCGCATAATGCGAGGCTGCGAGTATCTTCGGGTTTACGTACCCCCATAGTGATAAACACCTTCCCTGTTATTGTGTGATTTATGTAATGAATGTATTATATTATACTTTACAGGAAAGGAGATAACATCATGACATACGATACTAATTTAACCATAATGACAGACAGCGCAGTAAAACGTGAGACGCAGGAAATCTTTGATGCTCTGGGAATTGACGCGGGTACAGCGGTGAATATGTTTTTGCGTCAAGTCATAATACATCATGGTTTGCCTTTTAGGGTTGCGCTTGAGCCTGAGATAGATACGGCCTTAGAGGGAACGGATTTTCACGGGCCTTTTGAGAGCGTTGAGGAATTAATGGCGGATCTCAATGCTTAAACTAAAAATAATTTATGAAGGTCAGTTCAAGCGGGACTATAAACTTGCTGTCAAAAGAGGGCTAAACCCTGGCGCACTCGCTGAAGTAGTTTCGATACTTGCAGACAAAAAATCTCTTCCCCCGAAAAACAGAGACCATAAACTTGTATCATCACGGCGTTACAAAAACATGCGTGAATGCCACATAGAGCCTGACTGGCTACTGATATATCAGGTTGTAGATGATGCATTAATATTAAGGCTGGTAAGGACAGGAACACACAGCGACTTGTTCTAAGCTGCATAAAAATCCCCAGCCTACTGACTGGGGACTTGTTGTTATTTCCCGCCAAAGAAACCCTGTATTATCCCCTTAATCTCCGTAAGAGGCAGCGTCTTTAACATGTGCCCTTCCGGTTTCAACGCCTCAATCTTCGCTATACTCTCCGTGTCGTTCTTCGCGGTCAGGAACATCACAGGTATACCCGCCGTATCAGGATCAGACCTGAGCGTCTGGAACACCTGCGGGCCATTCATTTCCGGCATTTCGTAGTCCAACAGTATCAGGTCAGGTTTTGCGCGCGAAAGTATCTTCAGTGCGTTTGCTCCCGAATTTGCGGGCAGAACCTTATAGCTCGTGCTCAGTCCCTCCCTTAACGTCCGTATCATTACAGCGTCATCATCAACAAGCAATAACGTCCTCTGAACTTCCCCAGCGTTCTGCGAGAGTGAGGAGAGTTTTGCCTTAATCTCGTTGGCGTTGAAGGGTTTTGCGATACCCTCTGCACCAGAAATACCGGCAGCGTCAATTTCAGCCTGGCTTCCCAGAAAGAATACTTTTGCCCCCGTGAATGACTTTACACGCTCCGTACTCTCAAGCCCCGCAAGGTTCACCAGCACAATGCCAGGTACATGCTTCACATCATCGCCGGAACGTGACGGAAGTATCTCGAACGTACCACTCAGTGTCTTTATCAGCATATCAGCACCCATTGTAGGTCTGTCGCTTATGTATAGTATTTTTTCCTTCATAACATTGTTTCCTCCCTATAAATCCTTCAATGCTTCCTCAAGTCCGCCCCAATCAGCAGCATCAGCGCATGTTGCAACCCTGTTGAAGCGTTCTTCCTCTTTATCGGGCATTCTGTACTCCCTGAGCATGGACACAATCCCGTCAATGGAATCGCTGTCAAACATGGCCGTAAACTCCTTTATAGCCTCGTATGCCTCTTTCAGCCTCTCAGGGGCAATTATCTCCTTGTCCTTATCCTGAGCATAAAGCGGCGACAGTTTGGTCTGGCAACTCCTGTAATTCGCGAGAAGGTCAGGCGTGAAATCCGCTATGCTTGCAGTATCGTTATTGTTCCCGCACTCCTCTAGGTATGCTGCCTGTTTTGACAGCTCCATTGCACCGATTAACCTCGCTGAACTCTTCAGGGCATGAACCTTTATCGTGTAATTCTTGATGTCATCGTTCTTCCAGAAGGCTTCAATGTCCCGCAGATTATTGTTGATGGAGTTCCAGAATTGTTGCAGCGTCTTCGTCAGTATCTCCTCAGTAGCACAGTTCTTCACGGCCTCAGCGTAATTCAGCCCCTCAGTATGCGAATAGAACTCCTCAAGTGCTGAACGTTCTTTCGGTGCTTCAGGCTCTTCATCAGTTTCCTCCTGCAATACTATCTTTTCCGGCGGAAGATACTTTATCAGCGCGGCTTCAAGGCTTGGGCCTTCAACGGGCTTCGACAGGTAATCGGTGAAACCTTCAGCCAAATACTTGTTCCTCGCTCCACTTACTGCATCAGCTGTAAGACATATTATGGGTGTTTCCCTGTTCATACCGTCTGACTGTTCACGTATGGATTTCATCGTCTGAGTACCGTCCATTATCGGCATTCTCTGATCCATCAATATGAGGTCGTAGGTTTTCTCCCGCGTCAGTGAGAGAGCTTCCCTGCCTCCTGAGGCGGTGTCAAGCTGTATCTCTGTCTTGCTCAGAAGTCCCTCTATAACCGTCAAGTTCATGTCGGTATCATCAACAACGAGTATTTTCGCTTCGGGAGCCTTGAAAGATTCCTGATATGCCCTCATTGTGTGTACGTAACGGTCGAACTTGTCGTGGAAGTTGCCTATAGGTTCTTCGGAGATTACTTTCTGCGGAAGATATATGATGAACGTTGAGCCTTTGCCGTATTCGCTTTCGACTTCTATCCTTCCGTTCATTAGCTGGAGAAGGTTCCGCGTTATCGACAGTCCAAGCCCCGTACCTTCAACAGTATTATTCTGGACAAGGTCAATCCGCTCGAACTGCTTGAACAGTTTGGGCAGGTCTTCAGCCTTTATGCCTATTCCGGTATCACTTATCCTGAACACAAGGTTTATGGTTTCCCTGCCGTCTTCATCATAGGTCTTGCCGCCCGAAATGTTGAGGGATACACTGCCTTCATGTGTATACTTCACTGCGTTGTTCAGAACGTTGGTTACTACCTGCCTCACCCTGACTTCATCACCGTACAGACCGTCCGGAAGTTCCTCATCAACTTTTACCGTGAATACAAGATCCTTCTGCCTGGCCTTGAACACTATCATGTTCGTAACGTCATTAAGCACTGAGCTTAACTTGTAGTCGCTCTCGGCAATCTCCATTTTTCCGGCCTCTATCTTGCTGAAGTCGAGAATGTCATTGATGATGGACAGAAGATTTCTTCCTGCGCTCTCAACATTGCGGGCATAAGTAGTTATTCTGTCGCTGGTACTCTCGCGTATTATCATCTCGTTCATTCCCAGAACAGCGTTAATCGGGGTGCGGATTTCGTGGGACATGTTTGCGAGGAACTCACTTTTCGCGGAATTTGCCCTGCGTGCCTGCTGCATTGCCGCCTGTGCAAGCTCCAAAGCCTCTTCAAGCTGCTCACTTCTCTCCTGCTGTTCACGGTGAAGCCTTGTTGTGTCCGACACAAGAATGATATAGAAGCCTGGATTAACGGCATAAAAGTTGAACTGCTTGTAGAATATCTTGCCGTCAATTTCGCACACTATGTTGACCTCGTACAGCGAGTTCTTCTGCGTCCCGAACGCTATAGAGTCCGGCGCAAGTGAATGTGCCATCTCGTGAATTTGCTCGTCCGTCCCGTGAAGAATTGGCACTATTTCATCATGAATATATGCGTTGAAAGTGTCATGCATATTCTTGGGAAGTATGCTGCCTTCAGTAAGGTCATCGCTGACTGTTATGTGATAGCGTCCGAT
Source organism: uncultured Fretibacterium sp. (assembly GCA_937892105.1). The sequence continues at coordinate 6,291 of CALAUZ010000223.1, read as the reverse complement.
TGCCATGTAAGCAATCATCTCGAACTGCCGGGCTAATATCTTATCCACTATTGTCTGATAGACTTTGGAATTGTTGCATTCCCTCTCAGTGATGAATGCGGTAACATGTCCAGTGATGGGGTTGCGTGTCATCATGGCCGAGACCTCAACGTAACATATATTCCCGTTCTCACGCCGTGAAAGAAGAACCTGTCTTGTGCCTATTTTGCCCTTAACATAAGCGTCAAGCAGCGAATCAACATTGAAGGTCTCTATCAGCTTTCTGCGTTCCATGAAGTTTATGTAGTGTTTAGCCCGCGCCTTCAGCATACCCGTAAAGGTTTCCTGCTCCTTGTCGGTGCTAAAGAGGTCTTTTCCTCTGACTTCTTCGAGGGCGTCCAGAGTAAGGTCTGCCCTGAACATTCCGAGAGTGAACTTGTCCTGATGGTAGAAGTTCTGCCCGATGGAGTCGTAACTTGTGCGGATTTTCTCCTCGTAGTTCTTGAACAGAGTAATGTCTGAGAACGTGATGTAGACATAATCATCTCCGGCTACATTGATGAAGGCAAAATGCGCGTTGCACCAGATAATGTTATTTTTTGCGGTTATCTTGCGTATCTGTATTGCGTAGGAATTATCGGGTGCTATGTGGTGTTCGAGCATGTAGCGGACGATGGGCATGTCTTCGGGATAAATTATTGCGCTGAAGTCTCCTGTTTCGTTGTAGCGTGCCGAACCTTCCTGAGTATCTTCCATCATTGCGGCATATTCGGGGGAAATGTATACTGCTTCAGGCTTCCCGTTATCACGAATGTGAATAAGAATTGCGCTGTTTCCTAGCTGCGTTATGGTTTCAATAAAACTTTTCCGTTCATCCTGCTGGGAATGGCACATAAAATTTTTTTAACTCCTTATGATAATTTTGCGAGATACGATAACATTATATTACTTAGTGCAAAAAAAACGGACACCCTTTAACTTTGGATATCCGTGAAATTTTTTTGTGTATGTTGAAGAAGTTTATATATGGCATGACATGATATGATGTCAAGTTGATTGCGTATCAATAGACGAGACCCCATGCGTTAGAGTTGTGGGTTTTGGGCTGACGTTCGGTGAAGCTCTTTGCGGGCATGATGTCAGCAAAAGCAGTACCGCATAACATGCACAGCACTAAAACCATGCAGAATAACAATGTGAATTTCATAATATACTCCTCCTGTCGGGATATTTACGGGAGAAAATATAATTGTGCGGTAGTTACTGTCTGTCCAGATTGCACGAACAAGGCAGAAGGTTGCTGACGTATTCAGTTTCACCCGCAAGAACTTTATCGTAAAATTCCTGCTTCCCGTCAATGTACTGTAATGATTTCTCCAGCGCAACAATATTATCCTGAAGCCTCTTTCTGGTTTGGGCAAGGATAGTTTTTCGCTGTGGAATGCTTGACGCTCCTGCAAGACACAGTATCATGTACTCTTTCATCTCGGCAATACTCATTCCGCACCTTCGGAGTTGTCGGAGGCTCTTTATCCATGCTATATCGCGCTCATCAAAAATACGGCGGTTAATGCCGTCCCGTTTTACGTTTGGGACTAAGCCTTCGTTGCAGTAGAACTTGAGACCTTGATACGTCATTCCAGTTTCATGACATGCCTGTAACATGGTGTAAATCATCGTATCCTTCACCTTCAAAATTTGAACGTTATTTACTATCGGTTTATATAATTCGCTCATCATTCGTACAGTTAGATATATATTACAGGAAGTTGTTACTACAGGCAAAATATAAAAGTTTGTGAAGCAGGAGGCAATCGGCATGAAAAAAGAAAGTTAGGGAAAAATTTAACCGTTTTAGAAATAGGGCTCGGCTGTATGGCTATTGGCAGGGATTACAGCGTTGAGGCAAAGCAGAAAGCAGTAAGAATAATTCGCCGCGCTTATGAATTAGGTGTTGTCGTCATAAGATATTGAGCCACATAAACACACAACAAATTTGGACTGACGCTTTATAAGATAAGGTCGTTTTAGCGTATCTTGTCGCTATTCCTCGCCAGTATTTTAGCTTGAGAAAACTTTTTTCAACTTGATAACGGTTTTCATATATGTCATTATCATATTCTCGCTGCGTTTTTCGATTCTTCTTCGGAGGGATTACCGTTTTCATTCCAGCAGTAACAGCTTGTTCTATCACTCTTTCAGTGTCGTACCCTCTATCTGCTAAAAGATAATCAGCGTCAAAACCTTCAATAAGTTCATCAGCTTTTGAACAGTCTGCAACAGTTCCGGCTGTAATAATAACTCGAACAGGCATACCAAATGAATCTACTGCAAGGTGGATCTTCGTGTTTAGCCCCCTTTTGTTCTTCCTATATCTTGGTTTCCGCCTCTTGCGCCTGCTGCATGGGGATGAACTTTGATGTAAGAAGCATCTATCATAAGCCATTCAAAATCTGGATTTTGGACAAATAAATTAAATAACTTTTCCCAATACACCCTTGTCTGGCCATCGACAGAAACTACGGTGCGTATTTTTCCAGTCTCCATAATCTGGCGGTAAATCTCGTCATGGGACTCCAGTACGTAATATCATTTTCTGTTATCTTTGGCTACTCTCCCCCATGCACCACGTCGGCCAGGAAGATGTGGCTCAAGCAGGCTCCAAGCTCTGTCTGAAATATCCTGTCGTCTATCATCTTCTTTCATGTATTTTCTCCTTTATATAGGAAACGTACTTAAAAAGAAGTATAATAAAAATATGAGTTATCCAGAAAAATATATAATGAGTACGTTAGAATATAGTAAGGAAGGTCACACGTTAGACCAAACTCACCTGGTAAAAGAAGTTAAGGGAAGAAGGGACATTAACGAAATGCCCCGTCAGACGGCCATTTAAAAAGATTGACCCTGATGCGTATTTACTAGAGATAGCTATTGACTTTAAGTGTACATAAGGTGCAATTCGTAAAGCACTGAAAAGGTTGAAGATTACGAGAAAAAAAGACCACGCGTTATTAAGAACAAAGTCCAGTAAAAGTAAAAGAATATCTATACAAGATTAGAAATATTCCCCAAGATAAAATAGTTTATGTAGATGAAAATGGACTTGATAAATATTTTTGCCGTAAGTATGCACGTGCATTAAGAGGGTAGTTAGTCTATGGCAGTATAAGAGGGCATAGATTTGAAGGAGTAAGCATAGTAGCAGCTCAAAACGGACATGAGATAATAGCACCGCTTAAATATAAGGGAAATATGCATTCCGAGTTTTTTGAGGCATGAGTTAAAAGGCATCTGATACCCTCCTTAATTTGAGGGTGCAGTTGTAGTAATAAAACCCGACGTAACGCTATAGCGCAGGAATACGGAAAAACAATAATATTTCTGCCGCCATATTCACCGGAGTTAAATCCAATAGAACATTTTTGGCATTGGCTGAAGAAAAAAGTATCAGATTATCTTCTTTCTTGCAATAACTTAGATTAAGCTATTTCTGATGCTTTTAACGTATGGTGACTATACTTTATTTTTTATATTTTATCATTCATAATGATACTCTATAACACTTTCCCGATTACTGCGACAATGCCCCAACAGAAAGATGTAGCACTTCTGCCTGGAATGTCTGTTGCTGTAGAACTGGAGGTCTGGGGTCAAGGAAATATCATTCATAGTTCCTGCAACAGCACTAGTGCATGAGGCGGCGACTGATAGTGAAGAGTCAAATTACGTTTGGCGCGTTGAGAATAACCAGGTACACAGGGTGAAAGTTAAGGCAGGTTTTCCGCGCAACAATAGTAGTTGCTGGAGTAGATCTCTTGAGGGAAGGGCAGAAAGTTCGCTTAAGGTAGCATTCAAGAAAAGCGAGGGAGCAGTAACTTGTGAGTGTGTCTGCTCCCTTAGTCTTTTATCTTCGTACAGCCTCGAAAAATCGCGTGAGGAAAGTCATACGCGCTTTGTTAGGGAGTTCACCAGGTTTAGAGCCAGAGCCATTCAGGTACATCACGGTGTCTTTATCGTTAACATATTGCGGCCAATACGGGAGGCCATCACCGTTAGGATCTCCAGTACGTGCAAAATTGACCCAGTAAGACATAACCTGTTGCGAAAATTTTACGTCTTCTGCTGTGTAATGGAAATTGTTGCCGCCCGTTACGTGCCCGAATACGTAATTGATTTCGTCAGAATGCGCCGCACCTTCAAGCATAGGCCCTGAGTCATGTTCGGGTTCACTCTGAGTGAAGTAATACATAAACACTTTAGATTTTCCCCCAGCACTCTGCAATCTCGCCCATGTATACGTTGGCCATCCTAAAACGGTATCCTGAAAGACAGCCCTACGAGATTCTAAGGCTTCCGTATCGTCAGCGGCGGGGTAAACCTCTAATGCTTCGGACTTCATAGGCTCAAAGATGTCCATGTATGCAAGGTATTCATTCCTAGTGTACGGTTCAGCGAAGAATATACCGCCCTCGTTGGAATTTATGCCTATGAGTACGTCAACGTCATTATAGCTGCCCTGCTTGTAGAGTTCGTAGGGGTCTCCAGCAATAACATATTCATCACATACAGGCCAGAATAGCCCTAGCGGTGATGTTGGACGGCCAAGAGGTTCAAGCACCTCAGCAGGGACATCACGCAGAGCCTTTATTGATGGATACCCATTGCCTGCAAGATACTCTTTCCCGAACTGTTCAGCAGATTTCATATCCTGAATTCCCCATAACCTTTTTGCCTCGACAGGCCCGAAGTATCCACCGCTTTCACTAATTGCACGATTGAACAGCCCCTTAGCCTGAGGTGAAGCGCATAGAATACTTACAGCTATACCGCCTGCAGATTCCCCGAATATCGTAACGTTGCCGGGATTGCCCCCAAAAGCTGAGATATTATCATGTACCCATTGGAGCGCAGCTATCTGATCTTGAAGCCCGTAATTGCCGGATATTCCGCGTTCGTTTTCCTCTGACAGCTCAGGATGTGCGAGGAACCCGAAGATATTTAGGCGGTACCCAACGCTAACAAGCACTACACCTTTACGCGCGATATTCTCACCCGTGTAATTATCCGTAAATGCTGCCCCAGTAGAGAACCCTCCCCCGTGAATCCACACCATAACGGGCAAATTCCCTTCGTGTTCAGGCTCAACAGGTGTCCATATGTTCAGGTATAAGCAATCTTCAGACTGAGGGCCGATATTGTTGACCAGGCTCAAAATGTTAGGCGAGAGAGCTTGCGGACATGAGCATTGAAATTTGTCGGCCTCTAGGATTCCGTCCCATGCTTCAGCTTTTTGGGGAGCCTTCCAGCGTAAGACACCAATCGGCGGCTGTGCATAAGGTATTCCCCTGTACACAATCAATCCATCATCAGCAACACCGCGAACTAATCCGCTCTCTATAGAGACAGGTTTTAGCTCTGCGGAACAACAGCCAGCGCATAGCACTACAATGGAGATCAGCGCGGCACAAAATAATCTTTTCATAGTATCTGCCTCCTACACGTATCATTAGCGTGTGAACTTTATTTTCTCGCAGGAAGGGCTTTACGTCTAGATCTTGAGGGCTGATCTTCCCCTATGTTGAACATCGCTAGGGAATCGCGCAAATCCTGAGCTAGCTGCGTCTGTTCATTGGAGATATTGGCCGCTCGCTCCGCAACTACCGTAGTATTATCCATTGAGGTCTTAATCTCCGCAAGATGCTCCAGAATCTGAGTTGTAGCTTTCGTTACATCATCAATTCCCTGCGCAATCTCACGGCTTGAAGCCGCCTGCTCCTGAGCTACAGCCGCAATGTTCTGGATTCTATCGTTGGCTTTGTCGATCTGAGTCATTGCCTCGTTTAGTGAGTCCTTAGCTCCGTTAGCCTTCTCTACCGTCTGAACTAACAGCATCGCAGTTTCATCACTAGCCGCTTTCGTATCACGCGCTCCGTCCTGCAGATCCGTCATGAGTTCCCTCACACTGTCTGAGGCCCGCGCTGATTCTTCAGCAAGTTTGCGCACACTCTCAGCTACTACCGCAAATCCTCTTCCGGCTTCTCCAGCTCGTGCGGCTTCTATCGCGGCATTGAGGGCTAATAGGTTAGTCTGGGCCGCTATTGATGTGATTACCCCAATGAACTCGGTGATCTTGTCCACTGATTCAACAAGCCCTTGAAGTTTCTGCCCGCTTTCACTCGTCTTCGTCAAGAGTACCGTCATGTTCTCTATGGCCTCCTTCACCGTTTGGGTTGCGTTGCCTGCAACCTGCGTAACATTCGCACAAGATTTGTTGTAACCGAGCAAGAAGGTTCTATTTCTCAAGTACAA
>CALAUZ010000222.1 GCA_937892105.1 uncultured Fretibacterium sp. | reverse complement strand
CACCATTCTATTTGATCCGACTGTCTTGGCAACGTCTATAAGGTTGCACATAACTGTTACGGGTATTCCTGTGCGCTCAATCTCTTTTCCCATCGTTGCACCGCAACGCGTACAGGTGCCTCAGGTGGATGTGAGTATTACAGCGTCGACTCCGGCTTCGTGAAGCTCCTTTGCGATTTCACGGCCAAATTTCGCCGCAAATGCCTGTGTCGTTCCTGTTCCGACTGTAACATAGAACCAGTCATACAGCTTGCCGATTTTGCCCTGGCGCTCAAAATATCTCATTGCGTCAAGCGGGACTCCTCTGTCAGGTACTGCGCACATGGCCGCGGGGTCAAATCCTGCGTGGATTGTCTTGTACACACCTTCAGGAAGATGATCCATTCCGGCGATGTTGTACTTGCCCCATTTCTGTGCTGATGCGCTCTGAATCCTGTCAGGGTTATCGACTGGAACGACTCCGCTTGATGACACAAGAGCGATTGTTGCCTTGCTGAGGTCAGCGAGTGGTGTTGCTGGCGGGATTTTCTCCATACTCGGAATGATAAGCTCCGTCTGGAATGGCTCACCATTAATCTTTTTGAGGAGCATATCTATTACGCGGTCAGCTGCCATGATTCCGTTAGGCTCTGGAATTTCCATCCTTATGCCGCGAGGAAAATACCCTTCCTGAGTTGCCGGGAGAAGTGCCTCACCTTTTGCGATTTTCTTTGCAAACGCCGCCATAGGTGTAACGTCCTGTTTCATTAACGTAGCTTTGCGACCGCCCTTGAAGATATACGCCACTGCTTTGTATTCTTCGACTCCGGGATTCTCCTCATTCATTGAGGTGATTACGGGAACATGATAGCGTTCTGCTACAGCCTTGCAGACGATTCCACAGCCAACGCCGTAACGCCCGGCCATGAACGCAGGCCCAGCAAAGAATATCCCGAACTCCTTTGTGTCAAGGAACGCGAAAATCTCCTTCAGTGCTTCTTCCGTGTGATTCGTGATGTAGTTGTCGCAGAACATGCCGTTAT
>CALAUZ010000221.1 GCA_937892105.1 uncultured Fretibacterium sp. | reverse complement strand
TATAGCAGCACGACGGCGGCTTCTCGTTGGTCGCCGCCAGTCGGCTGTGTGAGAACCCGAAGAGAAAAAACACACTGCACGGGGGGACACACTCCTAAAAACTGTGTTCTTCCTGAAGTGTTCTTAACCATGAAGCGACCAACGGGAGCGTTACCAAGCAAGCGACCTACAGGGAGCGATGAGTAGAAGAAGAAAAGAGCGGAGAGTGCCCCTACCTTGATTGTGTTATAAAATTATCTTGTTTGAATTTTTGAATTTATTGCGTTAAGAAAGGAGTTTCTATCTTGGCTTGGAATTTTTTACTGCCTAATGCGTTACAGGAACTTGCACCCCTTGCACAATGGGTTTGCTACAAGGACAAGATACCGAAAAACCCATTCACTGGGGCAAATGCGAAGTCAAATGACCCTGCAACTTGGAGCGATTATTCAACTGCCTTGCGTGCCTTGCAAACTGGAAATTATGACGGTATCGGATTTCAATTCGGAGTGTATGAAGCAGGCACGTTGCGAATAGCCGGAATAGATTTAGACCATGTAGTCCGCGCTGATGGAACATTGGAACCCTTTGCATTGAAAATAGTGGAGGAGATGAACAGTTACACGGAGTATTCACCATCCGGAACGGGACTTCATATTCTTTGTAGAGTGAAGTTACCGGCAATCGGGAACAAAAAGGGACTTGAGGACGGTTGTGCAATAGAGATGTACAATCATGGACGATATTTTACAATAACAGGTCGAGTGTACGGAGAAGAACGAGCGGTAGCTGAGCGAACCGAGGAATATCGAAAGTTGCACGAGAAATATTTTGCCGAAGCTCCGAGAGCGACAATCAATCCCGTAGTGCAACCCCGAATAGAGGAAATGAGCGATCGTGATTTGCTAGACAGAATGTTTAACAGCCAGAAGGGGTATGAAATCCAGAAGTTGTTCAGCGGGGATTTCAGCGGTTATCCAAGTCATAGTGAGGCTGACTTGGCACTAATAGCACATCTTTTATTCTGGACTGGCGGAGATGAAGTAAGAGCAGATAGATTATTCCGTGAGTCTGGATTAATGAGATCGAAATGGGACAGGACAGATTACCGAACCAAGACGCTGGAATACGCAAGAAGGAATCAGGTAGGAGTGTACGAGCCACGTTCAAGTTCACAAACTGTGATTGATATGAATAGAGCAGCTCAGAATGTTCAATCAGCGAGCCCCGTAAGCAGTGTGAGTTCATCATCACTACAACTTTCAGAAACAAATGGACAGGATATAAGTTACTACATCCAGAACAGTTATAATAAAGATGAAAAGAGGTTTGCACTTTACAAAGACCGAAAGACAGGATTTGAGAACATGGACAAGTTGATGAAATTATATCCCGGATTGTATGTGCTAGGAGCGATAAGTAGTTTAGGAAAGACGACGTTTGCGTGCCAGTTAGGGGATCAGTTAGCGCGAGCAGGCGAGCATGTGTTGTATTTTTCGTTGGAGCAGTCTCGGTATGAGTTAGTAACGAAAGGATTATCGAGACTAACAGCCCAGATAAATATGAAAAATGCGCTGAGTGCAATAGAAATCCGTGAGGGAAAACAATCAGCGGAACTAGAGCAAGCGAAGGCGGAATATGTAAAATTTGCGCATCATGAAGTAATATATGAGTGCGGATTTGATACGACAATCGAGACGATAGTGGATTTAGTAAAGAATTACATAGAAGATAACGGAGTGAAGCCGATAGTCATTGTGGACTATCTTCAAATAATCCGACCGATAGATAGCCGGGTAAGCACGAAAGATGCAGTAGATAGTCATGTGCGTGCATTCAAGAAATTGCAGGTAGAAAATGATTTGGTAGTATTATTGATAAGTTCATTAAACCGCTCGAATTATTTAACGCCGGTAGATTTTGAGGCGTTTAAGGAAAGTGGAGGAATAGAATATACGAGCGATGTATTATGGGGACTTCAGCTGAGTGTGATGAACGATGAAATGTTCGACAAGGAAAAGGGATTGAAGTCCAAACGAGAGGCAGTGCGAGCCGCGAAGAAGGCAATTCCGCGTCAGGTAGAATTAGTATGCTTGAAGAACCGCTACGGAGTGAGCAGTTATACATGTAAATTCAATTATTATGCACAGTATGATTACTTTATACCGAAGGATGATAGCAATGCAGAGGGCCTGCAAGAAAAGCCGTTAAGTTTCTAAGGTTCTGAGTTCATCTTTATATTTGTAATAAGTATTAAGGGATACATGGAGCTTTTGAGTTCTGTCTTCAGGATTAGGAGAAGAATTGATGATAGCAATAACTTCCCTGTCAGAGTTAGAGCCGTTGAAGTGTTTACTGTACTTTAATATTAGCTGCTGAACGGGAGATTTTTTCTTGATTACGAGTTTGCGTCCAAAACGTTGACCTATTTGTTTACCGTTTCTGCGAGCAGTTTCAATACCCTCCTTAGTTCTCTGGTGTAAGTCATCAACTTCTTTCTGTGATTGCTGGAAAGCGAGCTGAATTTGTTTCTTGGCCAAAGTCATAATGTAATCGTTCAAAGCGTCAATAATAGACTTCATGAGTTTATCAGTAGCTTCATCTCCAGAGTTAAGATTGAGTGAAATTTTCTTATCCTGAAGAATATTACTGTAAGTGTCAGTATTGATATGAGGTTCTTTGAGGAAAACAAGGTTAACTCCCTGATTGTAGAGCTGTTCATAGAGAGCAAAACCTTCATCAGAATTACGACTCATTCTTGAAACGTTGTCGAATACTATTGTGTCTCCTGCCTGAATGTTACGAATGAGTTTCTCAAGTTCTCTTCGTCCCTGAAACTTTGAGCCTGTAAAAATCTCTTGAATTATTATTGCGTCTGGATACTCCCTTAGAATATTTCTGATTTGACGTTCTATATTCTGCTTCGGTGTGCTTATCCGGCAATATCCGTAGACTTTATTCATTGTTGATACGCCTTTTGACTACACCCATAATTTTACGGCTAAACCTTCGGTTCTGTTTTTGAAACTCGTTCAAATATTGCTCAGCTTGTTCTTGGCTAATTATGCCTTTATCAAATGCTTCAATTAAAACTCCTAATGTCCCTGATAATGGTATTTCGAGTTTAATAGCTACTTCTCGGCCTCTGCGTTCATCCATCAGCATTAGCTCTGCTTTTAACTCGCCAAATAGCACTATGGCCTCACTCTCTCCTCTATCAAGCGAGGTTGTCTTCTCCAATATCTCCACTGCTTTCCTATCTGATACAGACTTCGTTACTATGAAATCAGCACACTTAATTACATTAGCTTCCTGTACGTAATTTTTATTCTGTGTCAGCTCATTAAATACTCCGTCAGGAATAAATACTTGACCGAATATTTTTTCAAGCAAATCTAACCTGCCAATTTTCAATAAGGATATAAGAGGTGTTGTGTCAGAGATTACTATCATGATTCATATCTAAGGTTTTTCAACACCTGTATATCATGTTCTAATTCTTCTTCAGTCATATTAAAGTATGGCAGTCCCAGTTCCCCATAGAAATCAAGCAGTTCCGTCTTAGATGTCCCCAGCACTTCTGCTGCCTTCCCGTTAGATATTTCTCCATCTTGAATATGCGGATACAACAATAAAGCTAGTTGTTCCAAGCTAAGATTTTTATTCTTGAATAAGTATGCTAATTCAACTGGCACACTTATTTCTACATTTGTGTAATTCTTGGGCTGTATACTGGCTTGCAAGATTTTTCACCTCCATAAATTTTTACTCAGAGCAGAACTCGTTGATCCACTTGTGGAATAAGTCCGAGACAGTGAGATTATGCCTTATAGCGAAAGTCTTAACTAAAATTCTATCACTAGGAGAAATAGAGAAAGTCATCTTCATTGTGCGCTCGCTTTTCTCGGGGACATTGCCTGTTACTACTGCTGTTACCTCTGCCTGCTCTTTTTCTCTCTGGTCGGCTGCTTCTTCAAACATATTGCTTTTTGCCATTTCGGCATTTCCTTTCTACTGTATATAATTATTGTACAGATATTAATAAATAATATTATACAGCCAATAGTGAATAAATAAAGTTATTCTAGTGTGATATTAAGGAACTCTCTAACTTTATTGCACAGTTCTAGAATAGCAAAAGCAGCCTTAGACTTAGGAGCATAATCAACTATAGATTTGCGGTAAGCGGAAGCCTGAACGAACAGCTCCGATTGAGGAAGAAAAAGAATTGTGCTATTAACATACCTAGAAAGCCATTCATAGAAATCATTTGAGACCCTCCATCTGTTAAAGGCATTCAGCACATAGATAACATTGCACTTATTATTATTTCTGTTCACTATTTCTATCATGCGCCTCAATGGTTCTATGTCCCTTGATGTTGTTCTGGTAGGAATGATTATCAAGTCTGCTGAACTTATCCATTGTCCTAACTGGTCATTCAACGTAGCAGGAGTATCAATCACTGAGACTGTAGCATTCTCCTTCTTGCTCGTCCTGTGAAGTGTTCCACCTTGACTATCCAAGTCATAGAAATTATAAGGAATATCAGTTCTCTCAAATGAGAAAGCTAACTCATCAGCGATTAATGATTTACCTACTCCGCCCTTTGTGTTGCTGATTAATATATTTTTCATTCTTTCTCCTCTATATGGTTATTAGTAAATAATATTCTACCATTATTATTAATTATTTGATATGTAGTAATAATAATTTACTGAATTATTTTTTACTTATTTAGTTGTTGAGAATAATTAATATTATTTATGTTTAACAGTAAAGAGATAATTAAAGTATTTAGTGTTTCTTGAAATATATTTTTACTTCTGTAATTAAAAGATTAATATTCTCTCTAAAATATTTAATTAAATCATTATTAACGTAATTATTATTTTCATCATGTAGATTTGTAACAGTATTTATTGAAAGATTTATTTTGATATAATATTTATTAGTTGTCTAGAAGTAACTACAAAAATATACTCATATTTTTATACTCTTTTAATGAATTAATATTTTTCTATCTAAAATATTTCAGTAGAAAATACTATACGTAAATATTATTTATTCAAATGTAGGGCTAAAATATTTACGTAAATAGTTTTAGTAATAAAATATGAAATAAATATTTACTGAAGATATTAGTAATTTGTGCTGAATTATTTATTTATTTATAGACATAACACCAATGCTGTGTAATCATTATCAAATCTAACGGTCGCTAGTTTTGTGAATAATATTTTTGATGGAATTTTATTTTTCGCAGATTCGGAAAAAATACTTTTGGTAGAAAATTTGAACATGTTTAAAATAATATTAAATTTGGAGAGAATAAAATAAAATAAATCCCTGAAAATTCAGGGTATTTTTTGACGGAATTAAAAATTAAGCATTTGCCTCACTTATCCAGCTTTGAATAACCGAGATGCTTTCTTTAGCTATTCGGGCTATCATGTCTAAAGGTAGCCCCTCACGGTTCATTTGAAGAGCCATAATTCTACGTTCTTCAGTCCTGCCTTCTTCCCTGCCTAGTCGACGATTTTCTTGGTCTCTTAGCATTAATGTCATGTATTCCAACCTCCAATCTGAGTTTTGCTTCACTTCTAATATTCTTCGTTCCAGCTTCTTGATAAAAGGATCATCAGAAGATTTGCCTGCAACGAAGTCTAGGAAGGCTTTTAGTTCTGGGCTAACGTCATCAGCTGTTCCTTTTGGAGTTAAGAATATCGTGTAGGCTCCATCGTTGAGCTTGATATTAGTATCCTCCGTGCAGATATTTTGAAAAGTGTAGATATGCCTGCCCTTGTTAAATGGGTCGAAAGTAGCACAGATAAAGATTACAAAAGTGGTAGGCAAGTCATTATAACTTTTCATCAAATCTTTATTCATTGCGCTCATATCCAGTACTGTATGATACCCTCTTGTCCTTTTTGGGAGATTGCCTGTGTCGAGCATTTGCATCTCAATATCTAGCACTGGGCCGAACTCTGAGCGAGTATGAATATCAAGCCGGACACTGCGAACATCTATGCCCTCAGCTATAGATTTCTGCCGTTCTGGAAACTCTATTCTGCCAATTTCTATATCTGGTAATATGCGTCTTATGAGTTCAGTACATAACTCTTCATTTTGCATTACTTTACCAAAGATATAGTCATTAGAGATGTTCAAGTTCTCCCATTGTTGAGTAACAGGGATAACTATCTCGCTTATCTTTTTGTCCATTATTCACCTCACCCTTGTAAGTTTATGAACATGATACCAGATTATTTGATGAAATTTTGACTTTGTGTTCTTTGAAGGCATTAATAAGTTCCTGCCCATTGAGACCCTGCTGAACTAATTCTTGTAGTATTTGAACATCAAGCTCGCTGTCAGAAATATTTTCAAAGGGCTGTATCAGGATACCGTCGCCAGTAGCGGAGATTTTAGCCTGTGAGCCGAACTGAAAGCGTGAGAAGAATTTCTGAGGAATTGTAATTTGCCTCTTCGGTGATATTGATATTATCTTATAGTAATTATTCATGAAATCTAGTCTCCTGTTTTCAAAGAAATTATGAAGTATTATATCAAAGAAATAAGAAAATCAAAAAATTAATTATTAGTATAAATTGTAATAGTAAAAAGATTGAAATAATAATATTTTAATTTTCTTGGGTAATATAATTTTCGAGAATAGAGTTGATGAGTTCAGTAATACTAGTTTTTATGCCAGTTCGTAATTGTGTCTGAGCGGCGATTTTGTTAAGTTCAGCCATAGTAGAAGGCTTCATGATGAGGTTGAAACGTTTAGATCTGTTCTCTTCTGGTGATTTCTTAGGTCTACCGCGTTTCTTATTGTCCGAGTGCTCAGTGTTATTTGAGAAGAAATTAAAACTCATGAAGGATACACCTCTTGTAAATAAAATATTGGCAGGGAATAATACCCTACCAATATTTGTTCAGGTTGTGAAATGTACGCGCTCTATCGAAGATTAGCGGTAGAGCTGATATTTATCGACCCCGAACACAATAGCCATAGCTCCATCGAGCAAAGAGCATGGTAAATTCTGAGCGTGCAGGTTACTCAATTTATACCATAAAGCCTCGCAGTCAGAACTGATTTTCGAGATAACCTCAGCCTGAAGAAAACGAGAGGAATTTAACAGCTCTTCCATGAAGGTTATGGTCTTTGTGTTGCAATCACAGTAAGCTTTCATGTGTAATCCATCGTCATCAAAAAGGAGCGTTATATAGTTTTCAAAACACCTTTTCACGAAATTTTCAGCAGCTTCACTGATGGCGTAGTGAAGATTGTGGCAAGTAATGTTCATGTAGTTAAGGAAGTCTTTTTCGATGAGAGTAAACAGTTCCTGCAGATAGATTATTCTGCCGGTACGATCAGAGAGTGATATAGGATTGCCATATGAAATACCCGAAACAGGAGCGAAGTTGCATGTTTTTTTGAATTTCAGCTGTTTGTTTCTTGGAGATGAATAGAGCTCGAAATTTTCAGCGGGTTCAGAGACTTTGCAAAGCACACTAAGTTTTCTGTCATGCGTCCATTCCGTGTAGCTATTGAAGAAACGCTCAGCTTTTGCGATTTCCGGGACTACGCCATCATATCCACCATCGTCAGTGGCGTCAAGTGTAATGGAAGTATAGCCATCTCCGAAAACGAAACCTACACCATCGGCATTGAAGTTTACTGCTGCTTGTCGAACTTCCACAAATGTTCTCCATTCTGAAGTATCCTCGTAGCTGATAAATTTACCGCTTTCAGGACTAATAGCTTTAGCTTCAGTGTTGCTTTTTTCTGCACCATTATTGAACAGGCGATATGGCAACCATCTTGCTTGTGTCTTCAGCTCATCGAGGACGCTTGAATGTTCAATGCTGTCAATAATCTGCGCGATTTTGTTGCTTGTGTTTGTTGTGTTGTTCATCATAAGTGATTACTCCTTTCAAAAATAAAAATCGTAAGGCACCCTTCGTAGAGAATGCCTTTTGATTTGGTTACTGCTGAGAGCTAAGGATTGCTTGAAGCCTCTCCATGCGCTCTTTGATTGCCTTTTTGCCGAAAACTACTTCTTTGTTTTTTGCATTGCTGTCGTTGTTGAGCACAATCACCTCTCTTGTGTCCTCAGCTGGATCATGCGGTTGCTCGTAGTAGCTGTACGCTAGTTCGTAATACCTGAGTGCCGTTTTGTAATCCTGCTCGATGCCGTATCCGCCCTCCTCAAAGATGTAAGCAAGAAACCCAGCCATTGAGAGGTATCCGCTGTTGAGAGCTTTTGACATCCACTCACTAGCTTTTTTGAAGTCCTTGCTGGTGTTGTTCCCAATGAAGTATTCAAGTCCTAATCCACCTTGAGCTGGAGGGTATCCTATGCTTGCTGCTTCTTCCAATAGTTCAAGCCCTCTTGCGGTGTCGTGCTGAACATCTGAGTTTTTGAGAAGCAGATTGCTGAGGTTGTACATAGCTTCTACTTCTCCCTGATCAGCGGCTAACTCTAGCCAGTAAGCGGCTTTTTCGTAATCCTGAATGATGCCGATACTTGGTTTACCGTACAGATAGAAGAGAGCGAGGTTTGATTGAGCATTCATATTTCCTTTTTGTGCTACGTTGAGGAGAATATTGAACGCTTTCTCGTAGTCTCCCATGTCCATGTACATGACCCCGATAGCGGCTTCAGCATACAAGTTTCCGTTTTTTGCTGATTCCTTGAACCATTTTTCAGCTAGACCGAAGTTCTGCTTGAGTGTCCTGCCAGAGGCATATTCTCGCCCGAGCTCATACTGAGCTTCGAAATCGCCGTTATTGGCTCTGTTTGTGAGGTACTTGATTTTTTTGTCTTTACTACGCATATTTTTTCCTCCTCAAAAAATCTTCAACGTTTGTAGGACGGATAGAATTTTCAAGAGAAAAGAAGCCGGAAAGGTTCTCCGGCATTCATAGTCCCTGTTAGTTAAAAACTGCGAATGGGTCTACTACCCCCACAATTCTTACGTCATCTTTTGTCTTCTGTACGGCGTTGAGATAACACCCGATGCCTTTGCTATCACCTACACTGTATGCCTTGAAGGAAACGTGAACGTTGCCCCAAACGCCCGAATACAGCTGATTTCTGTCTGTGATGAAGTTTCTCTCTCTATCGCAGACCTGCGGAGCGCTGAACTTCCCATTGTTTGTGGCGTTGATAAACCAGGAGTTTCTGTAAGCTGGGTTATCAGGTCTTTCTGCATCGCCATCTCGAAGAGGTAAGCGAACGTCTTTCGGCTCTGTGTTCTGGAGTTTCGATTTGCCGTTCTCGTAAGCCTGACTAATCGCACTTTTGACCTTCCGAATTGTATCGGTGTCGTTCTTGCTGATGATCAGGGTTACGGAGTATTTTGGCATCTCGTTCTCGCGGAGCGCCCAAGGTTCGAAGACGTGTACGAAGTCTAATCGAGCTGGTAAAACAGCCTCTGCTTTCTTCAGGTTTGCTTTGTTTGTCTGGGGAAGCTGCTCCTGGACGTTGTTGCGCAAACTTTCTGGAGGTGTTGGGACTTGAGACAGAATATTGCGCGTACTGCTGTTTGTTCCAACGTTAGCCATTAACAAAAACCTCTTTCCTTAAAATTTTTGTACCTTTGAAGCCTTGTATTATTGAGCCTTAATCTTCCGTCCCTTATGGGCCGTATAAGTTTCTATTCTTCCCCGATACGCCTCTCGTTGAAGAACTTTCCGTAAAGCTCAAATGTTGTCAACTTGCTTTCTGAGCGTTCGGCGTTCCCGCTCTTGTTGCTCTTGGGTCTTTCGGTTCTTTTCTGTTTCCCCGTTTTTCCCTGCAACGCGCATACTATACAGTATGAGCTTATAAATGCCTATAATTACTATTCTTTATTTGTAAAATGATAAAATCAAATTAAAGTGCTATAATTTCTTTTACTACAAGCATTTTAGCTTAAATTTTTAGAGGTCAAAATGAAGAATAAAAAGTTGAAAGTCAGGCAAGTAAATGCAGTTCAATTATCAAAAGATATGCGTTTGAGCAGGGAAATTCATGAAGCACTGAGAAAGATTGATAGAGATTACAAAGACTTCTGTGGTTTTAAATTTTACTTTGAGTTTGAAAATGAAGAGAATATTAATGAGAAGAGCTATCTAGACAAACGAGGAGAGCAGCTCGAGAAAGCTAAAGAGCGTATGCAGAAATATTACGGGGAGAACTTGAGACGGATTGTGAATACGCTGAAAGTTGAAATATTATTTGAGCTGGTTCATATCTATGAGGAAGACGGTAACTTCGACAGATTTGAAAGGGGAGACTGGGACAATCTCGAAGGGTTACTAATGGAAGAAAGTATCGAGGAGTACATCAATATAAGGTTTGAAGTTCAGCTTGACATTCTGCATGAGAACAGCGAGAGGTATTATGCAGAAATCTGCGAGTTCATGAAGGACGCAATTCGTGAACGGGACAGAGCGTATGAAATACTGAGAGAGAACGTAAATATAATAAGTCGGCAAGTAAATCCTAGTAAGTTTATGTTCGGAATATCTGATGAAGAGAATTTTGTGTTCAGTGAAGAGTGTAATCCGTCAGCATTTGACATGATGATTTACAGTGCTGTAATTAGTATTCTGTACGAGATTGAGCATCAGGTTTTTCAAGAACTTGATAAGAATTTTGTTGCTGATGATGTAAGGAACGTTTCAAAATCTGCTTTTGATAATATTCTACAAAAGATGACGATTTATATAACGCCCCAGAGAATTTTCAACATGCTGTCTGGCCGTGAGGACAAGGAGCCGAGTATCCAAGTCAGGGAAGCTATTACGTTTGTACTCAAAAGATTGAGTGAAGTAACTGTAGAAGTAAGTGATCCGCGAATAAAACAAGCACGCCATAGGGACAGCGATGGTAATCTTTATCTGTTGTCTGTAAGAGCTACGGTAGGAATGAGGATAAACCGCAGGAAGAGAAATTATGCGCTTTATCTTCAGGAAGTTCCGCCGCTCTATGACTTGGCCAAGAAAAAACAAAAATTACTCTGTGTAGATATTTCAATGCTTGATGTTCCGCTTGAGAATGGTATTGATAACATTGCACTCAAAGGTTATCTTTTGCGTCAGATAATTATCGCAAAGAATACACGTAAAAAGGAACTTGTTGTATCCTACAAGAAATTGTACAGGAGCATTGGAATTAAAGACAGCGGACGGGGAATGCCGACAGAAGAACAGAATAAAATTCATCTCGGGCAACTGGAAATTCGCAAGAAGGTCAAAAAGTGTCTTGAGTTCTGGAAAGAGCAGGGACTAATCCGCAGAGCAGACATGAAATCGACGAAGCGAGCATTGATTTACTTGTAGTAATCATTCAAAATACTTCAATAATATGTGTTATACTTTCAAATGATTATAAATGAAGGAGTAAGTCTGAATGTCAAATACATTAGTGCAGTTAAGAATAGAAGATAAGTTGAAACAGGAAGCCTCAGAATTATTCAGCAAGCTGGGTCTTGATTTACCAACAGCAATAAGAATATTCCTGACACGTGCAGTACAGGTGCAGGGAATACCATTTTCAATGATGCTGAAAGATTACGGGGCAGTAGAAGCGATGAGGGAGATAGCTCAAAGTTCGGAATTAAACGGACTGTCAGAAATGAGTTTAGAAGAAATCAACGAAGAAATCTCACAAGCCAGAGCCTAGTTATGCTGTATGCTGTGATTGATACTAATGTTGTGGTTTCTGCCCTGCTAAAATGGAACTCAGTACCCAGATTTATACTTGAGCAGTCTTTTACAGGGAATATCATTCCTGTACTTCATGAAAAAATTTTGTACGAATATAATGAAGTCTTGCATCGTAAGAAATTCAAATTCCCTGAACGTGCCGTACAGAGAGTGATGAGTGGATTTATTAACAGAGGAATATTTTATAAGCCAGCAGAAATAAATTACGATTTGCCTGATTTGAAAGACGAGATATTTCTAGCTGTAACAGTTCAGGCTCGTCAAGATAAGGAAGCGTACTTGGTAACAGGAAATATCAAGCATTTCCCAAAAGAAAAATTTATATTAACTCCACAGGGAATGATGCAGGTGCTAACTTCTATGCGAAAATCTTAATAATTAGCACCTTATTCAATCCTTATGTACTTCCCAGATACCCAGCCTTCTGCTCCGTAATTCGTCCTCACCTTGTACCAGTCTATTGTGTCCCCAGCAAAGACTTCATAGGCTGTGATTTGCTGTTCGTCATCTAACTTATCGACAACTTGAGAGCCTTTAACTGCTGGTATATTCCTAAGATTTAGATAACTACTCTGTGATGATGTTCTAACATATCCGCTCTTAGGCAGAGAGTATCTTCTGTTTCTGCTTTCTTCATATGTTAAATCTCTATCAACCAGTTTTACGTATCCTCCAAGCACCCAGCCTTCTGTTCCGCTTGCTGTTTTGACGTAGAACCAGTAATCATTATCACTATCAACAGCTCTCGAAATACTTACAGGGTGTCCTGTCTTCAGCGTTTTGATTCGCTTTGAGCTTGTATTAGGAGACTGCCTTACACTTAATGTCTCTGCAAAAATAGTTCCAGATATTGGAAAGCCTGTTCCTCGTTCTATCGAAGAAATCTTCTGCTTGTTGACTTTCAACAATTGTATTGAATTTATACGCCTTTGAGCTACTTCACTGCCCTGAGCTGCTGCCTTACCGTACCATTCCAGAGCTGTATCATAATTCTGAGGTACTCCCCAGCCTTTAAGATACATCAAGCCCATGCTTGCGAGAGCCTCAGTGTTCCCCTGTTCAGCAGCTTTTCGGAACCAGTTCACAGCCTGTGAGTAACTCTGCTCAACTCCCCAGCCATTTTGGTACATCCAAGCTAATTTGTCTTGTGCAGGTGCGTAACCTTCATTAGCTAGTCTTCTGAAGATTTGAAGAGCTAGTGCATAATCTTTTGCGTTGAGATGTTCTTCTCCCTTCGCATAAGAACCTTCATTTCTCTGACGCTGCGCTTCTGCTCGTCTCTGGGCCTCTGCCTGTCTTTGCTCTTCGGCTCGTTTGGCTTGTGCTTGACGCTGAGCTTCTATACGTCTGGCTTCGGCTTCTTGATGAATGCGTTGTATTTGTGCCTGTCGTTGTTCTTCGGATACACGTGATGAATATTCAGAGTATCCGAAAATTCCGCAAGCAACAAGAACTATCACTCCTAAGAAAGAAAATATCCTTTTCTTTCGCTTCTGTTTCTCGGCTTCAATCAATTTTTCTCTGGCTTCAGATAATAATTCATCTACATCCTTATAGTCTTTGAGTTTTTCAAGCCGATTGATTACTGCTTGGATTTCATCAGGAGTTTTAGCTTCCTGCTTTTGCTGAATTGCGTTCTGATAATCCGCTTCTTTCATGCGCGCCTGATAGACTTCATTGTAAAGCTCATTTGTGTCTTTGTACGGCATGAGAGAGTTTATAAGACTAAGAAATTCATCAAAATCTAAGATAGTTGAAACTGTACTCTTGAGATTAAGTACCTTTTGATACAGTCTTTCCTGCTCGGCTTCTTTTTCGGCCTGTATTCGTTCTTGTTCAACACGTATACGTTCATCTTCAGCTTCTTTTTCGGATCGTGCGCGTTCGATTTCAGCTTCCTTTATCAGACGTTCTTGTTCGATTTTATCACGGCTGGCTTTTGCGTAACTTTCAAGTCGTGATTTATATTCATCATCGGCAAATCTCAACGCACGCTGAAATAATTTCTCGTTCTCAAGTGACATAGACAATTTATTTATTAGTTCTTCAGGAGTATGAGCTTCGTGAATTAACATGAGCTGACCGAAATGAATACGTGCATCTTCAGGGTCTTGGTTTAACGCCTGATTGAAATATCGCCCTGCATCATCAAACTGACCATCTTCAAGAAACAGATATGCCCGCTTAATTAACGCATCAGTCTCAATTCCAACTAGAGGTTCATAAACTTTCGGAGGTGCAACAGATGAAACTACTCCAACGGATGTAATTTCATGTACAGGTGCAGGTGTTGAGGAATTTTCAGTATTCGATGTTCCTTGCTTCTTCTCCTTCAATAAAGCTAGCATTGCATTGACTGAGTCTTGTACATCTGAAACGTTCTCAACACCAACAGTTATAGAGTTACCCCCTTTTGTTGTAAGTGTAAATTCTTCTGTACTAAAGCTGTATTCGTCCTTTCCAATTTTTACCTTCTGTATTTTTGATGTTGTTGAAACTGATACAATATCCTGATAAAAATAAACATCAGTCTGTTCTTTCTCGAGAGTTTGCGTTGTACAGAAAGTCAGCACATATGAATGAAGTTCATTTTGTGAGACGAAAATAATTACAGTCTTATAAAAATTACTACGCCATTTTCCATCTTTACCCTTTTTTGCTACACCATCAAGCCCGTCATCAAAGCAATAATCACCAAATGAGATAGGCTGTACTTCTTTTACTTCATCTTCGTCAATTCCCAGTCTCTCAAGTGCCTTTTTCTTCAGATTTTGTAAGTTGCTCTTGACCGAAGCATCATATTCCGAATCAGTAATCTCTTTTTGAGACATTAGAACGCTGAGAATGATGCCACATACGAAAAAAGCAATCACACCAGCTAACCAGCCAGCATTAACGCCTACAAAAATTGCAAAAATCATGATGGCAAAAGCTCCTATACCTCCTATAGGATTTTCTTGTTTCTCTGTTGGGGTAAAATATTGATGATTGAGATTTGTATCCATACTTAATTTTCTCCCTTCTTTATTGCTACTCTTATTGCTTTATTGCTACTCTCGATGACGGTAGTAGAGACAGTAGTTTGTCCTGTATAATGTGGTTTTCCATATCTTATAATTAATATAAGTATTAATATTGATATAGCTAGCGGAAAAATCATTGTAATCAGTCCGCTATCATATGTAGAGGTACTTCCTCCACACGGTGATACTGCATGTGTTGTTTCCGCACAAAATGCTTCTGTAGTTCTTAATAATGCAAAAACAAGAACTGTCGCAATATTCGCATATAATTTTTTCACGTAGCTAATCATTTTTTTTCTCCCTTTGTACTTATCATAATGCTTCAGGTCTTTCAATATTCAGCAAACTATAAAGCCTCTTAATGTCGTATTCCGATACACCGAGCCGACGAGCTTCATAGAGCAGAACTGTATATTCAGGTTCAGTAATCAGGAACTTACGTTTGAAGTAGTCGTACTTGATATAAGCATGGAAATAAGCATAAATTCCTCTATCTTCAATAGAACGAGCAGCGTTGATATAAGTTTCAATTCTGTTGATAGTTTCACGTCTAGCAAGAAATGCTTTTTTACCTCTGAGGAGACAGACAGCGTAGTAAAAGAATGCTTCGGAATTACTAAAATTGTCCTGTATTGCTCTCTCAAAGTAGAATAACGCTCTGTCATAAATCTTCATATGTAAATAGCAAAATGCTATCGAAAGATTAAGACGATTATCTGCCGGATTAGTATTCAGTGTACGTTGGTAGCTTGAGATATACTTATTCAGTTTCTCCGCATCAATATTGCCAATAGTTGAAAATGAAGTAATTATTATCGGAGAAGCGCAATAAGCACACGCCTTATCGTCAAGAGATACTGGAGCACCACAATTCGGACAATTCATTGATATTACTCGCATAATTTTCCCGCCTTCACAACACAAAAGCCCTATCCCTATTTTTCAGGAACAAGGCTTCTTCATCTTTCGTGAAAACTCGCGTAACTTCACTCATCTTTTACTCTTTGCTGTAGATATAGTCCATGAAGTCCCTCAAAGTGAACTCATTCGTAAGCGTATTTTTTGTATCATAGCCTCCTGATACAAACCCAAGCAAAGACTCAAAACCGCTCATGTCTACATACGCCGAATAAGTTTCTACTCCGTGATCGTATACTCTTTTGTCGTTCATATATACTGACTGAAGAACAATTTGCCCATTGTCAGTTTTTTGACCGAACTTCACTTTGAAATTCACTCGGCGACCATTCACAACACCAATACCGCTAAATACTGCAAGCTGAGAGCCATAATTTTCACTGTTTTGTTTCTCAGTGCTCCATCTGCCATTTGTGAAAAATCTCTCCAACTGCCTACCTACAGGTCTATAACCCGCTGATGCTGAATAAGCATTGTGATAAAGATTATTCCTGACATACTCAATCAATGTATTCTTTGGAGCTGTCTTAGCAGATTTCTTCTTCATGCTCTTCTTTTTCGCCGCAGCATATGCAGGTTCTACAACATGAAATACGCAACCTACATCAGACCATAAGAGCGACACCATCACAGCAACTACAAATAACTTCTTCAAAGCATTTCTCGTAAACATTCTAAGATCCTTTCATAATAATTTTACCACTAAGTTACTCTATTTCCCGCCTCTTAAACTCAATCAAAAAGAGGTGAGATTTTGAATAATCAACGCGGCAGACCTAGAATTTATAACAGCAAGGCCGAAAATATGAGAGTTATCAGAGCCAAGAAGAAACTTCAAGGCTATAAAGATATTCATGCTTCTATTCCTGACGAGTATAAACAGCTCCTCGACCAGTTCTGCCATGATACCCAGCTCTCCATTTCTGAACTCATCTGCTATCTTCTCGGTTGCGCTCAAGAACGCGATTTGCCCGACGTTGACAGACCCATTGACTTCCAAAAGTAACCTCCTTAATACAAATATTGCGCCAATCTCTTCATCTCCGCTTTGAAGACAATCAACCAGCGCACTTTTTCTTGGCACATAATCTTTTCACAGTCTTCACTCCTCCTTTATGCTATAATTTAAGCAGGACAAGAAAGACCTCTGGGCTATAAAAGTCCATAGATCATATGCTTGATACTTTTCAACGAGCTATATTATAGCATATCACTTGTCCTGATTTGTTGTGCTTTTTTATAAGTTAAACCCTTTAATAATATCGTTCCGCTGTCCATGAATGCGTCTTGCCGTAAGGATTTTTCGAGCACGTTCCGGGACTGGGCATCCTCACTGACGAAATCCTTGAACCGCAATATTCGCAGACCCACTGCACATGAACTGCTTTTTCCGCACTGGCCGCTAGAGCTAATCCTAGCAATAGCAACGCTCCTAGACACAATACAATTAACTTCTTCGACATTCGATTATTTCCTTTCACGTTATAATTTATCCAACGGAATATTTTAGACGCTACTTACTCACTCTGTCGAATGCGTCTGAGTAGCCGTTGATATAACTGATTTTTTACGAAAGGAGCTTTATTGTTGCAGGACTTTAATTTGCCGGATGATACTATTGCTAAACTTCAAAGCAAGTTTTTACAGTTCCAGAACTCAAGAAAAAGAGTTCACGAACTTCTGCTTGATTATGTCGCTGATTACAGACAGTTCAGCGGCTCTCATGACGACAGAAAAGAGTTCCTAGAAGGTCAGTTCAGTAATCGTGTCCCTGACTTCAGTCATTTAATCTTCTCTGATAATCAAATCTTATGGCACGTCTCCGACATTGCTATCATTCTGGGCAGAAATCAGTCGTCTATTTCTCGCACTCTCTCAAGTATCGAACGCTCCGAAGACTGGAACTTTCGACTTATCGCTGTTCGTAAGCCTGTTAAATCTGCTAACGGAAATTCGATTTTCGTTTATCACCAAGATATTTTTGACTTAATTATCGATAAATACGAAGAAGAATATTTACTGCGCTTCTCAAGTCCCCGATGGGGCAGCAAAGATAATGCTCCTGACTTTGAAGAGATTAAACGCTTCTGGAACTACCTCAAAGATTTTTACAACGTCAATGATCTTGCTATACATAAAAGGAAGAAACTTTTTCAAGATATTCCACAAATGAGCCTGATTAATATTCTCTCACTCATCTGGAACAAGGTCTTCAATATCAGGATTAGCACAATAAGCTCTGTCATTTTTGCTGTCTGCTTCGAACTCGCTCGCAGGGGCTTCGGCATTCAGCTCTGGTTCGCTGTCATCCCTGCTGTCGTTTCCGTCATCTGCGTCTTTCTCATTCATAATCGCAAATTTACTCCTGACACTCTTTCTAATATCGGGGCTGGTGCTTTGTTGATTACCCTGCTGTGGATTTCGGCGGCTCTGTCCGCTGAGAGACTTCATACACAAAACGTAAAACACAATATTATTCTTACTCCCGTTCGCGCTAATAATATGGACATACGCGAAAAACTTACCCGCAATATTAACTTTCAGATTAACTCAAACATTAACAACGTCAAAGAATTTCTTTACCGTATCAGTCCTGATAAATCTTTCTACTCTACGGGCTTCCTCAATCAAATTAACCCTAACACTAATTTGCCTTACCCGGCTCTATCCATTTACAATAACGTCAATAGCAGTATCGTTGAGATTGATGTTAAATTCATTGACGATAATAATATCGAAAGCTCCGTTTGGCATTTTTCTTTTGACGTTGCTCACGAACTCTTCAAACTCAATAAAAATTTCATTCTTAATTTTAATATGCCCTGGGTCTCCGCTGAACAATACAAAATCTTCACCACAAACAAAGTTACTTCAGAAGCATCGTTAAGCCCCTTCATGTTCTCTGAGGAAATCAGAAGCTCCATTAGTCATCTTTTCTACGGCATCAATAATGAAATCCCTGACAGAGAAGTTGACTTCAACAATCTCGACGCTTACGAACCTTACGTCCTCTTCAGAACTAATGACGCTTCTATTCGCTTCGTATCGTCTCAGATTATTTTCAAGGATGGGTCTTCCTCCGATATTCGCATTAGTAAGATTATTGATTGAACATACTCAGAAGGTTGAAGAGGAATTTTCCCAACTGGCCGGAAATTAACGGTTGGGCAGAATTTATCCTGCCCAGCTACTATTTATTCAAGACGCTTTAAGATTTCTTCTCTCAAACTATCTCCATATGAACGACTGACAGCATAATCATAAGCTCGTTTACCGCTTTTATCTTCTATCTCGATTTTCGCTCCGGCATCAAGCAATAACTTTATCGCTTCGGATGAATTTGAACGCACAGCCAGCATTAGGGCTGTTATTCCGTTCTCATCCTGGGCATTTATATCAGCTCCGTGATCCAACAACAGCTTCAAAATTTCAGGCTCACTTCGAGATGCCGCATATATCAGCACTGTTCCGCCCCGTTCATCTACTGCTTGAACATTCGCTCCGTTCTCTAGTAACAGCTTCACTAACTCATAATCTGGGTCTTTCACTACATCGAAATTCTGACGATGATTTCGTACTGCATTCATCAAGATAGTTTTTCCTCTTTCATCGATAGCATTTACGTCCGCTCCTAACTTAATTAAGCACTCTGCTACTTCTACAGGTACATCAAGACTCGTTACTCTCATTAGAAGCGTCTCGCCGAATATATTTTTCGCCTCGATATTCGCACCGTTTTTTATCGCTTGCACTATATCCTCTAAATGTCCGATTTCACACAGCTCTAAAAACTCTTCGTCTTCCTTGCACCAGTCTGAACTTATTGGCTCCGTCTTCGCTTCTAAATCTTTGAGTACCTGCGTATTTCTAAGCTGGTAATTTGCACGAGCATAATTTACTGCCTTCATTCCTTTACGAGAAATATTCACATCCGCTCCAGCTTCAATAAGCATTCTGACTATTTCAGGTGTACTTCGTCGGGTTGCTTCCATTAAAATTGTCATTCCGTCCTCATCCACAATATTTACGTCCGCTCCGGCATGTATGAGCATTTCTATTATTTGCGGATTGGGGTGCATTGCATACAGAGCTTTCTTCAATGCTGTATCTCCTGTTCCGTCTGTCGCATTGATTTCTGCTCCGGCTTCAATTAAAAGCCCGACTATTTCTACACTAGGTTCATCACTTCGTACTGCAACCATTAAAGGTGTCCAGCTTTCTTCATCACTTCGGATATTCACATCTGCTCCGTGTTCTATCGCTTCACGAACTTGATCCACTGCTCCGTTGTTGATTAAGATTGAAAATTCCCGGCTGTTTATTCGATATTCTGTATTACCTGTCAGTCCTTCTAATCTCCTGAGTAGTTCTTTATCTGTAAATGTAGCATTCTGTCTCGCATAGTCCAGTGCTCTCATTCCGTCATTCTCTGCTTGAACATCTGCCCCGGCATCCAAAAGCATTTTTATTACTTCACTGTTCGGATAACGGCCATTTACTGCATACATCAGAGCTGTAAATCCGTCTCCATCACAAAGATTTATATCGGCTCCATATTCAAGCAGCAGCTTCACTACTTCAGGCGTTATATCTGCAAATTTCGTGCCGTACTGTGCGTGAAATTCCTTAAAATCAGGACTGGGATTATCATGCTTCACTGCCAGTGTTAATGGCGTTCTTCCTTCATGTCCGTAACTGTCGCAACCTTTAATATTAACTTCCGCACCAGCTTTCAGCAGAAGTTTTATCACGGGAATATTCTCTTCGTGCTGATTATATTCGTATCCATTCAGCACTGCAAATAATGCTGTCTTTCCGTATTTATCACGTGCATTGATTTCGGCTCCCGCTTCTAGCAATATTTTTACTACTTCGGGTTTTCTTCGTTCCGCTGCTCGTATCAGGGCTGTACTTTCGTCATCCCGACTTTTAAGATTTACGTCCGCGCCAGCTTCTAATAATATTTTCGTTACTTCAAGATTTGCTCCTAACAATGCAGGTCCGAATATCATTCCTCGCGCATTTACATCTGCTCCGTAATCTATAAGTAGTTTTGTAACTTCTTCATCTAATGCATATTCCAGAAGTGCGGTATTTTCCGTTACATCTCGCGCATTTACGTCGGCTCCTGCCTCTAGCAGCAATCTCACGATTTCAAGACTTATCGAACGTTCCGTTTCTTTCTCGGATATTCGCTCTTCTTCTTCGGGCTTCGGGCTTCGTCTTAAAATATCTTTGAATTTGCTCAGTGCCTCACAGTCTGCTTTATAACGCTTCAGAGCTTCCATTAATACAGGCTCTCCTGCTGATGGACGTGCATTTACATCAACGCCTGTTTTAATAACATCTACAATCTCATCGAATGTTCCTATCCCTAATAGTTCCTTGAAATTCACATACGACTTCCTGTTCTGCGGATTTGGAGTTTCCGTTAGTTCTTCAAGCCTCTTCAAAACTTCTGTTTCTCTCAGCTTTTCATTCTGACGGGCGTAATTCAGAGCATACATTCCTTTACACGTCTTGTTCGGATCTGCTCCTAAATCAAGTAATAGATTTACAAGCCTCGGCACATCTGGTACATGATAAATTCGGTTTTCTTTACACGCTTCCATTAACACTGTCCAATCGTCTTCCCGACTGCTATTTACATCCGCTCCGCGTTTCACAAGCCGTTCAATTACTTCTATCGAACCTCCATGGATTACTGCACTAAACAATAATTCTCCGTCATTCTGATTTATATCTGCTCCGGCTTTCAGAAGCATGTCTAATATTTCTGGCTTCCAGCCTCCGCAAGCTGACAGCGCATTTCCGCCCCCGTACTCCTGATAGTCATTTCCGTAGGCTCCTGATTTATTTATATCTGCACCCGCGTCCAGAAGTACTTTAACTATATCTGTTCGGTCAGTCCAGTAACACGCTCGAACTAATGGGGTCGTCTCAAATTCATTTTGCGCGTTTACTTTCGCTCCATGTTCAATTAACAGCTTAATTATCTCCAGGTCAACTTCACTGTCTCCGGCTGACGATAAAAGAGCTGTCCAGTCCTCAAAACTTTTCGCATTCGGATCTGCGCCAGATTGTAATAATAATCTCACTACTTCTGTGTTATTGTAACTACAAGCAAGCATTAGACCTGTCCGCCCTCGTTCATCTCGACAATTTACATCCAGTCCTGACGACAAAGCCTCTTGAACTTCTGAGACACTGCC
Source organism: uncultured Fretibacterium sp. (assembly GCA_937892105.1). The sequence goes on along the minus strand of CALAUZ010000221.1, from coordinate 18,785 downwards.
CTCGGCACACAATTCTACAAATTCTTCATCTGATATTTTCATTTCTTCTCCTATTTGAAATATTTTACTCGGTTCTGTGCCGGATAATCTTTACTCGCTGGCTCGATTATTACATACGCTTTTACTTTTCGGTCTATTAGCATATTCATATCAAAATCATCCGTTAATTCTTCTACTGTTATATTCGCTGACTTTAACATCGAGGCAAATAACTTCTGGCTTATTCGTTCTGATTTTGGATTTGAGGGATTATCAAGACTAAATACTGATTTGATTTCGTATCCCTCATAATCTGTACCGACTACGCTAAATTTCACTATTGCTCGCCTACTATTTCCATCAGACGATAGTCCATATTCTGCATTCTCGATTTTTAGTGTGTAAATTCCCTCTTCCAGCAAACCTGCTGTCATTTGCTCCTTCAATATTTTTGTCATCATTGTTCCTAACTTCATATTCTTATATTAAATCGTCTCCTTCGCTTTTAATAATTCTACGTATACTTTATGTTCTCGCGGGTTCGCTTCGTACTTCAGATATTCGTACTTCTCTAGTAATTTAATCATCTTCAATGCTGACGCTCGTGATATTCCTACTAAATCAAGCACTTTCTGAAATATCAGCTCCCCCTTAGTCTCTCCGTCTAACGCTGTACTAAATCCATTTAATAATTTCTGATGCTCTGCTGGAACTAAACCGACCGCATAAATTTTTTCATTCCTTGAACCTCTAGGCGTTCCTTTCGGTTTTGGTTTGAACTCTGATTTCTCGGGCACTGTTTATCTCTCCTTATTTTTTGAAAATTATTTCTTTGATACTACTCATTTATTTGTTCGGCCATGTTCTGATTTTTCCATATATATAACTAAAGTGATAAGTCGGGCTGATTGCGCTAAAGCCGCTTATCGAAAGGAGTTGATTTTTGTGGACTGGCGAAATGTCCTTTACAGGTGGCAGTCGTACTCGGAAATTCTTTATCCTCTACGTGATGAAGTCTCAGACATCTTCAAGACTAAATACGTCTGGGATAACTACTGGAATTGCGAGGAACGGAACTATGAGGCTGATGAAGATACCGTATTCCTCCTGAAGCTCTCGGAAATGCTTAAAGATATTTGCAACTTCGTTAAATATCACATCGGCGTACTGGAACACAGAGTAAGCATCGAAGAGGAGAAAAAAGCTAATCAAGAACAGGCTTTTGAAGCTTGGAAACGTGGTCTGTGTCCTATCCTCATGAAATCTGTTCCTCGTTACGTTCGGATTGACAGCTTCGACTGCTGGGAAACTTATGACGAAGTTGCACAGTTTCTCGATGATAAACGATTGAGTTACAAGGGTACTCTGCAAGCTATGCGTGAATGGCGATTATCACGTGAGAAGCTCAAGCTCAGTGCTTAACTCATAACCTGCCTTTTGAGTAATCGAGGGCTTGTATTTATCAAGGAGGTTTAATGAAGTCTTTTAACGTCGAGATTACTGAAACTCTGCGCAGAACTGTAACTGTTGAAGCTCATGACGAAATCGAAGCATACAACTTGGTACGCGAGGCTTGGATTAGAAGCGAATACGTACTTGACGCTGACGATTTCCTTGAAGCTGGGTTTGAAGTTATCGGCATCGCTCGCTCTTAACCTGTCCTTAATTGGACTTGTATTTACGAAAGGAGACTACTACATGAACTATGACGCTATGAAACTCAGGAAGGTTCGCTTATTTCTCAATCTGTCCCAACGTGAAATTAGTGAACGTATCGGGGTCAGCAGAAGTTCGATTTATCGTTACGAGAATGAACTTACTCCTGTTTCCCTCAAAGTTAAAACTTGGGTCAACAAGCTCTACAGGAAGCATCATTTGGCCAATGTCCTCATCAAATCTTCTAAGGACAGCTTCACATGCACTTTCAGACCCTTTCAGTGCTATTCAATCGCTGACGACGACAAGATACTTCACAGGCTTTCACTCAATCCCTGTATCAGGGATTTCTCCTGCAACTTTGTCTTCCAGTACTTAGGCTCTCACGGCATTCATCACTGCTTCAGGGAAATTCACGGCAACTGGAACAGAACCTATACCAACAGCCAGCTCGTTGACAAACGTATTCAGGAACTGCCTTATTACTCCTCCATGACTGGCTGATCATAAAGGACGTGATATTTCACAAAATTTTTGCGCTCGGAGTTCTCAATTTTTACTTTTACTATGCAAAGGAGTTTTCTATGAGCAAATTCGATTTATGCGTCAAGTCCGGCTCTTACACTGACCGCAACGGTAATGAGAAAGTCAGCTGGGAAAATGTCGGCGTTATGATGGACAATGGCAACGGCCCTTATATCCTCATTAAGCCCTGGATTAACTTCGCTGGCTTTCCTCGTGAGGATGGCAGAAATCATCTTATCGTCTCGCTCTTTGAACACAAGGATAACGAGCAGAGGAACTCAAGACAGAAAGATGATGATTTCCAGAATGAAAACTACAACGAAGATAAAATCCCTTTCTAAGCCATGAGCAACGACTTCCTCATCTCAGTTTATCTCAGTGGCATTGATAGTGCTATGAACACTTGTGCCTCAGCTATCGAGCAGATTAACTTTGACCTCGCTACGCCTAACTTATCACCAGAACTCATGCTTAACATTGATAAGCGTATTGAGTGCGTCAGAAAACTGCTTGATAAGGTTGAAGTGGGCTTTGAACACATCAGACAGTTGCAGGAAAATCATATCGCCGCTTAGTTTATTTCCTCTCTGCGTCTCAGAGTTAAAGCTGGTCGGGAGCAAAGCACAAGGTTCGTAGCTCCCACTCTTGAAAGGAGGTGCACTTTGCATCGTCATTTTTCGCGCTCTAGGGAGTTCTGCGTCTATTCTGGCAATATCCTCATCAGAAAATTCTACTCCAGAAGAAAAGCTTTCAGGTTTGCCGCAGAATTAAACTCGTCCTGTTCGGATATTTCCATCGAAGAATGGAGCTTTCGGTTTTACTCGCCCGGTTCTTTCCTAAATGGACTTTATAAGGACAAGACTATTCACTTGCAATCATTACAGGAGGCAGCATGAAAAAATATTACCGCAAGCCACAAAACTATCTGCTACTGCGCAACGAATTATTCTCCCGGCTCCGCTCACGCTATCTCGAACGTTTAGCTCGCCAGAGAGATTATTTCATTTTCCTCGATAACTTCCTGAATTATAGGGACGTTGATTAAGTCCGTCCTGCTCGTGAAAGAAGGTGATATTTGAAATATTGCGCTCGTTACTTGACTGTGTTGTCGGCAGTCTCAGAAATTCGCCGGGTGTTTCCTGCACTCGGCTTTTATATTATACAGGAGGTTCCTATATGGACAACTACAAAGTTTTACGTGCCTCTAGGATCGGGCACCCCTGCAACCGCAACTTATTCTACTTCGTCAACGGTTCAGAGGAAACCACAAATGAGAAATCTTCTCGGATATTCGACATAGGGAAAGCTCTTGAACCTGTCATCATCAGCTGGTTACGTTCGGACGGCTGGAATGTCAAGAGAAATCCCATCGACGGTACAAACAACAGCTTATCTCTCGGCATCGAAGTAAACGGCGGTGTTATCTCGGCTCATCCGGACTGCGTTATCTCTCATCACGAGCTTGACGGTAATATTCTCGTTGACATCAAGACCATGAATGATAGAGCTTTCAGAACTCTCAAAAGAGACGGCACTAAGAAATCTCATCCTCAGTATTTCGCTCAGGTTCACCTCTACGCTGAAGCTCTCAGACGTATTCAGGTCTCAGTAAGTAAACTCGGTATAGTCGCAATGAACAAAAACACATCAGAACTCTTCATCGACACTTTCGACTTTGAGCAGGACACCCTTAATACTCTGCTGGCACGTGCTGAACGTATATTTTCTTTCTCCGACGCTCCTGAGCAGGGTGAACTTTTCGAGAACTGGTGCTGTCAGTACTGCGGCTATTCTCATCTGTGCGAACTGGCAAAGAAAGATACCGCCGTAGGCACTGAAGATGTTCCAACTACAGATAAGCAGGAAGTCATTGATGCTGTTGAACTCCTCAGCGAAAGCAGAGATATGGAGAAGGCCGCTAAAGAACTCTCTGATGAAGCTAAAGTCGTCATTGACCGCGAAATCAGACAGCAGGGCATTAAATCCGTTCGCGTTGGTCATCTCGTACTCGTTCTCAATGAGATTAAGAGTTCTCGTCTCGACACTACGGCTCTCAAGAAAGCTCATCCCGAAATCGTGCAGGAGTTCATGAAGCAGTCTTCGTCTGTTCGTTACGACTTAAAGGAGGTCGCTTAATCATGTCAGTATTCAGAAAAGCTGAACGCAGGAAAGCTAAATTACGCCTCGCCATCACTGGCCCTGCTGGTTCTGGTAAAACTTACGGAGCTTTATTAGTGGCTCAAGGTCTGGGTGGTCGTATCGCAATGATTGACACAGAAAACGGCTCAGGGGATTTATATTCGGCCATTTGTGATTATGACATCCTCACTATCAATGCTCCTTACGACATCAGAAAGTACATCAAGGCCATTCACGACGCGGAAAGCGAAGGATACGATGTCCTCATCATCGACAGTTTGTCCCATTGCTGGATTGGCGAAGGCGGTCTGCTGGACATGAAAGAAAGTGTTGTCGCTAGCGGAAAGTTCAACAGCTACAGTGCTTGGTCGAAAGTTACGCCCTTCCAGAACAAGCTCATCGACACTATGCTCTCATCAAGATGTCATATTATCGCCACTATGCGCAGCAGAACTGATTACATTCAGGTCGTCAATGAACGCGGTAAATCGGAAATCCGCAAGGTAGGTCTAGCTCCGGTTCAGAGGGACGGCATGGATTACGAGTTTGGCGTGGTATTCGACTTGAACACAGAACATTCCGTTACTGTCAGCAAGGACAGAACTTCTCTCTTTGACGGTCAGAGCTTCACCCTTTCTGCTGACACGGGAGCTAAACTCCTTGAGTGGCTCAATTCGGGTGCCGATGTTCCTGTCCCCGCTCCTGACCTGAGCAGTGAGAAACGAAGGCTCTATGACGCTTACCTCAAGCTCTTTGCTGATGATCCTCAGAACGCTCAGGCTCTCGCTCAGGAAGCTATGATGAACATCGTCAAGGGCAAAAGTTCTAAGGATTGGACTGTTGAGGATTTGAAGAACCTCGAAGCTGACATTCACAACAGAACTAATCCTGAAAACAACGACTTACCGCAGGCTGTCAATTTCTAATTCGGTCATTTAGGAGAGGTCCCACATTACTCCTGCCTCTCCTCGTTTTCTCTCAGGAGGTCTCATGAAGAATTTTCACAATAACAAGTTCGCTATCATCTGGAGCAATGGAAACGTCTGCTCTGGCAATCCAGAAATCATCGCCAAGCACTTCCTCAAAGCTAAGAACTTACGGCTCGGCATCATTCGCGTTAACGGTCAACTCTTCTATTCCACAAAGAGTAACAATTCTGGCTCGTGGCAGACTCACGGCTCCATCTTCGACACTGGCAACAGAGAGAATAACAGAAAAGCTGCTCTCGCTCACTACTTCTTTCACTTCATTATCAACAATCAGTGCGGCTTTCATATCATTGCTCTCTAACTCTTTATTCTCTGCCGGGTAGACGACGATTCCTACTCGGCTTAATCATTCTATGGAGGTATATCTCATGTCAAAAGCAAAAAACTCTGCGTCAAACAACAGTCCTGAAGAAACAACAAGTGCTGCAACTCCTGAAGCAAAAGCATCTGCAACAAAACACAGCTTCTCGTGTCCTGAGGATTATTCTCCTAACAGCCAGATTGCTCGCGCTTATTCCAACGGCATCTTCCCGGTCGCTCACAAAATCCTCTTCAACTCTATCTGCAAAGCTCTTGACGGTAAGTCTGAGGGTAACATTGATTTTCAGGCTGTCCTTGATGACGCTCATATGCACCGCTCATCCGCTCTCAATATCTTTAAACACATGTCTGCTTGGGGCGTGCTCGAAGTATCTTTCAACTCCTCACAGGTCATCGGGCAGAAAAGAAAGTCATGGGCTTTCGTAAAAATCCTCCGTAATCCGGAAGCTCAAGAATTGCCCAAAAGCGCATGAGGTTCTTTCCCTGCTCGGTTACAGGTTTCAATTCGTTCAACATCTTATTCCTGATTGTAATCATAACGGGCAGGTCATTAAGCTGTTCCCTCAGAAAAGAAAAAAAGGACGTAAACTTCACAAGTTCGGCAAGGGGGCTTTCTGTTCTTTCCATATTGACGCTGATAATTCCGCTGGCGTTTATCTTTGGGTCCTTCATAACGAAATTCTATACGTCGGCAGAACTAAAAATCTCGCTCTACGCTTCAATAACGGATACGGCAGAATTTCTACGTCAAATTGTTATGTGGGCGGCACTATTACAAACTGCAGGATGAACAAGCTGTTGCTTCAACTTTTCGAGCAGGGCAAAATTGTAAGCCTCTATTTCTACAAGACACGAAAATATAAAATCGTCGAGCGCAATATCCTTCACTCCATCTACACTCCTTATAACATTAAGGACAACTAATTTCTCGGGCGGGGATTTTTCTCTGCCTATTATTTTTTGCGTTATACTTATTAAAATTTATTGTTGAATATTGCTCAGGAGGTATCAAACAGTATGGATGATTATATTCTTAGTCCAGAGGAAAAGAAGAGTGTTGACGAGGCCATTGAATACGCTAAACAGAAACTTTATGAAAAAAGCGATAAGATTTTTATCCCTCTCGCAGAAAAAGGTTCTGGTGTCGCTCAATATAATTTAGCCCTTTCTTTATATAATCGAGGTGATTTCGTAAATGCTGCTAAATGGTTTCAAATACTAGCTGAGAGAGGAAATTACATATCATACGCATATATGGGGATTTTATATAAACTTGGTTATGGCGTTCCTCTAAACCCGGCAAAGACAAAATTTATACTCGAAGGATTAGAAGATCTCAGCAATACTGGTTCTGAAGAATTATGTGCAACCGAAGCTTCAGAAGCAGCTAAATTCTTGAGAGATGCCATAGAAGCCATAGATAAACAACTCGAAGAACAAAACATTCAGATTAGGTCGTTTTTTTAACTCTTTTATGACATATTTTACATACATAAGTACCAGTGGCGGGTAGGGGGAGGGATATTTTTTACTCTTATTCATTTCTGTCATCAATAATCAAAGGTCAGACTTACTTCTCATTTTCCTAGTTGCAAATTTTTTTTCCGCCTATTTCTCCCCTGAATCCTAGTTGTAAATTCAGCCAACTTTGTTATAATCCTAGTTGCAAATTCCGCCAACTTTGTTATAATCCTAGTTGCAAATTTGAAAAACGAAGAAATTGTTTGATTATGGCAAGATTTTACAGAAACGAAAAAGGCGTTACTTATGTCTATGAAACAGTATCAACATGGGACAAAGAACTCAAACAGGCAAGAACAAAGCAGGTTCTGATCGGAAAAATCGATGGGGATGGTAACGTAATTCCCAATCGAAGTTACAAGAAAAAATCTTCTTCTCCAGTTGAAGAGGAGGTTATTATACTCGAAGCTGTCAATCCAGATGACGAAAAAAATACGTACAGAACCATTAAGAAAGCGCGTGAAATGAGAGACGAAGACAATAAACCTGTTCCAATTTCAAGTGCAAACCTCAAATCTATTGCTCTGATAACTTTACATAACTTCGAGAACGCAGTAAGTTTCTGTCAAAAAGGCTACGCTTATATGCAACCTCTTAATGTCGAGACTTCAACACTTCGTTTTGAAAACGGTGAAATGTTTTTTGACGGTTGCCTCGAACCTATTTCTACTGTTCAACTACAGAACATGATCACCAAAGAAGGCATTGAACATATTGATATTCCTCTACTCAGCGTTTTTTATTCCATCATTCTTAACGACTTTCAGCTATCTTTGAAAAACGAAGAACATCTAAACCCAGTTACTACTATATACATTCCAGAACTCGCTCAGCGTCTCGGTCCAAATAGAAACGGCGTTGCACATAGAAACCTCAGCAGAAAAGATATCGCACTCATAATCTCTAAAACAATGTCTTTTCATAATATTCTCGGTATCCTTAAAGTCATGCGCAACGGGAAACCTGATAATAGTTATTATCCTGTTCTGAACTTTGAAGGCTACAATGCTGAAAATAATACTGTTTCATTCTCAAGTCCATACTTCAATCACGTCATCAACGTTATTTATAATGCTTCACTCAAAAGAGACAAAAGAGGTAATATCAAGCTCTCGGATAGAAATAACAAACCCATTGAAGGTCCAAGCCATTCCTATCTTGTTAAACCTGAAATCGCAAAAGAAAAAAATAAAGCTGCTGTAGAAAACGTATTCATCATTGTTAAACTCATTGAGCAAGCAGGCGATAATGTACCGCACATTAAAGCAATTACTATCATTGACAGAAACATGGCCTTAAGTATCAGATTGCTCCAGGATAAACACCCTTCAAGACTTTTAGATAGAGTGTTTACCAAGACATTGGAACTCCTACCAAAATATACGAGACTTACCGAAGTTTATTTAGACATCCAGCTTCCTGACCCAAAAGACAAAAGAAATATCCCCACTATTAGCAATCTTAACGATATAGTGCTAGAGTTTCCTCATAAAGGCAAAAAGTAAATTGTGTTTATCTTGAATACAATTTCAGAGGGCTTGACAACTTTTTTCAGTCAGCAAAGCATTTTATACAAAAAGTCTGACCAATAAAATTTCGGTTAAGTGGGCAAAAATTTCGGTTAAGTGGGCAAAAATTTCGGTTAAGTGGGCAAAAATTATACGTGTTCTGGTCGTCAAACATTTTACGAACCCAGATGCTGCAACAATTTACGAGGCAAAATTTTTCCTAATACCTTAATACTCTAATGTATTAAGGGTCGCGGGGCTCCTCTGTGGAAGCCCCCGCGCCTGTGAGTTAAAATCTTCGGGAGAACTTCCCCGGGGATCCACAGAGCTATGAAAGGATCTATCCACAGTTACCGCTTTCGCTCTTTTGAGGAGCTCAAGCGGCTTGGAAAGAACCGAGTTTCGAGATTTAAGAGAGCTTCTGAGGTAAGGATAAAGTTATTCGTTGAAAGCAGTTCTGTGGAAAAACAGGGAAGAAGTTTCGAGATAAAACCAAAGTTCTGAGTGCTAATAGAGCTTAAAGGAACTTAAAAAAGTTCTAAAAGGCTTGGAAAGAGTAAGCGACCAACGGGAGCGGTGTAGAGGAAAGAAAGCCCCCCTACTACCCCTCCCCCCCTGTGGATAGAGAAGGAGGATAAAAGATTTTGGAATTGTTGCAGTTTTCATTGCCGAGTGAGCTTGAAGAATTGTCGGAGTTGTCGCAGTGGGTAGCATATCGTCTTGTGTGGAATGAGAGCAAGGGAAAGCATGACAAGTTGCCGATAAATCCGCGTGATGGTACTAGTGCTAAAGCGAATGATGCGGGAACTTGGAGCGTGTTTTCGGAGGCATTGTCGGCGATCAGACGATTTAAGCTGAATGGAGTGGGATTTGAGTTTGCCGGAGGTTATTGCGGCCTAGATTTGGACAATGTAATTCTTGAAGATGGCAGTCTGAAAGAATACGCGAAAGAAATCGTGGAGGCTGTGAACAGCTACACGGAAGTAAGTCCGAGCGGTAAAGGCCTTCATGTCCTGTGTAAATTGTCAGTGCCGTTATCAGAAATAGGCTCACGTCGACGAAATGATGAGCTTGGGCTAGAGATATACGACAGTGGCAGATACTTTACAATAACAGGTCAAATTTACGACGAAGCAAAACCCATCACAGAACGCACAGAAGCAGTGCGAAAAATCTATGACAAGTATTTTATCAAGTCGAAGAATAAAAATGCGAATAAGAGTACTTTACGTTCGTCTGAGGGTAATAGTATTTCTACCCCTGATGCATTATCTGATAGCGAATTGCTTGAGAGGATGTTTAATTCGCGTCATGGAACAGAAATTAGAGCATTATTCGACGGAGATACTACGAAGTATGATGGAGACGAGAGCCGGGCAGATTTAGCACTGTGTAGCTACCTTGCATTCTGGACGAACAATGATACAATAATCATGGATAAGTATTTCCGTATGTCAGGTTTAATGCGTCCAAAATGGGATGAGAAGCATGGAGAACACACTTATGGAGAAATAACAATAGCAAAAGCACTGATTTCTGGAGAGGGTTATCATCCCAAGAAAAACAACTCATTTATGATAGCTACAGAAAAACAAGAAGCAGTTTCATCACAGAAGGAAACGCAAGGTTCAGAAGTCTTAGCTGAACCTGATAAAATACAGCCGATGAAGCTGACTAATATCTGCTCTTATGTCGAGAGCACGGAAGAAGGAGCAACACTGGACAGAGACTTGATAAGATTTCAGAAATTCAAAGATAGGAAAACAGGTTACAGCAACATAGATGCAAAGATGAGATTATATCCCGGTCTGTACGTACTTGGAGCAATATCCTCACTAGGCAAGACAACATTCTGTGGCCAGCTTGCTGATCAGATTGCCAGTTCTGGAGAGCATGTACTATATTTTAGTCTTGAGCAGACGACATTAGAGCTGGTGAGTAAAGGATTATCCCGTCTGATGTTCAAGACAGAAGCAAGAAGTGCATTAAGCTCAATGGAAATTCGGCGTGGCTCTAAGTCAGAAGCTCTGAGAATAGCTCGTGAGCTTTATGCAACTCAGACTAAGAATGAGTATATAGTAGAGTGTGGCTTTGATACGAATGTCGAAGCAATAGTCGAAACAGTGAAGGAATATATGTCGCAAACCGGAAGTCAACCAGTAGTAATAGTAGATTATTTGCAAATAATAACACCTGTGAATAATAATCAGACGACTAAAGATGTAGTAGATTACAATGTACGAGCATTGAAGAAATTGCAAACTGAGAATGATTTGGTCGTGCTGGTTATCTCTTCTCTGAACCGCCAGAATTATTTAACGCCGATAGATTTTGCCTCATTTAAAGAGAGCGGAGGCATTGAATATACTTGTGATGTCATGTGGGGACTTCAGCTTATAGTTATGAATGATGAGCTATTTGATAAAGAAGCTAAACTGAAAGCAAAACGGGAAGCAGTTAAACAGGCTAAAATAGCTAATCCGAGAGAAATAGAATTAGTGTGCCTTAAAAATCGTTATGGTGTATCATCATACAGTTGCAGGTTCAAATATTATGCAAAGTATGATTATTTTCTGCCTGTCAGGAATGATGAAAAAACAGAATAGCAATTAAAGTAATGTCTTTAGTTCAGCTTTATATTTGTAATAAGTATTAAGGGATACATGGAGCTTTTGAGTTCTGTCTTCAGGATTAGAAGACGAATTGATGATAGCAATAACTTCCCGGTCAGAATTTGAGCCGTTGAAATGTTTGCTGTACTTTAGTATAAGTTGCTGAACATGAGATTTCTTCTTAATTATGAGTTTGCGTCCTAAACGTTGCCCGATTTGTTTACCGTTTCTGCGAGCAGTTTCAATGCCCTCTTTAGTTCTCTGGTGCAGGTCATCAACTTCTTTTTGTGATTGTATAAAAGCTAATTGAATTTGTTTCTTGGCCAAAGTAAGAATGTAATCGTTCAAAGCGTCAATAATAGACTGCATGAGCTTATCAGTAGCCTCGTCTCCAGAGTTGAGATTGAGAGAAATTTTCTTGTCCTGAAGAATTTTGCTATAAGTTTCTGTATTGATGTGAGGTTCTTTAAGGAACACGAGATTAACGCCCTGAATGTAGAGCTGTTCATAGAGAGCAAAGCCTTCATCGGAATTACGGCTCATTCTCGAAACACTGTCAAAGATGATTGTATCTCCAGCCTGAATGTTCTGAATGAGTTTCTCAAGTTCTCTGCGTCCTTGAAATCTTGAGCCTGTAAAAGTCTCCTGAATTATTATTGCGTCTGGATACTCCCTTAGAATATTTCTGATTTGCCGTTCAATATTCTGCTTAGGAGTGCTAATCCTGCAATAGCCGTAGATTTTATTCATGAATTATTCTTGCAGGTTGAAAAGGATAATTCTTGGCAAATTCAACAGCCGCCGAGTTTATCTCGTGAACAGAAGCGTTACCGAAAAAATCTTTTCTCCATTCGGTGTAATTGAACTTTTCACGAATTAAGGCAGAAATAAAAATTTCTGTATTCGTAGTTCCGAGATGTTCTAACAGGCAGTTCATGCCAAGTTCCATAATTTCAAGAGTACTATTCATAAATATCACTTCCAATCTTACGTATAAATTCTACAGGGTCAACAATGCTAATTAAGTCAGATTTATATTTTAGCAGTCTGTCATCCGTTGTAATAAAGAAATCGCACTTTGCCAGAATAGCACAGGCTGTATGAATAGCGTCAGCGGATTTCACACCTGTTTTTTGAATTTCAATAGCAATGCGCTCTACTTTTTCACTGTAACTGTCATCAATGTATATAGCTGTATTATCCTTGATGAATTGCTCTATTGCTTTGCGTTTAGTCTCAATACGATTTCTTGAGTTCTCATAAATCAGCATGTAGGAACTAACGAGCTCAAATTTACCTGCTTCAATCATGGTTTGAATATAAATTTTTGCCTGAGCCTCAAGAGAAATTCTGATTTGCGACTGGTCATCATAAGGACGATTATAACAACAGTTATCAAGATAAATCTTCAACGTGTCATTTACTCCGGGCATTTTTCAACAATCCAATTGTGGAATAGGTCAGAGACAGTGAGATTATGCCTTATAGCAAAGGTTTTGACGAGTATTCTGTCCTTAGGAGTGATAGAGAGCGTCATTTTCATTGTGCGTTCGCTTTTTTCTTCACTCTGTCCTGTAACTCGTGCAGTAACTTTCGACTGTTCTTTTTCTCTCTGCTCTACTGCTTCATCGAACATATTATTTTTTGACATTTCATTATATCCTTTCTTAAGTAAATATTTATTTCAATAGAATGTAATTATACAATAAAATTGAAATAAATAAATATTTATATCTGCAAAATATTACAGACAAGATTACCGAGTTCAAGAATAGCAAGAGCAGGTTTGCTATTGGGAGCGAAGTCGAGAATAGATTTATTGTAAGCGGAAGCCTGAACGAACAACTCGGACTGCGGCAACTTGATAATATTCCCCTGCACCTGATTAGAGAGCCATTCAAAAAAATCATTTGACGCTCTCCATCTGTTAAAAGCATTCAAGACGTAAATAACGGGACAAGCTGAATTATTGATTTTAATGATGTCAATCATGCGTCTGAGAGGTTCAATGTCTCTTGAAGTAGTACGAGTAGGAACGATAATAAGGTGAGCAGATTTAATCCATTGAGCAAGCTGTTCCTGTAAAGCTCCCGGAGTGTCAATGATAGAAACGAGAGCGTTATCAGATTTAGAGTTCTTGTGAACAGTACCGCCCTGACTATCGAGGTCGTAGAAGTTGTAGGCAATATTCTTGTATTCTAAGTAGAATGCTAATTCATCTGCGATTAGCGATTTACCTACACCACCTTTAGAATTGCATATCAGTATATTTTTCATTAAATCCTCCTGTACTATTGTACTATTATAAATAAATGATATTATACCACTTTAGTAAAATAATTATGAATGAGTGTTTACGAATTTATTATTTTCAGTTAAAAGTTAAAGACGTATAAAATAATAAATTTATTTACAAGTAAAGTCAAAGTAGATTTATACTGTTTTATTTAAATAATAATTATTTTGATAAAAATATTTCAATAAAAATTGTTATACGTAAATATTATTTATTCTGATAACAATGAAAAAATATAAACGTAAATAAAAATAATAGCAGAACTTTGAAATAAATAAAAACTGAAATAATTATTTACTGAAAATATTTATAATTCATTTAGAAGTATTGAAGTACTTTTTGCAGTTCTGAAGAATTATGTAATTACGATTTGAGAAACTTGAAGCTAAGTATGATATTATACAAGCTCAAAATTTTATCAGGAGGAGCTAATGAAATGGTAATTGACGAGGAATTTAAGCAGTTAATTCCACCATTAACAGAAGAAGAGTACAAGGGACTGGAAGCAAGCATAATCTCTGAAGGTTGCCGTGATGCGCTTATAGTGTGGGGAGATATTTTGATTGACGGGCATAACCGCTACGAGATTTGCACATTGCATAATATACCGTACAAGACAATCGAGATGAACTTTAACTCTCGTAATGAAGCGTTATTGTGGATAATGCGCAATCAGTTGTCGAGGCGAAATCTGAATGACCTTCAGCGGGTTGAACTAGTGCGCAAAAGTGAAGACGCGGTAAAAGCGCAGGCAAAGGAACGACAGGGGGCTCGTACAGACCTTGAGGAACATTCCGAAAAAATTTTCGGGAAGTTAGAAGGGAAAGATTCACGGGATGAACTCGGAGCGATGGCAGGAGTATCAGGTATAACCTATGAACATGCAACAGAAGTTCTCGATAAAGCACCTGAACCTGTAGTAGAAGCAGCTCGTAACAAAGAGCTCTCAATCAATGCGGCGTATGAGGTTACAAAGATGCCTCAAGAACAGCAGGAAGAGATTGCAGAACGTATTGAACAGGGAGAGAAGCCAAAAGCTGTTGTGAATGAAGTGAAGAAGCGTAATCCTCAAAAGCGGAAGACAAAGGCTCAAAAGGATACTCAGGAAAAATCCGAGCCAGAACCGAAGGTAGAACCAGAACTTGATGACACGGTTCAGGATACTGAAGCTGAAGCTAATTCGGTCAGGTACAAGGTTGTATTATTGAAACTGGGAGCTGATTTCAATCACGATGAACTTGTGAAGTTGCATGTTGAGAAATTAGCCGAAGATGACTGTGTTTTATTCTTGCAGTGTAAGTATCAGGCATTACAAGAAGTATTCAGGTCTACTTTGTGGGAAGACTGGGGCTTCAAGTATCAGACGGTTGCATTTCTGCTGATGAAATCAGATGAGGCGAGTGAAATCTGTATTCTCGCTACTCGTGGCCAGTCAGTACTTACTGATGCTTCGTTGCCTAAAGTTATAGATGTTACAGAAAAAGAACTCCGAGATTTCATCAAGGAACTTGCAAGAGATATTCCGATATGTGAGTTACCTTGATAGCTTTCTTTGTAATTGAAGAAGAAGTGTTACTGTATTAAATATTGAAGTAATAAATCCTCTGAAAAATTTTCAAAGGATTATTTTTTAATTTACCGTCGTAATGAACCTACAGTGTATGATATAAGTCTTGTCATTGTTATTTTTATCTTTTTCATTTTTTGAGCTATACATAAATAAATATAATCATAATAGCTTACGTATATTCATTTCAGTGTTAAAATATAAAAAATATGATGATATAGTCACCAAACTTCAAAAGCTATGGAAATTGCTTCATCTAAATTTTTGCAGAGGGGAACATAATCAGATACCTTTCTTTTTAGCCAATGCCAAAAATGTTCTATCGGATTCAGCTCCGGCGAATACGGCGGTAAAAAAATTATCTGCTTTTCATGCTTTTCTGCCAATTCATTTAGCTTGTTTTTTCTGTGAAATGAAGCATTATCCATTACTATTACTGCATTTTTAGATAATTCGGGAATAAGATGTTTCTCAAACCATTCCTCGAAAAATTCTCCGTGCATTGTTCCTTTGAACTGTACAGGAGCTACTATTTTATGACCCGACTGCCCAGCTACTATACTAACTCGTTCAAACTTGCGACCTCTAACTTTACCGTGAACTGGTGTGCCTCTTTTTGACCTGGCATACGGACGAGTAAAATATTTATCAAGTCCACTCTCATCCACATAAACTATCTCATTGGCCGAAAGTTTATTTAATTTTTCAGTATATTCCTGAACTAATTCAGGATTTTGTTCTGCGTAGTGTTTGGTCTTTTTTTTCGCGTTATTTTAAGACGTTTTAACGCTTTGCTTACCGCGGTTTCAGAACATTTGAATACAGAAGCGATTTCGCGCAAGTAAGCATCGGGATTCGCTTTCACGTACTGTTCTAATTTTTCCGGGTCAATTTTCTTAAATGGCCGTCTCACAGGATGTTTTCTTAAATTACCCTCTTCTCTTAACTGTTTTTCCCATTAAGGAGAATGGAGAAATGGAATGGGTAGAATGGGTGTTTAGTGGTATAGGCACACAGTTCATTAGTTTTATAGCTGGTATTATTATTGGTGGCGTTGGTGGATATAAAATTGCCGTTAGGAAGTCATATTTTAGACAGACCCAAAAGGCAAGAGATAATTCTGTGCAAATTCAGACAGGGGAAATCAAAAGTGTTTGATGAACAAATTACACAAAAAGCTGGCAATAATTCAAGCCAGACACAAATTTTTGTTCTAGGTATCGATGAAAAACGTGTTCATGAAATATTTGATGAGAAAATACCAGAGGCTATAAGAGAATACTCTAGGGAAGCTATTGATTTAGCGAAAGAAAGAATGGAAAGTTTTAGGAATGATTTAGTACCTAAACTTGTTAAAGAAAACCTTATAAATTCCTTAAAAGACCCAAGTGTTCAAGTTTTGTTGTTGGATGCTCAGCGTTCTGCTACTTCAACTGAACGTCTTGAAGATTATTCTTTGCTTTCAGAATTATTAATACATAGAATTAAGAAGGGTGATGATAGGAATATAAGAGCAGGAGTGAGTGGAGCGATTAAAATTGTTGATGAAGTTTCGTGTGAAGCCTTGCTAGGATTAACAGTTTTATACTCTGTAACACATTTCGTTCCAGTCTCTTTAGAAATTAAGGAAGGTTTAGAAGCATTAAATAGATACTTTTCTAAGATTGTTTATGATGCTTTGCCACTGGGAGAGGAATGGATGGATCATCTTGATGTTTTGAACGCTATACGTACGTCCCAAATATCTAAACTTAAGCATTTTGAAGAGTACTATGCTGAAAAATTATTAGGGTATATTGATGTGGGTATAGATAAGTCATCAAGTGATTATAAAAAAGCATTAGAGATGGTAGAAAAGGCAAAATTACCAAGAGATATACTATGTGAGCATGAACTACGACAAGGGTATGTACGTTTAAAAATTTCGGATGTGGACAATCTCAGTTCGATACAAATACAGGCAATTATTCCTGTTGAGTTCGAGGGACTGTCTTTGCCAGTTACATCTTTAAAGAGGTTATCTGAGGAACAAGAACAAACCATAAAAGAAATTTATTCTCTATATGCCTCTGATATAAAACTTAAAGAGGAAAATAGAATAGAATTTTTTAAATTATGGGATAGTTTTGACGTTTTAAGAAAAATAAAAGCTTGGTGGGACAATATTTCGTTAGGTTTTTCAATAACATCTGTAGGAAAAGCACTAGCGCACGCAAACGCTAGGAGATGTGATCCAGCATTACCTGAATTTTTCTAGATAGATTTATGATTTTAACTTAAAAGGCTTTACAGTTTTGCTTGTTTATTTTGGGTTTATATTATATGTTTTTAGTTATCTGTAAAAGGCATTATAGAAAACTTTATATCCGTATATTTTTTTTGCAGCTCTTCAATGCAGCAATTCGCATATTCAGTGTCGGTAATAAAACTTTTACTTTTATGTATTACCCTGAAAAGTTCAATGCCACTTTTTGTGAGAATGTACGGTTCGAACTTAATAGTACTACCCTTCTCTTGAGCTTCAAGTGTATATAATAACTTATCATTATGGATTTCAATTGAATTTGATTCTGAAAAATTACTGGCAAAATATTGATCTATTGTAAAAAGTCCAGACTCAATCAACGGTACAATATCAAGTACAAAACTTAACTTTTGAGATTTTATCAAGTTAAAACTTTTTACGTTGTATTCATCTTCATCTATGTTCGGGGAGCTAAAACCATTATCAAAAATGAAAAAAATATTCCCACTTTGCATAACATATTTACTCAATTTATCGAAACTCTTAGCTTCATCGCGAGATAAGTTTCTTATGATGTCAAGTGTACGCAAGGAGCATAGACCTGGACTACGCACTTCTCCTGCGAGTATTTTTCCCCACAATTTTTGTAAATCTTGATTATTAATCAGACCTACAGAATCAAAGAATCGCATCAACCAATCAAAATCTAAGTCTTCATCTATGCCATCGTAACTATTAGTGCTAGGATTAGAATCATTTAATTCATTACAAGCATACTCAGCCACTGTGAGAAATCCTTTAAGTTTTACAATTTCGTAGTTTGTAAGCAGAATTTCATTCTGTTTATTTTGTTCTATATCTTCTTCTATAACTTCCATAGTTCCATTTCTAAACTTAATTTTAGGATCATAAAGTTTTCTAATAACCTCTTCAATTTCTCTAGTAAGTTTTACGATAGGCGGATTAGCTTTCACCTTTCTTGCAATAGGGAAAGTGTTGTTGACTACTGTTACTAATTGATTCTCCACTCGGAAATAGTCCTCCTTATCCAATAGTAATAAATTTATGGTATATCATTTATTCTATTTTAACTTAGATTATCTATCTGTAAATATTAAACTGAAATAGATAAATATTAAAATAAACGGTCGCTATTTTTGTGAATAATATTTTGTCGGGAATTTATTTTCTCGGAAATTCTGGGAAAATAATTTTGGTAGAAAAAATTATATGTTAAATTTAATAGAAAATTAGTGTAAATAATTTTTTAGTTGCTCGTAGAAATTTTCTCTGGTTCCAGCCATAATAACAACAATAATATGTTCGTTATTATTTTCTTCTATTACGTAGGCAATTTTCGTAATTGGTTCTTTGATAGTATAAATCGTATCCGTATATACCGCTCAAATCTCCCTTTTTGAGTTTGC
>CALAUZ010000220.1 GCA_937892105.1 uncultured Fretibacterium sp. | reverse complement strand
AAGCCCCATACAAGCACCGACTGTTATTGTTGCTAGACGAGTTTCCAGCATTAGGGAAGTTAGGGATATTTGAACAGGCAATCGCATATTTCGGAGGGTGGAACATTAAGGCGTACTTAATATGTCAGGATAAAGCCCAACTTGATGCGGCCTACGGCAAGGACGAATCAATAACATCAAACTGTCATGTAACAGTCGCTTATGCCCCGAATAAAGTCGAGACGGCAAAATATTTATCCGACCGATTAGGAGTAACAACGGTAATCAAGGAGCAGGAAAGTATATCATTTCAGGGAGGAACGGGAATTTTTGCCAAGAAAAGCGTAACGAAGTCTCAGCAGGAAGTGCAGAGGGCAGTTCTGACCCCAGACGAGATAATGAGACTGCCCGGCCCGATAAAGGACGTGTACCAGAATATAACGGAACCCGGAGATATGTTAGTATTTGCGGCAGGATTCCCGCCCGTGTATGGTAAGCAGATTCTATACTTCCTAGACAAAACATTTTCGGAGCGTTCAAAAATAAATGCGCCAGAGAAAAGTGATGTTATTTGTACTGAACTGAAGAAGGCTTCGTGAAAACATTGTATAATTTTCATAAAGTTTTTCATGAGAGGTGAAAATAATGAGCGTAATAGACAGTCGCAGATATGGACGACGTAGTACAGCAAGTTTTACACGCGAAGAGTTTGAGCAGATACGCAACACACCGCCAGCCGATCACACTCAACTGATGGCTGAAAGTATGCAGGTAATGGAGAGAATCATGAAAGCACAGGAGCAGAAAAATGCCGTTGCTCCGAAATAATATTTTTTATTGCGACCATATTGGAGCTTCAGAGCGAGACATTCAAGATATTCAAGAATTTTCGGTGAAAGATGTTCGCGGAGAAGGGCTTGTGAATTACCTGAAAAGTTATGCTTTAGAAGATGAAGCCCTAAAAAGAATGCGGACTTATTTAGTGCGTACCAATAACACCTCCGAGCTTGTAGGATATTTTTCGCTCAAGGCCGGACTAATTTCGTTCAATGAAGGAAACACGGACGAAATAGCGAACTTTGATACGTTGCCGGGAATAGAACTTGCAAATTTTGCCGTCAACAATGAATATCTGAAGAAAAATCCCGCCTCGAAGGGGTTAGGGCTTTTGATATTCAACGAGTTTATTTTCCCGATAGTTGAAGATGTTTCAAATCGTGTCGGTGCAGGAGTGTTATATATTTTTGCTTTACCGTTTGTGGGATTGATAAGGCAATATAATAAATATGGCTTCAGAAGGCTTGAAGCAGAACATGAACATGAACTCCACAAAAGGCTAAAGCCACGCTACGATAGTGAATGTATTTTTATGTACCAGATGTTGTAGCGGGCTTTTCTCAGCAATGTTCAGGGTGGTCTTTCCTCATATGTATATTCATTTCTCCAAAAGTGTTACATTCAAAATCACAGCCAGCGACTGGACAATGAACCTTTAAGCGAGTTAAATCATTAAACCCTGCCCCAAAACCGCCTGAATAATTTTCAAGTATGTGTTCTGACAAAAGAGTGCCGCAATCTTTTGGCTTATTTTTTTTCGTTATTCGCCTGCTCATGTCGATATACTCCGCCTTAAACTATATTATAGTGTAATCCTGCCATTTCCTTGATACTTGTTTCGCAAAGATAATTTATTCTTTCAGTTCGGCTTAATTTAATGAAGTTATCAGACTTTGACCACTCCTCCAGAATATCGGAACATTTACGCGCTATGTCTGCTATTGCTTCTCTGACTTTAGGAGAAAGCCCGAGCGTATAGAGCGACAGCCTGCCATCATGTGTCCCGTCAATCCCCATAAAGTGCTGGAATAATTTCGCGTCGTAACGTCCAAACGCCTCGTATAATCCGAAGAAGTCTGCAATAAGTTCATCGTGAAGGTTATTAGACGCTGAACCGTAGAACTTTTTTGTGTAGTAATGAGTGCATTCGTGTTCGCGCCGTATAATCATGGACTTTTCCCGCCACTCTTCAGGAGAAAGCCCGATATATTCAGGCGGAGTGTTGCTGTAATACTTCTTTGAGAGAGCCAGAAAACGCTGTCTCTTTCCGTAAATGAACGATGCTCCCATCTGTGAAATATTATCCGGCTTCATTCCCTTATAGATTAAGTTCACAATGAAGTTCTCAAAGTCCGCGTTGTCTCCAAAAATTATAACAGGAACTTTCCCTGCGGCAGCTTCATAAATCTCTATCTTAATGCTTTCAGGGCTTGCGAACTTGACAGGACGCTTTGAGCAAATTATATCGTTCAGGATTTCAGGAACTTCGTGATTTCGTAACCATTCCTGCCACTGTGGAATAAATTCATCACCATAATCTTCAATCTGCTCTTGTTTGTTGAAATGGTTAGCCAAATAGTTTTCGAGTTCAATTCTCTCGGTATCGTTCACCGTTAATAACCTCTTCGTCAATTTTTTTTGTATATAATAATACAAAATAACAATTCAACCACAAATCACTTTTCTATAGCAAAATACCTAAAAATACTTACTAATTTAGCAAATTTTGTTTGTACTTTGTAATATACCGAGTGTTAAACTTTCTTCCGTAGTAAACAAAGACCTGCATGAAATATGAAGTAGCGGGTTAATATGGAAAGGAGAAATATTCTCATGGCATTAAGTAAGAAGTTCATCGAAGCAGTAGCGAAGGATAAGGCGTTAAACGCTGAGGTCGACAAGGCAACGCTCGAAGCACTCGGAGCATTCATCAAGGCAAAGGGACTCGAAGCAGAGGCCGAGAAGGCTACGGAAGCGGCAGTCGAGAAGGTAGCGGAGGCACACGGCTTCAAGGCTGAAGCAATGGAGTCAGTCAGTGAGGACGAACTCAAGGCAGTAGCAGGCGGCACGAATTGGTGCAACTGCTATCGCAGCGGCTCAGGCGGCGGCTACGGCTGGAAGTGCGACTGCAGCTTCGTAGGTGCAGGGTCAGGACTTGGCGCATGTGCATGTGTCTACAAGGGCACTGGCAGCGGCGACGACGACTAATAGGGTTTCTCGAAACTTTGAAGCTGTCCTGAAATATGGGCAGCAATTATTTTTTAGAGGGGAAAAATTTGTATTACAGGTTAAAGGATAACTTTATTTTGCGGGGTTACGACAAGCTCCCTTATGCGTTAATCAATCTCAACAACGGTTACGCTGAGTTTCTGAACTCCGAAGCTATGAGAGCGATTGATTTATGTGATGGGAGTGTTGATTTATCTCTGTCGTTCATTCCTGAACATGTGCGTGATTTCGTCGCTGATGCCGAACGCTATGGCGTGATAGAACCTTGCGAGCCTGGTCATGGCCTCACGGAAAAGCAGAAGTACAGGAAATACCCTGTGCGTTATATCCGTCAGGCTCACTGGTCAATTACCGGCAAATGCAACTACAAATGCCGTCATTGCTATATGTCAGCACCAGACGCAAAGCTCGGCGAGCTGTCCCACGAAGTCATCATGAACATTGTTCAGCAGTTAAGTGATTGCGGAGTGATGAGTGTCTCGCTGACCGGCGGAGAACCTTTAATACGAAGTGATTTTCTTGAGATAGTCGATGCCCTTCTTGAGCGTGATATTTACATCAAAGAGATATACTCGAACGGTGCGCTTGTCAACGAGAAACTGCTGAAGGAACTTGACGCAAGAAATATTCACCCCGAGTTTAACATGAGCTATGATGGTAAGGGCTGGCACGACTGGTTACGCGGCATTAAGGGAGCAGAGGAGATAGTGAACCGTGCGTTTGCTCTTTGCCGTGATATGGGTTTCCCGACAGGTTCTGAAATGTGTATTCACCAACACAATAAGCACACTCTCAGGGCAAGCGTAAAGCATCTCGGCGCATTAGGTGTCCGTTCAGTAAAGACCAATCCTGTTTCAGATTCTGGTGAATGGCGCAAAAACGGTTATGGTGAATCGATTAGCATGAAAGAACTTTATCAGCTCTACTTGGACTATATTCCTCAGTACTATGAAGATGGTATGCCAACAGGAGTAATGCTTGGCGGCTTCTTCATGGCAAGTCCAAAGCGTCCGAAGCAGTTTGACATTCCCAGCTATAAGTCCGTCTGCGAACCTTCAACGATGTGCATGTGTGGGCACGCAAGGCATGTTATGTATATTTCGCCAGAGAGCAGGACATTGCCGTGTATGGCTTTATCCGGTATGAAGATTCAGGAAAATTACCCGCTTATTACGGAACGAGGACTTGCCCAGTGCATAACTGATTCAAGCTATATGAAGCTGATTGACACTAGAGCAAGCGAATATTTCTCGCTTCATGAGGATTGCAGGAAGTGCAAGTATTCTTTGAGATGTTACGGCGGATGTCGTGCCGATGCTCTGGAAGTAAATGGCGATGATGTTATGGGCAAATCTCCCGGCTCTTGCGAACTATATCGCGGCGGCTGGGTTGCAAAGATAATAGCGGCAGTTAAGAGTGTCCGGCCTGATGCAACATCACCAGTGCTTGATGATCCGTTATGGCAGAACGGTAAGGACTAAGCTAAGTTGAGCGTTCATAGCTTCAGAATAAAATACTCATTTTTTTACTTCCTTAATCTTGTTATATAATTACAAGCAAGAATAATTATAAGGAGGTATTGAATGAGTTTTTTAGTCGTGGATAACAAGAGGCTGGACCTTGATGCTTTTGCGGAGTTACTAAAAGTAGTAAGGCCGGAAGTTCGGGTTTTCAGCATACCTTCAGCGGAAGAAGCATTAGAGTTATCATCGTTGAGCTTTGATGTCGCATTCATTGAAGTTGAGCTTGAGGCCGGGAAAATGAACGGCATTGAACTTGCCGCACGTCTTAAGACTATTCACAAGGATACTCATGTAATCTTTATCACAAAATCCCGGAAATACTTTCAGGAAGCATTCTCGGTTCATGCCGGTGCTTACCTGTTGAAGAAAGTTTCGGAAGAGGATATACGTAGAGAGCTTGACTACCTTTTATATTATTACCCGGCGCAGTTGAAGTTAAATGGTAAAGTTTATGTGCAGACCTTCGGAGGTTTCAGCGTATTTCTTGACGGCAAAATGATAGATTTCCCACGAAGCAAGGCTAAAGAACTTCTAGCACTGCTTGTTGACCGGCGCGGGTTAGCAGTTACAGCTCGTGAAGCATGTGCAGTATTGTTTGAAGATAAACCTTACGGCAAAATCAGCAATGCTTATTATCATGTTATAGTTAATTCCCTGTCTAGAACGCTTGAAGACGCAGGGATAAAAAATATTTTGGTGCGTACAAAAAACCACCTCGCTGTAAATCCTGGTAGTTTTGAATGTGATGCCTACCTTTATATGAGGGGAGACCCATCAGCTGTAAGGCGTTATCGTGGAGACTATCTGACATGTTATAGCTGGTCGGAGTTTTCTTTGGACGCACTTAACACATCTTCGGAAGGAGAAGCATATAATGCCTGATAATGAAAAAATAACATCACCGGAGCAGCTTAATGATTATATTCACGTAACAGCACCGGGAGCATGGTTGATTCTGTCGTCGATATTGATTTTTCTGACAGGGTTTTTGTTCTGGGTACTTATGGGGCGGCTTGAAGTCTCGTTCTCATCATACATGTACACTGAAGATGGCTCGTCGTTAGCTTTTATTTCGCCGGATAATGCTTCACGACTTAAGAAGGGAATGACTGTTCGTATCGCTAATTCAGGTCTTAGCGGAAATGTTGAGCAGGTAGACGAATCAACTACGCCTTACAGAAAGGTGGTTGAACTTGTCGGTGAGAGCAATGCGCTGATGATGGGACTTAATGATGGCGACAAGCTGATGAAGGTTGCTATGCACATTCAGGGAGCACCCGAAAGAGTTTCTCGTGCTGTGTATGTGGTTGATACAGTAAGACCTCTTTCTTTTCTGCTGAAGTAAGGAGTCAAGATGTTCAACGAGAATAAAGTACGTCATCCTGTTACGAACGGTGTAGCAAAAGTTCCTGTGATAATGCAGATGGAAGCTCTCGAATGCGGAGCGGCCTCCCTTGCGATGGTACTTGCTTATTTCGGGCTGTGGATACCTCTGGAACAGTTACGCAAGGAGTGTGGAGTTTCCAGAGACGGCTCGAACATGAAGAGTATGTTTACAGTTGCTAAAAAGTATCACCTGCAACCTCGTGCTTTCAGATGTGAGGCAGAAACTCTGCGGACAAACGGAACATTCCCGGCTATAGTTTTCTGGGAGAATAATCACTTTGTTGTGGTAAGTGGATTTACGGGGGGGGGGGGGCATGTATTTGTAAATGATCCTGCCAGAGGCAAAGTAAAACTTACATTTAAGGAATTCGAGAGATCGTATTCTGGGATATGTATACTCCTTGACCCTTCGGAAGATTTTGAACCCGGAGGAAAGCCCGCTTCAATTCTGAAGTTCGCTTCTGAGAGACTGCGCGGGACTCTTCAAATGTTTCTCCTCATTGCAATAACTACCCTGATAGCTTCATTAACTGGAATGCTTATGCCGGCTTTCTCGCGCTTTTTTGTGGATAATCTTTTGACTGGAAATTCTGTGCAGTGGTCAAGAGGATTTTTTGTGCTTACGGGATTGACCATTGCCTCACAAGTCGCCTCACTATGGATAAAAACGGTTTATCTCTTGAAGTTGCAGGGGAAAATGGCGGCGATCGCTAATACGTCGTTCTTGTGGCACATTCTGAGATTGCCTGTTGAGTTTTTCGAGCAGAGAATGGCCGGAGATATTGTCCAGCGTCAGCAGTCCAATCAGGAAATTACGAACACGCTGATAAATACGTTTACGCCTTTGTTGCTCGATTTCGCCGCAATGGTGCTGAATCTTGTCATCATGATAAATTACAGTCCATTACTTGCCTTGATAGGTATCCTGTCAGTCTTCATCAATCTCGTTATAGCAAAAATAATTTCAGCAAAGCGCATTGATATAGCACGGGTTCAGGCACGAGATATGGGTAATTTGCAAGGTACTACACTGATGGGAATTAACATGATCGAGACGATAAAATCAGCCGGAGCTGAGAACGGATTTTTTGCACGGTGGGCAGGCTTTCAGGCTAATGCATTTTCTCAGTCAGTAAGGTACGCAAAGTTAAACCAAACTCTTGGACAGCTTCCTTCTCTTTTAGCTTTGTTTACGTCGAACCTGATTCTGTTTCTGGGAATAAGGCTCATTATGAGCGGCGAATGGACGATAGGTTTAATTTCTGCGTTCAACGGCTATCTTCTGGCATTCTCCACTCCTGCAAGCTCTCTTATACAGGCGGGCCAGCAGATACAGGAAATGCGTACACAGATGGAACGTGTTCAAGATGTCTTCAAGTATCCTTTAGATACAGAGTATTCGGATATAAAAGCCTTGCCTGATGAAGAACTCGACAAATTATCCGGGCTTGTTGAGGTCAAACATGTAACTTTCGGCTACAACAAACTGGATAAGCCTATACTTGAGGACTTCTCTATGAGAGTTGAAAGAGGAAAGAGCGTTGCTATAGTTGGCTCTTCGGGGTGCGGCAAATCGACAGTGGCAAAGCTGATTACTGGTTTATACCCTGTGTGGAGCGGAGAAATCCTGTTTGACGGCAGACCTATAAACGAAATCAACCGCAATGTATTCACAAGTTCGGTCGCATGTGTGAATCAGGATATAACGCTCTTTGAGGACACCGTTGCGAACAATATCCGCATGTGGGACAAGTCGATAGAGAATTTCGAGGTAATCTTGGCGGCACGTGATGCTTCAATTCATGATGAGATAATCCAGAGAGAAGGCGACTACTCTGCTGAAGTTCAGGAGGAGGGCAAAAACTTTTCCGGCGGTCAGCGTCAAAGAATAGAGATTGCCGGAGTATTGGCTCAAGACCCCACAATAATAATTATGGACGAAGCAACGAGCGCGCTTGATACTAAGACAGAATATGACCTTATGAAGTCCATTAACCAGAGGGGAATAACCCGAATAATAATTTCGCACAGGCTCTCGATAATCCGGGACTGCGACGAAATTATCGTTATGAAGGACGGGCATATTCTGGACAAAGGCACTCACGGCGAGCTTATGGGACGCTGTGAGTATTACACAGAGCTTATCACGAATGAATAAGGCAGGAGAGAAGGCGAGGTAAAAATGTCAGGTTGGTTTGATGAACAGCTGAGAGCAAGAATACAGTCTGATGAAGATTCTTTCTCGAATGCTTTTAACGATATTTCTGAGGCAATATCAGGCCGCAGAATTTATGATGAAGTCCGTGAAAATGAGATAGCTAACGCCAGCAGTGCTATTGAAGAGATTGCGCGCTACTATAACATTCCTGAAGACTTCCTGAAGAAGCAGGCAGTCCGGGAAGATGAGACGCTTTCGGAGAGACTGGAAGACATTTTCGGGCAGTTTGGAATTATGCGCCGCAATGTACAGCTTAAAGAGGGCTGGTATAAAGATGCTGCAGGTGTCTATCTTGGCATGACAAAAGAAGGCCGCTATATTGCATTGATGCCGTCCAAAAATGGCTACGTCTACAAAGATTACGTTACAGGCCGGCGAGTTCGTGTAAGTTCCTCTACACAGAATAATCTTGATGCTGATGGTATCTGCTTCTATACTCCTATGCCCGCACGTAAACTTGGAGTTAAAGACCTAGTGAGTTATGTAGCCCGTAGCCTCTCGGTTTCTGATGTTGTATATGTTGCCCTGATAACGCTTTTCATAACGTTGTTCTCGATGGTAACGCCATATCTGACCCAGATAATATATTCAGAGGTCATTTATTCCGGCGATATATCAAGACTTGGTGCAATATTTGTGTTCATAATCTTTTCGGGACTTTCTGCAACGCTTTTACGAATAGCGCGAACACTAGTACTTGCCCGAATTGAGGTCAAGGCTAATGTATCGGTAAATGCAGCGGTTATGATGAGGATTCTCACACTTCCTGCAACGTTCTTCAAGAAATTTTCATCGGGCGAACTCTCAGAGAGAGCATCAGGAGTAAACAGGCTTTGCGGTTCTATGGTGAACGTGATTTTTTCCGCAGGACTTACAGCTTTCATCAGCCTGATTTACCTGCGTCAAATATTTATATTCACTCCTGTCCTTGTGATGCCTGCCCTCTGGATAATGACCGCGCTTTTTGTGTCTTCGGTGCTTCTGATTTGCGGTCATTCGCGGATTATGAATCAGAGACTTAGACTGCAGGCGCAAGAGTATGGTTTGCTGTACGCATTCATAACGGGCATTCAGAAAATCAAACTTGCAGGGGCAGAACGCAGAGCTTTTGCTAAATGGGCCGAACACTACAAGCATGAAGCAAAACTTATTTACGATCCGCCGTTATTCTTGAAACTCACGCCAGTTATACAGCCTGCGATTAGTCTAATCGGGACTTTCGTGTTGTATGTCAGAGCTTTCAATGCCCAAGTAACCCCGGAGGACTATATGGCATTCATGGCATCTTACGGCCTTCTGTCAGGAGCGTTTATCGCATTCTGCGGGGTAACATTGTCGATAGCTTCGATAAGCCCGATGATTGACATGATAAAGCCCATACTTGAATCAGAGCCGGAAATTTCGCACGGAAGAATATTATCAAAGGTAAGAGGCGGCATAGAACTGAATAATGTCAGCTTCAGATACAGCGAAAAGACACCGTTAATTCTGGATAAACTTTCGCTCAAGATACGTCCAGGAGAATATATCGCAATAGTCGGCAAGAGTGGTTGCGGGAAAAGTACATTGATGAGGCTTCTGCTTGGGTTTGAACGCCCTGAAAACGGAGTGATTTACTATGACGGAAGCGACATCAAGACTTTGGATTTGCGGTATCTGCGAAGTAATATAGGCTGTGTAATGCAGAACAGCGGACTATTTCCCGGAAGCATTTACTCGAACATCACAATTTCAGCTCCCCAGCTCACTGAAAAAGCGGCGTGGAAAGCGGCAGAGATGGCGGGAATTGCAGACGATATACGCAAAATGCCGATGAAAATGCAGACAATGATTTCTGAGGGTGCAGGAACGATCTCCGGCGGTCAGCGTCAGAGGATAATTATTGCGCGAGCTATAGCCTCAAAGCCGAAAATATTATTGTTCGATGAAGCAACGAGTGCGCTTGATAACATTACGCAAAAAATAGTCTCTGATTCTCTGGATAAGCTCAGGTGCACAAGAATAGTTATTGCGCACAGGCTTTCAACGGTTAGAAACTGCGGCAGGATTCTTGTCCTTGACAGCGGGCATATCGCAGAAGAAGGAAATTATCAGGAGCTTATAGACAGGAAAGGTCTGTTTGCATCTCTCGTTGAACGTCAGAAGTTAGGCGAGGTGATTTCCTAAATCATGGAGATTTTCAGGACAGCTTTACGTTCATTATTGAGCAACCGAGTACGTTCAATCCTTACGATGCTGGGAATAATTATCGGCGTAGGGGCAGTTATCACGATGGTAGCTATAGGCAATGGTGCATCTAATCAAATGCAGGGACTTATTGAAGGTTTCGGAGCGAATCTTATTATAGTTGTTCCAGCACCGCCTAATACTACAGGTGCAAGAAGCGCGGCAGGAAGCGGAGCAAATCTTACGCTTGCAGATTCTGATGCTATAGCGTCAGAAGGTTTTGCTGTTTTGCGTACAGCTCCAGAAGTAAGCAGCACAGCTCAAGTTGTGTACAGAAATAACAACTGGAATACGAGCATAACCGGCGGTACTCCCGATATACTCCCAGTAAGAACGTGGGAAGTAGCTAAAGGCGCATGTTTCTCGATTGCTGATGTTAGGAGCGGCGCGAAAGTCTGCGTGATAGGTCATACTGTAGCTAAAGAGCTTTTCGGTTATACAAACCCAGTAAACAGTACGATACGAATCCGCAATATTCCCTTCAGGGTAGTAGGAGTAATGAAATCCAAAGGCGCAAATTCATTCGGCCAAGATCAGGACGACTTTATACTCGTGCCAATCACTACAGCTCAAAGGCGGCTTTCTCGTTTCGGGACACGTGTAGACACAGTGAACCGCATTAACGTACAGGCAAAGACCAGAGAGTTGCTCGATACTGCCACATCTGAAACGAAGGCAATATTACGGCAGAGACATCGCATAGCTAAAGGAGTCGGCGATGATTTTGAGGTGCGTGATCTTACTCAAAATCTTGAGAGTGCGGCGAATATGGCTAAAACGATGAGCCTTCTGCTTGGTGCAATAGCATCAATATCGCTTGTAGTCGGCGGGATAGGCATCATGAACATCATGCTAGTGTCAGTGAGTGAACGTACCCGCGAAATCGGTATAAGAATGGCAATAGGAGCGCGTCCTTCAAATGTTCGTATGCAGTTCTTGACGGAAGCAGTAGTGTTGTCGCTTCTGGGTGGAGCGGTCGGAATAATGATGGGCTGGGGAATTTCAGGTGTTGCTTCTGCGTTTCTGCCTTTCGGTGCAATGGTTTCTATGGACTCTGTGTTTATAGCTGTAGGGTTCTCGGCAGGGGTTGGAATATTTTTCGGATTCTGGCCTGCGTGGAAGGCTTCAAATCTTGACCCTATTGTAGCGTTGAGGGCGGATTAACGATGAAGAAAATCATTATATGCTTGCTGATAGTGTTTTACGGCTCATCATCTTTTGCGCTGGAGAGTTCGGATAAAGTTTCGGGTCTTTCGCTTGAAGCCTGTCTTAAAATTGCGCTTGAAAATCATCCTTCCTTGAAAAAATCTAAGGGAGCAGTCCGAGCCTCATCTGCACAGCTTGAACAAACGAAGACGGCTAATCGCTGGAAAGTTACGCTGACAGGCAGGACGAACTACAACGGCACTTATGATTACTGGGACGATAGGTATCATGACGGCAGTTTAGGCGTAAACGCTACAAAAACTCTTTATGATACTGGAATTAACAGGCTCAACCGTGAAATAGGTGCTGAGGATGTTCGTTCAGCCATAGAGAGTGAGCGCGGAACACAAATAACAGTAGCCGCCGCCGCGAAAAAAGCCTACTACGATTTAGTGTTAAAGATTTTGAATCGCGATGTTGAACGTGAGAAACTTTCCAATCTTGAGGAACATCTGAAGACTGCGCGGGGTATTTACGAAGTTGGTAACAGCTCACTTGTCGAGGTAACGAAGGCTGAAGCTGATTTCGCCAGTGCGAGGGTATCATTGCTGAAGGCTGAGAATGATATTTTAGTGTCTCAGGAAGCCCTGAAAGTAGCAATGGGAGTTACTGATTATGACACGTTTAACCTTGTGATCTTTACTGATATGTTTCTGCCCCAGCCAGCCGGAGAGATTGAACAGCTTATTAGTATTGCAATGGCTGACCGTTCTGATTACCGCAGAATGATAAGCGCAATCAGGAGGCGTGAACTTGAGATTAAGGTTGCGGCTCGTGATAGTTCTCCTACGATTACGGGGTCAATAGGCAGTGATTTATCAAAGCGAGAAGGCACACCATCAACGAATAACTATAACGTCAATATCAACGTAAACGTTCCGCTTGTAGATGGGGGACTGACAAAGGCTAAGATAGAGTCAGCCCGTGCAATGCTTGAACAGGAAAAAGCCGAAGAAGAAAGTTTGCGGCAGACTATAGCGCGTGATTTGAGGACTGCGGCATTATCACTCATGAACGCAATAGACAGGGTGAAGTCCTCAGAAATCAGTGTGAAGTATGCTGAAGATAATCTTGCGCTTGCACGTGGACGTTATGAAGTGGGTATAGGCAGTCCGCTTGAAGTAAGTGATGCGGTATCGACGCTGGCGAGTTCACGTTACGCACTGTATCAGGCACTCTATGATGCTCAGGCCGCGAGGACAGAACTTGATGAAGCTATGGGGCATTTGCCTCCTGAACTTAACATTGAAGGGAATATGTAAAGATGATTGCAGGAATAAAGAGGCTTTTTATATTGTTGTTAATCTTCGGGGCGGGTTTCGGTATCTGGAAATATGTAACTCGTGATCAGTCAGTTCACTATTCATTCACGACGGCAGAAGTTACACGCGGAGATATAACTTCGACAGTAACAGCGACGGGAGAACTAAGCGCGGTTGATGTTGTTGAAGTAGGAACGCAGGTATCAGGGCGAATTGAAGAGATATATGCTGATTTCAATTCCGAAGTTAAGGCCGGACAGCTAATAGCACTGATAGACCCTTCAGTTGCCAGACTGGAACTCAGAGAAGCAGAAACGAGTCTTGGGGTGGCTCTAGCCTCCGTTAAGAGTGCCAGAGCCGCACTGAAAGATGCCCAGAAGAAATTAACTCGCAACAGGGAGTTATTACGCAAGAAATTTATAGCTCCAAGCGAAGTTGATACTACAGAAGCTGATGTCGAGATGAAACAGGCATCACTAGAGGAGGCACTTTCACGGGTTGAACAGGCAAGGACTCAGCTTGAACGCAAGAGGACAGACCTCAACTACACGCGCATAACTTCGCCAATAACAGGAGTGGTTATAGACAGGCAGGTAGACGCAGGACAGACAGTAGCGGCTGGCTATCAAACCCCTACGCTGTTCAAGATAGCCAAAGACCTTACGCAGATGCAAATCAAGACGAAGGTTGATGAGGCAGATATAGGACACATTAAGGCAGGCCAGAAAGTTACGTTCAGGATTGACGCATTCCCTGAAGAGAATTTTGAGGGGCGAGTTGTTCAGGTACGAATAGCCCCTGAGACGACGGACAGCGTAGTAACATACACAGTTATAATCAACGTCAATAATCAGGAGCAGAAGTTAATGCCCGGAATGACTGCCAATGTTTCGATTGAGACCGAGCACTACGATGATGTACTTCGTTT
The DNA here is from genome assembly GCA_937892105.1 of uncultured Fretibacterium sp. The sequence goes on along the minus strand of CALAUZ010000220.1, from coordinate 9,741 downwards.
GCCGACAGCCTCATTGAGATTTACTCCCTCAGAAGAATTATTGAGCACAATATCATTTGATACTGTACTCCTTGAAGGACAGAAGGGACTCAACGAAGCCACTGTGTGGGTGGAACGGAACGGAAAACTAGACAGAGCCGTAGACATAGTAACTGGAATTTCCGATAACCGCTGGACTCATTTAGTTAAAGGTGGTCTTTCTGAGGGTGAGAAGCTCATCATCAATGCTCAGGCTGTGAGATGACAGGAGCAGGTTATGGCGATCATTGAAGTTGAGAATCTTGTAAAGATTTACAAGACAGGAGATATAGAGCTTCGCGCACTTGATGATGTAACGTGCACAATCAACAAGGGTGAATTTGTGTGCATAATGGGGCCTTCAGGTTCTGGTAAGTCCACAATGATGAATATTCTGGGCTGTCTCGACGTTCTAACTTCAGGGAAATATATTCTTGATGGTATTAGCGTCAAGGGTCAGAGCAGGGCGGCACTTGCGGACATACGCAACCAGAAAATAGGCTTTGTGTTTCAGGGCTATAACCTTTTACAGAAGGCTGATGCTCTCGAAAATGTTGAAATGCCCTTAATGTATAGAGGAGTCCCGTCGTCAGTCAGACGTAAGATGGCTAAAGAAGCACTGGAGAGCGTAGGACTTGGCGACAGGATACATAACCGTCCTGTGCAGATGAGTGGAGGCCAGCAGCAGAGAGTAGCCATAGCCCGCGCTATTGTCGGGAAAGCTCCTATACTGATGGCTGATGAACCGACAGGAGCACTTGACACTAAGACGACGGTTGAGATTATGCAGATATTTACGGCACTTCATGAGGAGGGCACGACAATAATTCTTGTAACGCATGAGCCGGACATAGCGACATGGAGTCAAAGGGTGTTGCGTTTTCGTGATGGAAAGCTCGTAGCAGATGAGGAAGCTCCGAAGGATTCATCAGGGGAAAATGAGATTAAGCCCGGCACTATTTAGCCAAATTTCAACGGAGGGTAAAATGTTAATCAGCAAACAAACTAATGGAACAGAACTCACCATAGCACTTGACGGCAGACTTGATACAACGACAGCTCCAGAGCTTGAAGCTGAATTGAGGGGAAGTATCAAGGACATAAAGGAGCTTGTATTTGATATGACAAAGCTCGCTTATATTTCGTCAGCAGGACTTCGTGTTTTGCTGAAGGCGCAGAAGGTTATGAATAAGCAGGGTAAAATGGCAGTGAAGAATGCAAATTCTGATATTGTAGAAATATTTGAAGTAACAGGATTTGACGAAATTCTGAATATAGAATAGTGAGCGGGGGCATAAAGTGAAAGAGCTTACGATTGGAGCGGACGTGAAAAATCTTGAGCAGGTTATGACGTTCGTAGATGAGCAGCTTGGAACGCTTAACTGCCCTGCGAAAGTACAGAGCCAGATAGATTTAGCAGTAGAAGAACTTTTTGTGAATATAGCGCATTATGCCTATAACCCCGAAACCGGCACTGTTGAGGTCAAAGTTGAGATTAAGGAAAATCCTTTGTCAGTCGTAATAACGTTCAAGGATTCAGGAATGCCTTACGATCCATTGCGAAAGCCTGATCCAGATGTTACGTTGTCTGCGGAGAAAAGGGAAATAGGCGGGCTTGGTATATATCTCGTGAAGAAGAACATGGACAACGTATCTTACGAGTATGAAGACGGGAAGAATATATTGACCATCAGGAAAGATTTTTAATGAAGGAGAAGTTTTATTGTCATGACCGTAGTTGCCATCTCTGTCCAGCACCTGATTGAAAGACTAGGCTGTGATTTTGCTTTTGCGAACGTTCGATATATTTTGTCAGGCGGACGTAGAGAAAATAGTGATAGTGATGGAAATTAGTCATGAGTTCCCAATTCGTTTGGTTACTCTGCGGAAGAAACGGAACTGGAGTCAGCAGTTTGTGGCAGATAAATTAGGGCTAAGTAACAGGACAATCTGCAAATGGGAGACAGGACGCGGAACGCCGAAATTCACGACACTTCTTGCGCTGTCATCATTGTTTGAAGTCGGCCTTGATGAATTAGTGGGCAATAAGCCTGCCACAGAGAAGTAGGGGCGAAAATCCTGCGGAGAAAAAATTTCTGTGGAGTTTTTTTTGTAGGGGACTTTAGTAATTCTAAAAAGTTAGTATAATATACCGCAAAGAGAAAATTATTAACGGCAGGTGAAAGAGTAAATGGCTTTGAAAGAAGAAATTAGACGAAGACGTGAACAGCTGGGTATGACGCAGCTTAGATTTGCTCTTGCACTAGGAATTACCCCTGCTACTGTGTCAAAATGGGAGACTGGAGTAATGTCGCCCAAGCTCAAGCGCATGGCAGACGTAGCAAAGATATTTGGGATCACAGAACAAGAGCTGATGTTTCCAAAGAAAAAAAATGAGGAGACAGAAAATGAAACATAGTCCCTAAAAATGCGAAACCCCCAGACTGACTCTGGAGGTACAAATTCGCGCCCTATATCGTATTTAGTAACGCTAGAAGAGATTTTACCACAAATTCGTTAATAAGTGCCAGACAAGGAAAGAAGCGGGCAAGCAGAAAAAAACATAGAGAATGAGAGGTGAAAACAGACAGATGAAAGAGAACGACAGCAAGAATGCAAGAATGACAAATCAGCAGGCACAAGCACAGAGGGAGTGTGATGTGCTTGCTTATCATCAGTCTGAGAACCTCCAGAGCGAGACAAGGGTATGCGTGAAATTTGGAACTTCAGGATTGCAGTGGGTCAGAGCAGGGGACGAACTTAGGGGAGCATTAAAGCAGTTAAATGAAGATAACGACAAGGATTGCTTAGTATCAATATCAGAGTTTAAGGGGGAAAGATTGAATGAAAGCTCCGTAGGATTGATGAAAATATTTTACGTAAAGCTAAGTACGATGAAATTTAGGCCGTCAACGAAAGAGGAAGGGATAAAAATAATCCTTGACTACTGCGAAGCAAACTCGATCCCTGAACCGAGCCTAATAGTTCATGACGGTAATGACTATATCATTAAATGGATACTTAGAGACCCGCTTGAGGGCAAATATCTTGAAGTCTGGAAGCAGGTACAAAGGTACTTGGCGGAGAGATTTTTCAGGCTCTCAGGTGGCGGATATTGTCTTGACGACGATGGAAACGATCCCAAGAAGAAATTTATAGAATCGCACACAAACGCGACGGCGATGTTGAGAGTGCCGGGTTTCCTGAACAGTCGGACAGTAGAATTAAATCTGTTCACGTATAACGAGGAGACGCAGTTAATATACAGCTCAGGGCAAAGATACAATGCAAATGAAATAGCGGTAAGGCTTTATTTGTCGAAATGGGAAATTGAGCAGTACCGTAGCGCGAAGGAACGTTGCAGAGGGTATTTGCAGAAGAAGAAAAGCAAGCCAGCAGAGCGTACCGCCGAAGTGCCAGCACTGACCGACGAAGAAAAAATGAGCATGAGAACGGCACTAATGGCACACCATGATGTCCGTGGAAGCGAGACGTTTATTTATGTTCAGCGAAAAAACCCGGACAAGCACAGCCGGACGGACAGGACATATTATTATGACAGCTATTCGACAGGGGAGCTAGAAAAATTCCTGAGACGGTCTGATATAGATAGCTGTGATTTCTGGGCGACAGCGGCGGAATATAAATTGGGCTTCCGTAAACTTAAAGAAAAGACGATTTACAGAACAAAGGAAAATGGCGAGCGTTATGAAGAAATCAGGCGGCAACTTCCGAAACGCGAGAAATGGATAGAAGCGATCCAGTTGAGTTTCCTAGTGCTTGATTTAAGGGATTCCGAACTCGGTTATATCCCGACGATAGAACAGGCAAAGGAGTTAATTTATGCCCGTTGCTTTGAGTGTAACGTGCCGAAGCCCATGATAGTGGATAACGGGGACGGTTACACACTAGAACTGCGCTGGATATGGCGTAACGCGATGAAGAACTGCGGCGAGCGAGATAACGACAGGATACTGTATCCGAAATTCAATCGAAAGTTCGACGCAATGCAGGAAGTATTATACAGGCTGTTCTGGTATTTCGGAGTAGACGCAAAGAAACTGAGCGCGACCTCAATGCTTAGTGTAGTGGGAACGTTGAACACGAAGACAGGAAGCCGTCGCAGTATAGCCGGAGAAGCAGATGAAGTTCTGACTTATGAGGAATTAGCCTCACGTCTAGGGTTAAATTTTGGCAAAGTCCTCAAAGAGAAGCACGAGCAACAAGCCCCAGAAACCGTCCAGCCAGAGCAGGAGGAAATTCAAAAGAGACTGCCATTAGAAGTGGCGGAGACAATGAGCCGAGCATCGGAAGTTATTGAACCTGAAAGCCCGTTTACGAATTTTTTGACGGAGTTAGCAGAATACACAGATTTTGAAATTCTAATGACGAAGAAAAACTCGCAAAGTCAGCATGTATCAGCCACGCATGAAACGAGTGAACACCAAGCAGAGGCAAGTGAACTCTCAGCTCCTGAAGCGCAGGAAATCAAAACTTGCCCGCCATTAGTAAAAGTTGCGAATGCCCCGAACGGCGCATTAGATTTATTGAGGCTTCATCGAGACAGTGATTACTGGGTTTGCATTTGCACCCAGAATAAAGCGAAGGGCGAACGTGGCAAGTGGACGGAGTATTGGACACCCGCGAGCCGAGTGCTTGAAAAACTTGCGGAACTGAAGCGGACGATCCCCGACTTTGAAGAATATAACGTTTACGTTTCGCAGTTACAGTTTAAGAGCGATAAGAATCGCAAAGTCGAGAATGTAGCGGCGTTTAGAGCTTGTTTCATTGATATAGACGGGAAGGAAGCCGGACGCGGAAACCTTACAGCGGAAGAATGGAAGACTGCGATTCTGAAATATTGCCGAGCGAAAAAAATTCCAATCCCCAGCGAAATACTATTCAGCGGGAACGGAGCGCACATAAAATATTTCTTTAAGCGATTGATGCCAGCGAATGAATTATCACGTTGGGTGCGTCTCGAAAGGAAACTTGTCGAGATGTTCAAGGAAATCGGAGCGGACAGCCATTCAACGGACGGAGCGCGAGTTTTGCGCGTAGAGGGAACGAGGAACTGCAAGCCCGAAACGCAGGACAGAGACGTTCGTGTAATCTTCAAGGGAGAGGATTATGACTTTGAGGAATTTGCACAAGCAATCGAGGCATTTGTCCTTGCGCCCGAAGCCCCCAGCGAGCCGATCCGTGTACCAGAAGCGGAAGTAAAAGCCGATGAGCCAAAATCCGAGAAGCCAGCGGTCAAAGAAAAATCCTGCGAAACAAAGACCGCTGAATGTTCGAGCGTTGAAGCCAAAACGACCAATCAATCAGAGGGCAAGAAAAAATTGTGTGTACCAAGTTTCTATGTGTCCGACGCGACGGCTGGACGTGGTGAATTTGTCTCAAGGTCAGAAATTCGGGGTTATCTAGCGAAGCAGGACAAGAGCCACAGATTAGAATGCTCAGTTGCGGAATATTCCGTGCCCAAACGTGAGGACAGAGCGTGGTACATAGAAAATCTTTACTTCAGCTATGTAGTATTGACGCAATGTCCCGGAGCGACGTTTGCGAAACAGCTCAAGAACATACAGAAGCGTTGCGGAGAATATCGCGGGATAGGAATCCCCGAACCGAACCGAATACTGCGGGACGGTCAGAAGCTGATATTGATGTGGCGGTACTCCCAAGAACCAACAGGGAAGTATTTGCCCGGAATAGCGTTGCCGAGATGGAAGGACACGCAGGAGTTTTTGAATTGGCACTTTGAGGACTGGGGAGCGATGGAGTTCTCAAGTGTCAAAAAAACGACTGCATTATTCCCGTTAGAGGGATTTATGGGAGAGGACGGAACCCCCGTAAGGCTTGAATATGAAAATCCTGAAACGAAATATCTTTTTGATGATTTGGCCAAAGTGGTGCTTCCATTTTCGCAGGAAGAATCTGCTGAAGCTAACGCACAGAAGAAAGCGAATCGTTCGCCGAAGAAATTGAACCTTGAGGACTTGACTGTGGAATATGTAGAACGTCGAAAAGCGGCACACCAGCAATCAAGATTTAGCCCCGCGTTGAAAATCTTTGATGACCTAGTGAAGCTGTTAGCAATCAGGGCAGAGCAGAATGGCGGAACAGTGCCGCAGGGCCATAGAGAGGACACTGTATTCTGTGCGATGAATTTTGCAGTAATAGCAGGATTTGTGAATGTTAGCGATGAAAGGGACTTTAACGAGTTGGCGCAGAGGCTGATAGAGAAGTGCGGAGGCACGTTTGCACAAGAATGTGATCCCGACACATTAGTAACGCTACGAAATCGGTTCATGGGAGAGCAAGACGTATATAGATTTCAGAACGAGACGCTAATCAGGCGTTTGGATATAACAGCGGAGGAACAGGAACGACTAAAGATATTGAAGGAATTGCCCGAGCATGCCGAGACGAAAGCGAAGAAGAAACGACGCATTCCTGAATATGAAATATTGGGAGTCTCGAAGGCAAAATATTATCGGGATAGGACGAAATATAAGGAAGTCAGCCTGAAACTCAGGGAAGTTTACGCTCGACTTTGTGTATTGGGCTGGGTAATAAAAGAAATGAGACGAGCACAGGGTTTGCTAAAATTGTCTATACAAATGAGACTCAAAAAAACGACATATTATGAGGGGGAGAATGGAAATGGAGTGTGGGGTGTTCGTCATGGTTGTTGGAGTTTTGTGTGTCGCGGTAAAAGTATTGGGAGTGTATCGGGGCGGAGTGGTATTGTTCAGGTTCGGGTAAGTGGGGGTGTTCGTAGGATAGTTGGACGAAGGTATGGTGCTCGTTGTGGTGTGGGTCGTATGACTATGGGTATGTTGGGTAGTTGGGGAAGGTGTAGGCCGCCGCCTTGATGCCGCTGGAGAGGTATCCTGTAGGAGTGTGATTGTTCTGGTGTTGTTGGTAGTGGGCATTGACGTGATGTCGGTAACATGGATAGGGAAGGGGCGTTCGGATATAGGTAGGGAGGTTATGAATTGGGGGCGGCACTTGTAGTTGGGGGCGGTGCGGTGAAGCTGAAGCCAGCAATGTAAGCTCAAACACAGAGCCTCGATGATTGCATTGCGTTGTACGACGACGCGATTATCTTTGAGGCTCGTGCTGTAAATGCGTTCAGCCCTTTTGCGCGGCTTGCTGTTTTGCTCGGTATATTGTCGTTATGCTGATGCCTGTCATAGCGGAGACCTGCTTGTACGAATGCGTTTGCAGTAGCTCCAGTGCGTGGTCTAGTTGTGCTCGCTTGAACTTCTTGGGACGGCCTTCACGGTAATTCGCATTCTGCTTGGCGATGGCTTTGCCCTCCATAGTGCGCTGAAGTATCATGTCGCGCTCGAACTCAGAGAAGCACAGCATGATGTTCCTAATGAGTTTGCCGGTGGGTGAACTATCTATGATGCCCATGTTGAGAACGTCAATGATAACGCCCTTGTCGCTGAGGCTTTCGAGAAGCTGAATGCCCTGAATGAGACTGCGAGCAATGCGATCCAGCTTCGTAATTATGAGCGTGTCGCCTGACTGAATGACCTTCAGTAGCTTGTCGAGTTGAGGGCGATTGTTCTTTGTGCCGCTGAATACGTCGGAGAAAATTGCTTCAGCCCCCGCGTGTTTAAGAGCGGAAATCTGAGCGTCAAGAGAATTACCATCACGAGCCTGACCATTTGTGCTGACGCGGGCATAGCCGTAAATCATGCGAAAGAAGCCTCCAGTAATGAAAACGAGTTTTGAAAATACACATAGTCTTGATTTTACAGGAGGAAGGAAAGATTTTCAAAAATGGACACTTGAGAAGGTTTTAGAGGACATGAATGAAGTGATTAAGGGCAACTATCCCCGCAGGAAGTTTAAGGAGATACAAGAAAAAATCTCCCAGCCGTAATGACAGGGAGAAGATGATGCGTTAGGAAAGTTACAGAGTTGCTTCCTTCATCTGGAGGTATGCGTGAATAATTTTCTGGTATTCCTCATTGGTCATAGCTTCCCTGATGAGAGCGAGAAGCATAGAGTTGAGGTTAACGTCTTTTACTTTAGCCAGAATTTTGACATGCTCCAGTTCGTCCTTGTTAGGATAGATGGTAACCTGCTGTCTTTCCTTTGTGTGAGTTGCCTCAGCGGGGTTTTGTTTGCGTGAGATGAAGCGAGAGACATCGGAGTCGGACGCAAATTCTCTTTTCTTAGCCATGAAGATGACCTCCTAAAAATTCATCAAGGAAATTGCCATAGTCAATGGCAGCGTTGGTAGCAGGGTAGTCAAAAATACACTTACGGTCGGACTGGCTGACACTGATGGTGTTGCACCTGCGAATGACAGTATTGTAGACCTTTGTGTTCATGACCTGAGCAATGCTTGAGAGTTGCTCCTTCATGTGTTGGCCGATGATAGTTCTGGGGTTGAAGATGGTAATGAGAATGCCATCAATAATGAGAGCAGGATTCATGAACTGGTGAACGTCATCGAGAGTAGCGGAAAGTTCCATGAGGCCATCGAGAGCGAAAGCCTCAGCGGACGAGCAGATGACGATTTTGTTGCTAGCGACGAGAGAATTAGCAACAGCGACATTGAGAGCGGGAGGATTGTCGATGATGCAGAAGTCATAAGCGGAGTGAAGTTGAGCGAGAGCCTTTTTGAGCTGAAACTCACGTCCCGGCTTGTTGAGAGCGACATCAATAGAGCTGAGACGTTTGTCTGCGCCGATTAAGTGATATAGAGGAAGTTCCTGAATGGTCTCATTGATGTTCTCTTTGCCAGTGAGTATGTCAAAAGTGCCGACCACGTCATCCTCGCCGCCACTAGCCTTAGAGAAGTTAGCTTGAGCATCACAGTCAATAGCTAGGACATGAAAATTACGTTTTGACAGGCCACTGGCGATAGCGAGGGCAGTAGTAGTTTTAGCAACGCCACCCTTCTTATTGACGAGACTAATAATTTGCATGAAGCAGTCTCCTTTTAATGTAAAAATTTAATACATTATAACATTTTTCAAAATTAAGAATGAAGAGATAATGATTTCAATGACGGAAGCAATGTAGGTAAGTTTATGAGAGGTATGAATGTAAAAACTTTAGACATTAAAAATGTTGATAAAAATGATTGAGCTATAGATGAAGGAATGGCGGTAATTTGTAAGAGGTATGTTTTAAAACTAATATTGAGCGATGCTGTTACAGCAATAAAAACAAAGGGGACGTTGAAAAGACTTTACGATTTCGAGCATTGAAGAAGCCGAATTCTCACTCAAGTCCCCCGTAAGGACAACAGCCTTCTAGTTTAGGCGTGATTATAAAGAGTTTATCTCATCAAAGGATAAATTGGTGGCCTTTTGAATATCGTTATCAATCATGCCCATAGCGCGTAAGCGTCTAGCGGTTTCAAAGTTAGCTTCACGTCTGCCGCGTTCCTCCCCGATAGTGATTCCTTCGTTAAGTCCCTCGCTATGACCTTTGTCGCGGAAGTATTGTTCGACAAAAGTTAATTGAGCCATAGTATCATCTCCTTGAAAATCGTGAATGTCGTGAATGAATTTCTGCTGTAAAGATTCGTCTTTAAGGTTGACAGCGCGGACGATGAAATTGAAGATGTCTTTGCGTTCTTCTTTGCCCCAGCCTTTAGAGGCGAGGAGACGAGTGAGTTTCAACAGGTAAGAGAGTTTCTTTTCTTCCTTGCTTTTTCCGCTGAGGCCGATAGTCTTTTTAGTGGCGTAG
>CALAUZ010000219.1 GCA_937892105.1 uncultured Fretibacterium sp. | reverse complement strand
TACTTCTGACTTGGCTTCCGCTATATTTACTGCTTTCAAAATGTGCTGACTATATAAATATGCCAAACTATTTCAGGAGAGTGATAAACGTGTCATTAATCTATGTTCAGCAAAAAGGTAGAACCGTTGTTTACGTTTACGAATCCAAGTCACACTGGGATCCTGACAAAAAACAATCTCGCGCTACTCGGCGTCTCGTCGAAAAGCTCGATCCAAAAACCGGCAAAATCGTCAAAACAGGAACTCGCGGCCGAAAGAAATCTCGTCATAAGAAGGCCGAAGTTACCGTTTCCGAGAAGAAGCCGAACTATAAAAAGCTATATGAGGAGGCAACCTCGACAATCTTCGCCCAGAATATCGAGATCGACCAACTGCTCCAACAGATCGGCGAGCTTAAGGTACAAATCAAAGAGTACCAAAGAACCCATGAGCGAGTTCAAGACTTCGCTGAGCGAATTCGAGACCTCATCAAAATCTAACCGCTCAATAATTGTCCGGGACATTCGCCACATCGAAGCCCATGAGAAAGCGGAGAAAATCATTGCTGACAGCGGAGCAAAGATTGTGTTCGGAGGCGGCGAGGCATTCTACAGCCCGAGTGATGATTACATTCAAATGCTACCGAAGACTGATTTCAAAAGTGCCGAGGGCTACTACTCAACGATCTTGCATGAACTGAGCCATTGGACGGGCGGGGAGAAGAGATTAGATCGCGTCCAGCGTTGTGGCCGATTTAGCAAAGATTACGCCTTTGAGGAGCTGGTCGCCGAGATGGGAAGTCTCTTTGTGGCTACATCGGCCGGAATCCCACAGTCAGAAACAGAATTCCAGAATCACGCAAGCTATATCGAAAGCTGGCTCAGCAAACTGCGTAACGATAACATGTACATCTTCAAAGCGGCAGCAGAGGCGAACAAAGTAGCAGGGTATTTGCTGAAGAGAGCGGGCATGGGAGTGGAGGAAACAGCAGCGGGATCAGACACAGAAAAATAATCAGAATTTATCACGAGGTGCGGCGGGCAGAGTAGGCACTGCGGACACTGTGCCTTCGTAATTTCCTCTACGCCCGTTCTAGATTTATGCCAGTTCTACCTTGTGCTATAATCAAAAATTAAGAATTAAGAAAAAACAATCACTTTAATTAAGAAGGAGGTACACAATGCCAGTAGCAAACGTAGAGTACAAAGATCGAGTTTTCAAATTCATTTTTGGGAATCCGAATAATAAACAGTGGACGCTTGATTTATACAACGCAATCAACGCTTCGAGTTACGATGACCCAAACGCAATAAATTTTAACACAATAGATGACGCGGTCTATGTCGGCATGATTAACGACGCTTCGTTCATATTCATGTCCGAGTTAAACATCTGGGAGCATCAAAGCACGTATAATCCCAATATGCCCTTACGAGTCCTCTTTTACGCGGCGAAACTTTATGAGAAGTACATAGAAGAAAATCACATTTATTTATATTCTTCAACTTTGAAAAAGATTCCCACGCCTAAATTCGTATGTTTCTATAATGGAACGTGGAATCAACCTGAAAAGAAAGTCTTGAGGCTGAGTGATGCCTATGACGGTGAGGGCGATCTTGAAGTAACTGTTACGATGCTAAACATCAACTACGGCAAGAACAGGGAACTTATGAATGCGTGCAAACCGTTGCGAGAATACGCATGGCTGGTTAATGAAGTCAGGCAAAATCCGATGGGCGATTTAGACGCTACAATCGATAACGCAATAGACAAAATGCCCGATAATTTTGTGATTAGAGATTTTATTGTTGGACACAGAGCGGAGGTTAAAGGCATGTTTTTGACAGAATGGAATCAAGAGGAAGCTTTAGCGCATGAGAGAGCTGAGGGACGAGAAGAAGGAATAGCCTTGGGCGAACAGCGTACCCAGCGTTCAATTTATGAACGGCTTGTCGCAGACGGTATGCCGGCTCAGAAGGCATCCATGATGACTGGCTGGAATGATAACACCCCATATAGTCTGCAATAACAGCTAAAGAATAACAGCTAATAACACGCAGAATGGCACATGGGAGTCGATGCACAGACTCCCATTTATATTGTTGTGTTTTCCCATCGCAAAATACATATAAATTATTCTCTACCGCAAGACCATACAGCCGTACAGCAATCAGTATCTCGAAAATCGCCGGCGGCAATAAAAATTCTCAAGACTTCGGCGACTGACTGTTTCTGCGTTTTTGCCATAACTGTGGACAACAACGGGATTTATCCTCAATTCAGTCTCAAACCGTAACGCCTTGATACCCAAAATCCCGTACGGTAATAAAGAAAAATTGAAGCAATTTAACATTATTCTGTGTGTTCCGTGTGTTCGCTTAACCATTTCGCGGCGTATGAACATGTGGCCTTAACTTGCCCGCCTCGCTTCTTAATCTCATCGACTGCCGCCTGAACTAATTTCGATGCTATGCCTTGTCCCCTGAGACTTGAATCGACAAAGGTGTGATCGATTACGAATACACCTGGCGAAGTTTCAGGAAAAGTTATCTCCGCAATGACTCGCCCAGCTTCATCTTCTTGAAAAATTCTGTTGCGTTCTATTTTCATGATGCCTCTCTATAATTATTACCACAGTTCAACTGCGCCGTTCTCATTTTCTCGAACCCAGTAAGCCTTGCCCTCATCAGCTCGAATATACACAGTATCAACCGCTGTTCCAGTAGCCCCAACAGCTTTAGCAGCTTCACTGACTTTTTCAAGAAGCTCATTCACTATTACTTCCTGCCCTGTCGGGGATTGAATTACAATTCTTATCTCTGATTTCTTCCGCTTCTTGAGGTTGGGCTTGGCCTTATTACCATAATGCTTCTTCCAAGCAACAACCGTCTGCCATTTCAGGCCATAGGCATTAGCCACATTTCTTGCCCCGTACTTATCTGCCGCTTCTGCTATTAATTTCTTCTCGTTTTCATTATACTGGTTCTTAATAGGTGGTAGTCCATTAAGTCCAGCTTGAAATTTATTAATTTCCATCATGATTATTATTTTATCACATGCGCCGATTTCCTGCCAAAATACGATGAATACGGACTTTTATTTTCCATAACAATAAAATGCTTTATAACAATTATCCATACATCTGTCTGTTGTGTTAGAATTAAACTAAAAAAAAGAAAGGTACATTACTGACATCATGGATATAGAAGAAGTAGTAGCAACTTCGACCGCAGATATAGCAAATGAAGTTCCAGCAGAAGATAATCCAGAGGAAGCCAATGCCTCGCAGGACTCGAAAGGCTCAAGGAGCTTCACTAAAGAAGAAAGAGCAACGATCATAGAACTAGCTAAAGAAGTCGGTGCAACAAAAGTCGCCCGTGAAATTGGCGTAAGTGCCAGCATCATTTATTACTGGCTTCATCAAGAGAAAAAGAAATCGTCTGCCAAGTCTGAACAATCATCTGAACAACCAGTGGCTCAGACGCATACAGAGCAGACAACAAATCAGACACAGGCTACTAAGCGTAAATCTCATCGAAAGGAAGAAGTCGCTCTGAAAAATACGCCCACTGAATCAACAGAGCCAGTTAAATCTGTTGAGCCGACTGAAGCGAAGAAGACACCTGAACCCAAAGTACCAAAAGCACAAAAAACCGTGTCTATCAATGCGCTTAAGTCATCAGAGCAACGTGATGAAAATCAAGCACTCCTTATCGAGAACGCTATTCTTAAGGAGAAAATCTCAACGATGACAGCAGAGATAGAGAAGCTAAAGTCAGCAATGACGAGCTTGATGTGAGCAGGAGACGTGAGGGCGGGGATAAATGATGTTCTTCGCGAGTGTGTCTCAAATTTTGTGTAATTAGAAAATTGCAGTCTTGCAAATACTGAGTTTCGGATTTCATTTACACAAAAAATCTGACATTCTCATTCTTCGCCCCGCATGTCAATACTTTAAGTCACGTGATGACTGTAATTCCTTATTAAAGAGCAATGCCCAAACGCTCAAATATAAACGCCTTGATTCGTTCTTCTGTAGGATTTTCTTCTTCAGGGAGAAGCTTACTAAGCTCATCTGAAGAAAACCTAATGGCAAGTTTCTTAGGAGCTGGCTTTTCTTCCCGCTGAAGCAGTGCGATAACTTCTTCCCTTGTCATCTCGCCTTGGGCTCTAATTGCTTTCGCCTGTTGAAGCGTGGGTTTCAAGTTCTTATTCTCGAAAAGGACACTCTCCATCAAGTCCTGCATATTTTGAGACATATCAGCTATTTCCATGCCGACTATAGACGTGATTTTCTTTCTGCCAATTAGGTCAAGCAGACCGTCAGAAAGCGCGGCCAGCTTCAAAAATCTTTCTACAGTTGTACCGCTCACATTCCAGATTTTACCGACATATGCCCTTGTTGTTTTTCCTTCTTCGCTTCTTGCTACGCCCTGATGTTTCTTAGCCTCATACATTAAACTGCAAGCCCTGACACGTTCTGGAATTTCAATTCTTTCTCGCTGAACATTAGAGCTGATCATAGCAAGCGTTGCGCCATCATCATCAGCAAATTCAACTATCCTCACAAGAACATCTTTATAGCCTAGTGCTTTACATGCTTCGATACGCCTGTGCCCACAGACAATCTGATAGATTTCATCTGGGACGCTGGCGGTAGTGCTTGAGTTAGCCACATTCTCAGCCATATTTTCGGCGGCAACGTCAGCCGCACCTGATGCGACTTCGGCATTTTCTGAAGAACTTGAAATGTTCGGCATATTAGTCGTAGCATTAATTCTTCTTACAATCGGCGGATTCAATAATCCTTCTTTCTCTATGCTGGAAATCAATTTCTGCATTTCGGTGCTGTCTTTGTCTGGCATCCGGAACGGATGCTTGTCAAAAGGAACAAACTGGCTAATTTTGACTTTCTTCGCCCGCGTATCCTGGTAAAGGGGAGATGTAACGCTCGAAACTTGCGATTTTGATTTCATAGATTTTGCCTCCATGCGAGAATTATTTTTGTCATTATAACATGCGTTGCTATTCTGATAGTTTTATTTTTCCCTCTTCTGACCATTTGGGGTAGAAATTGTGCTATCAATTGCGTTATCAACTGTGTTTATGCCCATGCTTTGCTCTGTATGATGGCTTCTATTTTCTTCTGAAGATGGCAATAAGGAAGCCGACGCTAATGTAGCTTCTTGATCACTATCTGCGTTTTGAACGCTTATTACAGCCTGATTCTCTTTTTCCTCGCTGCCGCCAGTATCTTTAGAATATGCGTCTTTTTCCCATTCAGAATTCAGTTGGGAAATATTTTCATCAATTTCGTTAAGCAACGACATGATGACTTTCTTTTATGTACCAACTTCTTCCGCTGCGCGTTCAGCTCCAACCAGACTTACACGACGCATAATGCTGGCTTTTTCTTCGTCTGAGAAATCAGTACGCGGCTTTCTGTAACGATGATATCTATCATACTGCCTGTCGCGCGGTTCGTCCCATTGTCTCGCCCGTTGTCCTGATTGAATATCCTGTGGCAACATAGACACTATGCTTTGCGTCTGCTTCCAGTTATCTTCCTTGAAAAATCTCTTTTTAGACCCAAATTTATTCATTCTATCGCTTCTTCCATTATTGCTATATTTTAACAGTCTTTAGCCGTGTTCTAGAACAAATTCTTCCATAACTTCAATAGCTTCGTACAAATCGACGCGCCTGTCGGTCGTAATTTTCATTCCGTACTTGCGCTCCAAGTTCATCAGCGCGTTTTCCCAACGCCTCCGCATCAGTTGCTCCCGATTTCCATATACATCATCGAACGTCAATTGACGGCTGCCTGAGAAACTTAAATTTTGCAGACTGATCCCGATGAGCCGGATCGGTACATTCACAGTTCTCGTATCTATTTGCTTCACATCATGCCTCATTTCACGAAAGCCAGCTGTCTGTATTTCCTTCAGGTGATCAAACAAACTAAACGCCGTAATGAAAATTTCATAGGCACGGTTTGTATTCTCGCCACTGCAAGATCGTGTGATGCTTTTTATATTATAGTCAAAGAAGTTTAAAAATAGAATAAATAATATCATCAAAGTTTTGAAAATATGGAAGTAAATCAGTGCTTCTTTTCTTCAGCCAATGCCAGAAAT
>CALAUZ010000218.1 GCA_937892105.1 uncultured Fretibacterium sp. | reverse complement strand
CAAGGCTTCTCAGGCGTTCAACAGGAAAAGCGGATACCGTGTTTTTCCAGGTTGCAGTCTTACGGGCTATAATCCTTCTTACGTGTTCAATGTACGTGATTATCTGAGGGGGAACATTGGAGATTGCGGTATCATAACCGCGTGTTGTGCAAAACCATTGAAGCTGATGGGAGATACGGAGACTTTCCTGCGCAGAATTGCAAGCGTGAACCATGAACTTGACGTGATGAACGCTAAGACGGTGGCAACAGCCTGTCAGAATTGTTACAGGATACTCAAGGCGTACAGTGAGGGCAGGAATATATTATCCATCTGGCCCATCATCATGGAACACGGGCTTCCCGAAAGGCTAAGGGGGAAATATTCAGGATTTGAGGCTGCTGTTCAGGATTCCTGCACGAGTACGTTAGAGATTGCCGCAAGTGTACGTGAAATTCTGCACTATCTTGGTGTTACTGTGAGAGAGTTTTCCGATGCAAAGATGAAGTGCTGCGGCGGAAGCAGGGCAATCATTGCGGGAAGTTCATCGTTTGGCCATCAATGTATGAGGGAGAGAGCCAACGAAGCACCTTGCAACGTTATAGTGTCATACTGTGCATCATGCCGATCTGCAATGGGTATTGACGGGATACACAGGAGCATTCACATTCTCGACCTTATCTTCGGAAACGGTGAAGTATCTGAATGGAAACATAACCTGCGTAACAGACTGTTTATGGCAGGCAGACTAAAGGAGGAATAAACGTTATGGAGACTTACTACAACCCTGAAGACTTGGGAAAATTCTCAACGATGGGTGAATTTGCACAAGGACTGTGGGACAAATTTTTTGCATATTATAAGGGGGTATTCGAATCTGGTGCTTTAACGAAACGCGAGAAGGCTTTGATTGCTTTAGCTGTCGCTCATGCTGTCCAGTGTCCGTATTGCATTGATGCTTACACTCAGAGCTGCTTGGAGAATGGGGCTAATGAGGAACAGATGACTGAAGCTGTCCACGTTGCATGTGCAATCAGGGGAGGAGCTTCCCTCGTTCATGGGGTGCAGATGAAGAATGTTACGAGAGGTTTGTCGTTGTGATTGAACCTTTTGTGAGCCGTATACATGGTTCTGATTTTGCCGTGTCTGAGGAAAAGTTACGTGTCCTTCAGGTCAATGTAGGAAGCATTTGCAGCCTTTCCTGCAAGCATTGCCACGTTAACGCAGGCCCCAATCGTTAGGAAAGTTTACTATAACAAAACATAAAACTTACGGTGCGGAGGAGGGGACTTGAACCCCTACGGATTTCTCCACCAGATCCTAAGTCTGGCGCGTCTGCCGTTTCGCCACCCCCGCAGAGTTATATTATTTTACCACGTTTATAATGCCATGCCTTTTGCGGGGACTTCCATCGGATAATTCCCATCAAAACATGCCTTGCAGTAAACCTCTTCCCCGCAAACTTCCCGCAAACTCTCCTCACTGAGATACGTAAGCGAGTCAGCTCCAAGATACGCGCATATCTCATCTGGAGACTTCTGCACCGCAATCAGCTTCTCCCTGTGAGGCGTATCAATCCCGAAGTAGCAGGAGTACCTGACTTCCGGTGAGGCCGCACAGACATGAATTTCCCTTGCGCCAGCGTCCCTCAGATGGCCAACAATACGCCTCAATGTCGTACCCCTCACTATGGAGTCATCAATAATAATTAGGCGTTTCCCCTCGATGTTCCGCTTTATGGTCGCCAGCTTTATGCGTACAGCGTCATCACGCATTGCCTGTTCCGGCAGTATAAACGTCCTTCCCATGTACTTGTTCTTTATGAGGCCCTCGCCGTATGGAATGCCCGAAGCCTCAGCATAACCAATCGCAGCAGGTACTCCCGAATCTGGTACGGCCATGACTACATCAGCTTCAATTTTCCTCTGGCCAGCCAGCTTCATTCCGCATTTGCGGCGGAACTCATAAACGCTAACACCGTCAACTATGCTGTCAGGCCTCGCAAAGTACACAAGCTCGAAAACACATAGATTTTTCCTGCACCAGTGTGAAGGCTCAATACTGCTCAGGCCGCTTTTGTCAATTATGACTATTTCGCCGGGCTTTACATCACGCACAAATTCAGCGTCAAGTGCCTCTAGTGCGCATGTCTCGGAAGCCAGAACATATCCTCCCTCGCCTTTCAGTTTGCCGATACACAGAGGGTGAAGTCCGTAACTGTCCCTTACACCGATTAGTTTGTCGCCAATCGTTATTACAAGAACATAAGCTCCCTTAATGAGGCTCATTGCGTTTCGTATCCCTGCCTCAATTCCGCGTGAACCATGCTGGCATATAAGGTTAAGTATGGATTCTGAGTCGCTGGTAGTGTGGAATATTACTCCTTCATCTGTGAGCATTTCCCGAAGACTGTCGGCGTTCACGAGATTACCGTTGTGGGCTAAGGCTATCTCACCAAGCCGGCATGAGGCGGCTAAAGGCTGTGCGCTCCTTTGAGTTCCGTCCCCTGCCGTAGAGTATCTGACATGGCCGATCGCTATATTTCCAGGCAGCTTCCCGAAATCATAACCCCTGAATACTTCACCTGCAAGACCCAAGTCTTTGCGTATCTCGACTTTTCCGCCTGAGTTCGCCGCTATACCCGCGCTCTCCTGTCCCCTGTGCTGAAGCGCGTAAAGGCCGTAATAAACCAGATGAGATGCGTTTGTCCCCTCATCATTGCAATATACCCCTACCACTCCGCATTCCTCGTGTATTTCGTCAGACATTGCCTATACGCCTGAATATTTCCTGATAGGCTTCTTCGACACCGCCCATGTCCCTTCGGAAACGGTCTTTGTCAAGTTTTTCGTTTGTTTTTGCGTCCCAGAAACGGCATGTATCAGGCGAAATTTCATCTGCGAGAATTATTGTGCCATCTGGTAATCTTCCTGCCTCAATCTTGAAGTCAACCAGCTTCACCCCTATGCCAGCAAAAAATTCCTTCAGAACGTCATTAACTTTATAGGCAAGCGTACTGATGTTTTCGAGTTCCTTCTCAGTTGCGACACCAAGTGCGATGATATGGCTGTCATTGATGAGAGGATCGTTGAGAGCGTCATCTTTGAGGGAAAATTCGAGTGTTGGGCGAAGTAACTCTCTGCCTTCCTCAACACCATAACGTTTCGAGAATGAACCTGCCGCAACGTTCCTGATGATGATTTCAAGCGGTACTATCTTGACTGCGCGTACTACTGTTTCGCGGTCATTGAGCTGTTCAACGTAATGGGTCTTAACGCCGTGTTTCTCCAGAAGACGAAACATCATGTTGCTCATCTTGTTGTTGATGATGCCTTTTCCGGTTATTGTGCCGTGTTTGAGACCGTTGAAGGCTGTTGCGTCATCTTTGTATTCGACAATGTAGTATGAGGGGTCTGAAGTTGCAAAAACTTTCTTAGCCTTACCCTCGTATATCTGGTTTAACTTCGTGATGTTCATGTGATGTTTCCCTTCTATTATTGTTGAGTTATGAAGCATGAATATTATACATGTTATAGCGAATTACTATCATCTTCATAATCGAAGAAGTCCCTGCGGTGTCTGTACCACAGGAACATTGCAAGCCCTCCGAAAATTACCCCCGCGCATAAGCCTCCCAGAACGTAATCGAGCCTTATGTCTCCGCCGAAAAGTGAACTGCCATAGCCTGCGAGAGCATAGCCGAAAGATATTACGCAGAGCATTGACAGTGTAGTGATGAACAGACGCACATAAATCCCTCCTCATGTAATAAAATATTAATGAGTTTACACCGAAACTTAACTAATCTCATATAACAGTTGAAAGGAGCTAGTAATAATGCAGAAATTTTTGAAGTATGCAGGAATTTCTGTGTTGCTTCTAATGTCCCTTGTGGTATTGCCTGTTTTTGCCGGCGATGCAGGAGGCACTGAAGCAAACGGAAGCATAGCAGCACCCTCACCGGCATTCATGAAGTGGCGGGCAGAATATACCCCTGAAATGTCAATGCCAACGGTGAAAAACTCCCTTAATGGCGAAGTGTTCAAGGCAGGACATATTCCCTTCCCTGTGGATTTATCCCACCTTGCAAACAACCCTCCCGCAGAAAACGCTTCTCAATTCCCCACAAGGAAGGCAGTAAGTATTCCCACAAAATACGACCTCCGAAACGTGAACGGGAAAAATTACGTTACATCAATCAAGAACCAGAACCCATATGGAACATGCTGGGCACATGCGGCACTTGGCGCAATGGAGTCCAACATGCTTATGCAGGGAAAGAGTACCTATGATCTCTCGGAAGCCCATCTGGCATGGTTCACATTCTCGAACTCAAACAGCTCTGCGGCATTTACTAGTCCAGGAGGTTCCAGCTTCTCAGCAATAATGGATAATGGAGGAAACTCATTCTACCCTGCGGCTATGTTCTCCAGACTTTCTGGTCCGGCAGACGAGACGGAAGCACCTTATGGCACAAAACCGTCAAAGTATTCGCCAGATGACTACAAGAGAATGCTCAGGCTAAGGGAAGTATTCTATCTTGCTTTCACCGATGAACCTAACGTCAACGCTTCATCATCAGCAAGAGACACGGTAAAACGCAGAATAATGGAGAACGGCGCAGTAGTTGCAAACTATTTCAGCAGCAGCGGCAACTACTACAATTCTTCAGCTGGAACAAGCTATTACAACACAAGCTCAACAGTAAATCATGCCATACAGATAGTTGGCTGGGACGACAATTATTCGCGTAATAACTTCAAGACTAATCCAGGAACAGACGGCGCATGGCTGATAAAGAACTCGTGGGGAGCTTCATGGGGAGACAGCGGATATTTCTGGCTGTCATATGCACAGTACCTCACTGAAGGGAGCGCATTTGTTGCCGAAGAAGCAGACAGTGCGATGAAAGCCTATTACTATGATGCGTTAGGCTGGTGCGGGACTTGGAGTTACAACGGATTATCACAGATTTATGCCGCAAATGTCTTCAGGTCTGAACGCGACAATGAAACCCTTAAAGAAGTGGGCTTCTTCACGCCCGATAACAATGTAGGTTATGAGATAAGCATTTATCGTGGAATGTCATCAATGCCAACGAACAGCCCTATACCTTCAGGGGGCAGAGCTTCTTCCGTGATGTCAGGCAATGAGGCATATGCAGGGTATCACACAATAACGCTCGCTGAACCTGTGGCATTGTCCAAAGGTGAATATTTCTCTGTAGTCGTAAAGTTCACAGGGACTGCAAGCGCACCCATAGAGTATAAAGTTTCGGGCTGGTCAGGCAACGCAACAATAGAAGACGGCAGCTTCTTTTCCGCAACCGGAACAAGCTGGATAAACGGGAAAAGTCAGGGTATGAACGCCTGCATAAAAGCCTTCACTGTTACCGATACATCGTCAACGCCATCAGGGACAGCACCGTCAATCATAGAGTCATCATTGCCCGATGCATACGTAAGCCAGCCTTACAGCGCACAGATTACAGCGTCAGGGACTGCAACGATAACATGGTCAACAAGCGGCAATCTTCCGGCCGGTCTGTCAATAAACGCATCAACAGGAGCAATTACTGGTACACCGACATCGGCAGGGAATTATACGTTCACTGTTACGGCGAATAACAGCTACGGCTCAGACTCAAAGCCATTTACCATCAAGGCCATTGACGCTTCAGGCGGTTATGTCATTCCCCCTGCGTCATTCACTGGGTATGTTGGCTATGCGTTCAGGGAAACTCTTACACTGGTACCCAGCGTTTCGGCAACGTGGTCAGCGTCAGGAGCACTTCCGGCAGGGTTAAGGCTGACACCTTCAACAGGTCTCATTTACGGGACACCGACAAGGGCTGGAACATACACTGTGAATTTCACGGCGAAAACCTCATCTGGTGCTTCAACATCGCACATAGCTACATTCACTATAAATCCGCGCCCTGTGAGACCAACTATAAGGATTTCGAGCCTTGCAACAGGAATGGTTGACACGCCATACTCACAGACCATAACAGCGACAGGAACAGAACCGATAACCATAGCAGTGAGGGGTCAGCCTGACGGTTTATCTATTAACGGGAGCAACGTAAACTTGAGCGGCACACCGAAGAAGGCAGGCACTTATACAGTTACGGTAATTGCTGAAAACATAGCCACAAAGCTGGAAAACAGGCCGGTAACGAAGACGATAAGGCTCACAGTGAAAGCCAAGCCTCCTGTAATCTCCAATCCTGGAACGCTCAATGATGCAATAATGGGAGAAGCGTACGACAGTGTAACATTCACGACATCTTCAGGTACAGCACCGATAACGTGGTCATTGTCTGGCCAGCCTTCAGGAATGAGGATAAGCAGCGCGGGTGTATTCTCAGGTACTCCAGCAAGGGCTGGAAGGTTCAACATGACAGTAACAGCCACAAATGCAGGAGGGAAAGCCTCTGTGCGTGTTCCTCTTACGGTGCTTCAGAAGCCGACAATAACGACACGCAGTCTCTCAACAGCCACAACTGACAAGTCATACACGGCAAGGCTGCAGGCAACCGGCAATAATCCTATAACGTGGACAGTTTCCGGTCTTCCTGGAACACTGAAACTCACGCAGAACAGTACAGGAACTACAGCAACAATAGCAGGAACACCCGTAGTCGCAGGAACGTACAATCTCAGGGTCAAAGCATCAAATGTCGCAGGATATGATGAGAGGACAATAACACTTACGGTCAGGGGAGTTGCTCCCAGACTTACGGCCTCACTAGGAAGCGCAAGAGCGGGAGTATCGTATTCAGGCAGCAGGATTTCCGCCACAGGAACGAAACCGATAACGATAACGTACTCAATTTCGGACGCAGACAAGGCAAGGTTCGGAATATCAGGGCTTGGAGATATCGGGCTTAACTTCACGGCTAACCCATCAGCTGGGACTGCTCAGATTACGGGCACACCGTTAATATCGCTGAGGAATCTTCCCATTACTTTCATAGCGTCAAATTCCGTGTCATCTGTTCCGTCAACAAGCAGGGTAATGCTTACGATAACGGGTCAGAGGCCTTCGTTTGTAACACCTTCAGCAAGCACAGTAAATCTCACGCAGGAGGTAAACAGCCCTGTAAATATGGATTTCACGGTTACAGGCACGAAGAATATAGTTCTCAGTATGAACAGCGTATCCGGTTTCAACTTTGTACAGACTGGGGATTATACTGCAAAGCTGACAGGGACAGCACCTTCAAGAGATACTACGACGACACTAACTATAACAGCCTCGAATGCTGATGGGAAAGTTACGAAGAAAGTGGTAATCAAGACCCTGACTTCTCCGAGCATAACGACAACATCACTCGCTGCCGGAACATTGAACAAGACATACAGCAGTAAGGTTACGGCATCGGGAACGAAAACTATTCGCTGGTTGTTGAGCGGAAAATTGCCCAGAGGTATAACATTCAGCAATGGGACATTCAAGGGTAAGCCAACTGAAGCAGGGAACTTTGCGATAACCATAACGGCCTATAATAACATTGGAAGTGACATCAAGGAGTTCACGCTCACAGTAACAGACCCGAACAACAAAACTGTTGCAGAAGCCCCAGCGGCTAAGAACAATTCGGCACTTACTGACACTCTTACAACCGAGAATAACACATCGGTACAGGAGTACCCGCAGTCTGACGGAAGCATTACTCCTGAAACAGTACAGCAGGAACAGAAAGGTGAAGCAAAGCCAGACCCAGTGCTTACACTCAGGGCAGAAAGAACAGCAACATCACTTTCGAGCGAGGATATTAATGTTCTGGAAAGCGGAGATTATATCGTTGCGGCAGTACTTCCTGAGATGAGCGCGAATGTTTCGGGAATGTACAACATTGAGGCGGTAATCGGCGAGAATATTCCAGTGGGAGCAGAGTTATTCTGGTTTGCGTTCCCGAAGAATGCTGAACCCACAGAGGACGATGAAATTGCGGAGTTCTATGACGACTCAGGGGCTGACACAAAGACTGTTCCTGAGAAACACAGAGTTACGGTATCCGCATGGCTCACTGAAGGGGTAACGTATGCTCCAGTAATAGCAGTGAAGGCAGAAAAAGCAGAAGAATAACACGAAAAACGCAAAATATTACCCCCAGTTCAAAGTGGCTGGGGGCATTTTTGTATCTCAGAACTGGAAGTAAACGAACGGATTTTCCCCAGTAAACGCCAATCCCAAAATCAATCCTACGAACACAAAAAATACAGTAAGACCTGTTATAGTGTTCAAGTCCATTATGGGAGTGAAGCCGGTTACAGGGTAAAGATTTTTGCGTTTGGCTCTGAATAACGCAACAGCTTCGGATATTATGAGTATTGTCATTGCTGCAAATGTCCAGAAAAACGGCTGCCTTATCCCGTTCTGAAATGTGAAGATCCCTCTGATTATCAGCCACGAATCAGTAAAAGATTCAGCCCGAAAGAATATCCATGTGAACGAAATAAACAGGAACACGGCAACAACCTTCAGTGTATTCATGAGTATGCCAGTTATGTTTTTGCGTGAAGGAAATATTTTCTCAGCACACAATGCAAGCCCGTTAAGTCCGCCCCAGAATACGAACGTCCAATTTGCCCCATGCCATAACCCTCCAAGAAGCATCGTAATCATAAGGTTCATTAGCTGTCTGAACTTCCCGCACCTGTTACCTCCCAATGGAATATACAAATAATCTCTCAGCCAGCCGGAAAGTGAAATATGCCACCTGTGCCAGAACTCCGAAACACTACGGGATATATAAGGCAGATTAAAGTTAGTCATGAAGTCATAGCCCATACATTTCGCACAGCCTGTCGCAATATCGGAGTAGCCTGAGAAGTCAAAATATATCTGCAACGAATACGACATTACCGCAAGAATGATGGCTGCCCAGTGAAACGCAACAGGTACTCTGAAAACATCATCAACAAAAACAGAGAGATGATCCGCAAGTACAGCCTTTTTGAAGAAGCCCATCGCCATAATCTGAACGCCGGTACAGAAATTAACGGCCGTCAATTTCCGCGAAGGTTCATATAATTGGGGCAGGAAATCAGAAGCTCTAACGATTGGCCCGGCCACTAACTGAGGGAAGAACGAAATGTACAGAGCGAGCCGTATAAAATCCTTCTCTGCGGGAATTTTCCCTCTGTGAACGTCAATAACATAGCTCAATGCCTGAAAGGTATAGAATGATATTCCTACAGGAAGAATGATTTTAAGGCTGCTGAAAGCGTGAAGGCCAAGTGAACCCATAAAGAAATTAAAATACTTGAACACTCCCAATACTATCAATGGCACTGAGACACCGAGAATGAATACGGGCTTTTTACGGCAGTACAGGGCGGAAATATATGATGATGAGATTACGAACAGTAGGAGGAAGCAAAATCTCCAATCCCACCAGCCATAGAAGAAGAAGCTGGCAAAAAGCAGGAAATAATGTTTTACTCTGTCGCCGCATTGAAATTGCTGAATTACTGATACTCCCGTGAGAACAACAGCAAAGAATATCATGAATGCCAGTGATGTGAATATCATGATTTTGCCTCGATTCTTTTTATGAGAGCATATATTTCATCTGCAAACATTCTGTGTCCCTCTGAGTTCATGTGTCCTGTGCCGACTGACGTGTTGATGAAGCCGTAAGGCAGCGTGTAACTCTTTTCGTACTCACTGAGGAAACGTTCGGCCATGTTGAGGAAATAAATCCCGTTCTCAGAGCATAAATCCGAAAACTGCTTCACGATTTCGGGATCGTCATTAATTTTCAGTGTTCCGTCTTTGTTGAGAGAAATTGAAGGGTGATAGGCAATGATTAATTTTGCTCCGCATGAGGAAGCAGTTTCCTCAGCCAGTATCATGAGCCTTAACATGATTTCTGAATCGTTGAATAATGTATCATTGATTTGCTCTGATTGATTGTATTCTGTATTAGCAGTTTTGTTTATATTTCTCCATAGTCTCCATAGATGGAAGAAATATTTGTTCTCTCTTAATATCAATCTGAGAGTTCCCCTGTTCACAACGCCTGCTTCAGGTAACGTACCTGCTTCTGCCATTTTGAGTACTTTATCTGAAAATTTTATACTTGGTGTCTCTATGACTATGTACTTTGATGGACGATATTTTTCTGCTGCGGCTTTGAGATTGCATAAACACGAAAGCAGAAAATGTTCTCCAGCTCCTATGTTGTACACCTTAAAACTAAACATTGTACTAAGAAGACTAGCTGTATTCTCTTTTGTCTGTAGTTCATGGGCTTGCATGTGCGATGACCCCATAACAAGAATATCTATGCTCATTCCTCGTTTGTAGTCATAAGGAAAATTATATCCCTCATTATTGGTCTTGCCGTAAGAAAAACCTTCAAAACATTGCGTCCACACATAATCAGGTCGCGAACGGAAATCTGTTGCCCCATCAGGGTCTGTGCTAACGACAGGTGTATTATTATAAAATCCGAACAGAGAAGAAAGAATGCTAAACGCAACGAAACCCGAAATGCTGATTTTGAGTGAAAGTGTAAGGAATTTTAGAATACAACTAGGACTGCTGACTGCTGACTGCTGACTGCTGACAATTATACGCAGATTTTTTCACTTTTGTCAATACTCCTTTCCCGCATATTTTTTGATGAAACAGACAAGCCCCTAAAGTTTCATTCAGAGGCTTGTATTTTAACACTACATTTCACCGCGCTCAATCGCTACAATTCCCGTCCTCGCAAGATCAATTATCCCAAACTCTTTCAACAGCTCCTCGAATGCCTGCGTCTTCTGGTCATCTCCCGTAACCGACAGCGTTATACTGTCAGGCGTAATGTCCACAACACTACCCCTGAAGATGTTTCCTATCTGGATAATCTCATTCCTTGAGGCTCTGTCCTCAGCTTTCACACGAACAAGCATTAACTCCCTTCGTATCGACTTCGACGGGTCAAGTATCTCGACATAATGAATTGGCACGAGTTTACGGAGCTGTGAGCATAGCAGCTTTATTCTCTCCTCGTCAGAATATATCTCTATCGTGAAGCGCGTAACATTCTGGTCAACCGTCCACCCTGCCGCGATCGTCTCAATGTTATACCCCTTCCGTGAGAATAAGTGCGCCAGTTGTGATAGCACTCCCGCTTCATTGTCCATCGCCGTTATTATCGTGTATCGCTTTAGGCTCTTGCTGTCTTCTTTTGCCTGCATGTCCTTCACCCCCCTAGTAGAGCATGAAATTCGTGATGAAACTGTTTCCGCCAACCATCGGCCTCACCATCTCGTCCATGTCAATCCGGCAGTCTATCACCCAGCCAAGTCCGTCAGACCTGGAACTTACCGCGTCGTTCAATGCCCTTCGGAGTTCACCCTCATTCCTTACACTCACGCCGTGAACACCATATGCGTATGCCAGTTTCGCAAAGTCAGGGCCTCTGTCCAGAGTTGTCTGCGAGTAACGCTCCTTGTAGATTAAGTGCTGCCACTGCCTGACCATTCCCAGAGTTGCGTTGTTGAAAAGCAGGGTTATTATTGGCATCTTGTAGTATTGCTCCGTTGAAAGCTCGTTGCAGTTCATGCGGAAAGAACCGTCTCCCGTAACATGGAGCACCGTCTTTTCAGGGTTGCCGGCCTGCGCACCTATTGCCGCTCCCAATCCAAATCCCATCGTTCCGAAACCGCCAGAAGTAATCAACTGTCCGGGATAATCGAACTTGAAGTGCTGTATCGCCCACATCTGGTGCTGTCCTACATCTGTCGTTACGATAGTGTCTTGAGGAAGTATCTCTGCTGCCGCTGAAAGTATCTGCTTCGGTGTCAACGTTCCGTCGGCGGGGTCATCGTATTCTGTCTCGCGCCTGAATGAGAAAACATAATTCTTCCAGCCGTCATTATGCTTTTCGCCCTTAATCTTCCCCAACAAAATCGAAAGTATATTCTTTGCGTCCCCGATTATGTGCAGGTTAGTCTTTATGTTCTTGTCGATTTCTGAAGGGTCAATGTCAATATGTACTAGCTTTGCATTCTTTGCGAAACCCGCCGGGTTCAACGTTACCCTGTCAGAGAAGCGGCACCCTACGGCTATAAGCAAATCACACGCATCACATGCCATGTTAGACGCTTGAGAACCATGCATACCTATCATTCCTGTAGCGAGAGGGTCTCTGCCCATTACCGCACCGCCTCCCATTACTGTTATGGCGATGGGAGAGTCTATACGTTTTGCAAGCGTCCTGAACTCCTTAAAAGCTCCAGAACGCACAACTCCTCCGCCGCATACCATCAGAGGCTTCTCGGAACGTTCAATCATTTCCGCAAGCTGGTCTATCGCCTTCATATCGATTTCAGGACAGCCTAATGAAGGGTGATGTGTAGTTCTTAACCTCTGCATTCTTGCGTTAGGGCCGTAGAAAAACTCATCGGGTGTTACAGGTGAATATTCGCACTCGTCAGCCGTTGCGTTTTTCTGTATGTCTATGAGTACCGGGCCTGGTCTTCCTGAACGTGCAACAGCAAAAGCCTCTCTAACTGTGTCCGCAAGATTATGCACATCGCTGACTATATAGCTGCATTTTGTGATGGGAAGTGTTACGCCTGTTATGTCAACTTCCTGAAACGAGTCCCTGCCGATTAAGTCAGAATTTACGTTGCATGTTATGAATACGACTGGGGAGCTGTCCATGTATGCTGTAGCAACTCCTGTGGTGAGGTTTGTTGAGCCTGGCCCTGATGTGGCGAAGCATACCCCGACTTTCCCCGTTGAACGCGCGTAACCGTCTGCGGCATGTGATGCTCCCTGTTCATGTGCGGTGAGAATGTGCCTGATTTCGGGGTGATCGTATAACTTGTCATAAACATTGAGGATTGCTCCGCCAGGATAGCCGAATATTGTATCAACTCCCTGCTCAAGAAGACACTGTATCAATATTTCTGAACCGTTAAGTTTTCTTGTTGTCTTGTCCATAATTCCCCTCTGTAAAAAAATTTTCGTAAAATTGTAGCACAGTCATGGAATAATATTGCGTCCAGTGTAAAATGTGTATTAAGGAGGCGTATCGCATAACATGGTTAATTCTGTTGACATCATCAAATTATTCTGCTGTATCCTCATAATAGCTTCTCACGTCGGCAACATCTTCGCCAATACAACGGCAAATTACTTCTACGGGCAACGGTTCTTCAGGTTCTGCGTTCCATTCTTCTTCATGTCATCGGGATATTTCTTTTCCGGAATGGACAGCGGCAAGAAGCGTTCGTATATTATCCGCATTCTGGCAATCTACATAATTTCCAGTGTTCTTTACTCCGTTTACATCGCAGAAAACTCTCCGTTATGGCCTCAGCTTGTGTTCGGGTTCAATCATCTGTGGTATTTGATTGCGCTTGCTGAAGGACTGATACTTCTATTGCTTTTTGCAGGGAGAGAGTTATACAAGCACAGGGAAATCGTGAACATGAAAATGTCATCAGCAATTATATTTACGGTTGCGGCATTCACATTGTCATTCATTGAAGCAGAAATTCTCCGCAGAAACATTACTCCTCCAATCTACAATGACATAACAATATTCGGCTGGATACCTGCGTTTTTCCTTCTGATTATCGGCCTGAAAGTTCACGTGGAATATTCACCTGCATCAATGAGGACTTTGCGGAAGGTTACAGATTTAGTATATATTCTTCATTTCATGGTTATTATCATTGCAGCAAGACAGTTAGAACTTTCCGGAATGAGCAATTTCCTGTTCACTGCCGTTGTAAGTTTCGCGGTATCTTCTGCTGTAGTAATCATTCCAAAACGAATTAGCCTCCGAAAAACTATGCTTCTTCTTGCAAGTCTCATAATGTCCGTATCATCATCAGCATACGCATATGACATTGTTATTGCCGGCGGAGGAATGGGAGGAATATCTGCTGCAATTCAGGCAGCCCGTCTCGGAGCGTCAGTCCTTGTTGTCGAACCGACAGGAATGCTAGGAGGCCAGGCAACTGCGGCGGGTGTAAGCACGATGGACGACATGAGCAGGCTAAGGGAGAACGGAATATATCATGAATTCATGGACAGGGTTAGGGAACATTACGGGGAAATGAGGAAGTCTATTGCAACATCGTACTGGAAGACGGACGGTAAAGCGTTTGAGCCGTCAGCCGGACATAAAATACTGGCAGACATGGCCGTAAGCTCAGATATACTCTTTCACGCAGATATAGTGAAGGTAGAGGCAGTTGAAGGCGGAAAGTCTGTAACTGTCAGAACGCGGGAAGGTACAAAGTATTACACCTGCAAGATACTCATTGACGCAACAGAATGCGGGGACGTTATCCCGCTTGCAGGACTGCAATACCGTTCTGGAAACTCTCTATCCCCAGACATGAACCCAGCCTCAATGATACAGGACATAACATGGACAGCCGTAATCCGCAAATACCCGAAAGGAGTACCTGGACATCTGAGGCCGAAATCACCCCTTCCAGATTACGAGAAAGCACGCAAGAATTACACTGCCTATGTATCTCGCAATGCTTTTGGAGCTGGAGACAGATCGCCGTTCAAGCTGCCCGCAGAATTTTCCGCGCACAACGCTTACAGGGCAGTTCCGGATTCATATTTGCCTGGAAGCTACACCGGTGCGCGAAAGGACTGGAAACGTATCACCAAAACCGGCGTAAACTGGGGCAATGACTATCCTGGCCAATACGGCTGGGACGAGAAATACGGCCTTCCCATCGCATACCTTGAGGATAAAGCGTTCAGGGAAGACATAAACCGCAAAGCACTCATTAAGACGTTACATTTCATATACTATATTCAAAACGAACTTGGCGAAACATGGTCAGTTGACGAGAATGAATACGATGAGCTGCCAGAGGCCGCCAAAGATTTGCCTGACGAATGGAAGAACATAGCTAGACATTTACCGCCAATCCCATACGTTCGGGAATGCAGGAGGATAGTTGGTGAATACACGTACAATTCGCGGGCATTATACGAGAACTCACAGAGCTACAGGGACGGCAAGAACCGCGAATTACCTGACGCAATCGCAATCGGCGGCTATATAATAGACCTTCACGCCGGAGATGACGATGATGACTTTGAGCATGAGCTTGGAGAACATCAGGCATCAATACGCGAACATGAACCGGCCGGAGCGTTCCAGGCACCAATGAGAATACTAATCCCTGCCAGTGATGATAACTTTCTTGCGGCGGAAAAGAACTTGTCGATGTCGCGTCTTGCTTCTGGAGCATTAAGGCTTCAGCCCGTATGCATGATGACGGGGCAGGCT
The DNA here is from genome assembly GCA_937892105.1 of uncultured Fretibacterium sp. The sequence goes on along the minus strand of CALAUZ010000218.1, from coordinate 27,436 downwards.
GTTGGAACTCTTGCGGCACTCTCTGTAAGCTGGGACGTTAAGCCGCGCGATATTCACCCCATACACGTACAGAAGCTGCTGACAGATTGCGGCGTAATGCTTTCACTTGCGGAGTATTCTGACGTTCCGGAGAACCACAAGTATTATGGTGCTGTGCAGATTGCAACACTGTATAAACTCATTGAGCCGGAAAAGTATCCTGTTTACCCCAAACAGAGGATTAGTTCACCGTCAAAGAGCAGAAGGGTACAGGGACGTTTTGGAGTTGACAGGAAGATAACGAAGAAGGAACTTGCAGGGATTATAACGAAAGCGGAAGAAGCCATGAAGGGAAAGATTAACGCTCCTGAATTTCACGATGGAATGACGAAAGGAGAAGCTGTAAGCCTCATCATTAACGCAATGGACAAAGCTGCTCCCTCACTTCCCGACACAGAACCTTCTGAACATGGAGTCGAGAAGCTCATCACCGGCATCAACTCCCAAGACGCGCAGTAACGACATTCTGGCAGAACCAAGCATACCCGCTGTAATATCCTCGCCATCACCATTTACGGCGGAATTTCTCCCTTCACGCAGTGCCGACAATGCCAAGCGCAGTTCCTCAAGCTGTAACGCCGACACATTAAGCCCCGAACTAAGTACAGCATTTTTTGCGGCCATGTCATATATTGCGGACTTCAGAGCGTCAATGCCTTCCCCAGTTTTCGCGGACACACTGATTTTACGGCATGATGTATCTATGTTTTCTGCCGCGCAGCCTAAGTCTGACTTGTTGAACACTATAGCTGCCTGTCTGCCATCAAGTTCCCGAATGTAACTCATATCTTCCCGCGTTACTCTGTCTGAGCCGTCAATCACGTAAAGGCAAATATCGCTGTCGTTCATGGCATCAAGTGCAAGCCTTACGCCTTCAGCCTCTATGATGTCGCCGGTGTCCCTAAGTCCGGCAGTATCCGACAGCCTCACAGGTATTCCGCCGATTATTATGCTGTCCTCTATGATGTCCCGCGTTGTTCCAGGAATGTCCGTAACTATTGCCCTGTTCCTGCCGAGCAGAGCGTTGAGGAGTGAAGATTTTCCTGCGTTTGGACGGCCTGAAATGACGACATTAACGCCGCGCCTCAAAACCATTCCAGCCGAACATTGCGACAATATCCCTTCAAGACCGCGTATCGCACGGTCAATCCCCGACAGAGCGTCAAAGCCATCGAGTGTTTCACCTTCCGGAAAGTCAATCTGTATCTCAAAATTTCCCTGCATCTCCAGAATATCATCGTGAACCTTCTGTAATGACCGCGACAATTCCCCCGTTAAAGTCCTTGCTGCCGCGTGAAGTGCCTCATTGCTCCTAGCCTCTATGACAGACAAAACACCCTCAGCCTGTGAGAGATCTATCCTTCCGTTGATGAAAGCTCTGCGGGTGAACTCGCCAGGTTCCGCCATTCTTGCGCCGTTCGACAACGCAAGCTCAAGGCATGTTTTCGCGGCCATAATTCCCCCGTGAGTGTGTATCTCTACTATGTCCTCGCCAGTGTAACTTGACGGCTTCATGAAGTGTACGCACAATACTCTGTCGATAATGTTCCCTTCCACATCGTGAAGGCTGGTAAGATACATTCTGGAGTGTTCGGGAAATTCCCGGCGTGTCAGTATCTTGCGGGAAATATTGACGGCATCAGGCCCAGATATTCTCACGATGGAGATTGCACCTTCACCCAATGCCGTAGATATTGCTGCTATAGTGTCCAGCATGAAATCATGCACTCTGCGCCCTGAGCCATTCTTCTGCCCTTGTGCGCGAGCTGACTTTCCCTGTTCCTACTGCCATGTCGAGTTCTTCAAGAAGTTCGCCGACACGTTTTCCAGGCTTCATGTGGAGAAGGCTCATAATTTCCCTTCCCGTCATGTAACGCGTTGAACCTTCCGTCTGAAGTTCTACAGTGTTAAAGCGTCTGAGAACCTGCTTCAAGTTCCAGCGGTTATTGTCGAGGACTTCACGGTACTCATCAATAGTGCCCTCAGATATTGCGGCACACCTCGCGAACTGCAGCGCAACCTCTATACCTTCGCGCGAATAGGCTAATACATTGCGGCAGAAAGTCTCCTCGCTAACCGGCGTGTAGAAGCTCCTGTAGTTGTTGATGATTGCCAGAACTTCATCAATTGTCCCTGATGGTATGTTCCAGCTCGTCATGTATTCCGTTATTGCACGGTCAGTGTACTTGTTCCTGTCGCTGAGATCGGTAGTATGGGTTCCGATGTGCCCGAAAAGTCCGGCAAGTACGAACGCGTCATTCTGAATTATCTTGTTGACATCTAGGCGTTCCTCTATGACCTTTAGAATTGAAAGCACATGTTCATAAATCGTAGAGCCTTTGCCGTCTGAGACTGACTTCAAGTCCTCAAGGTCTTTCAGGAAGAACGGCAGAAGTTCATAATCATCGCACAGCTCTATGAACCTGTAAGGTCTCCTGTGAAGCCCCTTCATGATTTCGCGGCCCCAACGTTCAGCCGGAATATCTTTCATTCTGTCTGCGTGAACGTCAAGGAATTTGCGTACATCGGTCTCCGTCTTCCAGAATATATCCATCTCAAACTCTGCCGCAAACCTGAGCATACGCAATATCCTCAAAGGATCAGCGTCTATCAGGTCAACGTTGTCTCCGGTAAGGCGTATAACCTTGTTCCTGATATCAAACCTGCCTCCGAATGGATCAACAACTCCCCCGTCAGAACGTACCGCAATAGCCTCAATGCTGAGATCCCTGAAAGCTAAATCCTCCTCAATCGTCTTTCCGCGAAGGCTGAATGCCCGGAAATTAGCTCCCAGAAGCTCACCCCTTAACGCAGGGAAAGGCCCTCTTGCGTCAACTGTCCCCGTCCCGATTGCCTGTGAGACCGCGTACATGTCATCGGAATCTATGGCTAGGGTGATGGTGTCGGGCTGTATTCCCATTTCCATCATACGGACAGTATCGCCAACGATCCATGTTCTTGCTCCTGTTTCCTCTATCTTCTTGAGAACGTCTAAGTAGTTACGCATGTTTTATGTCCTCCTTCAGTGCGTCATCAATATTTCTGCTGCCTCTTTCAGCGTTGAGTCCTCGCCGACATTGCCGGGAAAGATAACGTAAGGTGTTCCGGGAAATCTGCTCTCTTCACCGGTCTTCCACACAGGTATGCCCGGACGTATCTGGCCTAACACCAATGCGCGTTTCACCCCTAATGCCTTAGTGCCGACATCGCTGGAAGTTATTCCGCCCTTAGCTATAACGAATGACGGAGTAACCTTAAGTCTTCCCACGAGGGATTGTACAGCGTCAGAAATCTTCACCGAAAGTCTCAATTCATCTTCCTTGTCGCCAGTATCAGCCGTGATTAATGCCCTTGTAGTGTAGCAGCACACAGTTTTCCCTGCCTCAATGCATTTTTCCTCAAGGTCAAGACACCTCTCAACTTCCTTTGCAAAAGCCGTATCGTCCCTGACCAGCCTTGCGTCAAGCTCTATGAACTCAATATTCTTCAGGGACTTCAAAGCCTCAAGCTGCCTCGTTGTCTTGTCAGTGTGAGAACCTACGACTATTACGCCGCCGTTATTGTTGCCCGCAGTAACCATGTCTTTGCGCGTGAGAAGCGGGATATCCGTAACCCCTCCCATGACTTTGACGATTGCCGCCGCCGTCCTGAACATGAATACTTTACCCTTCTTCATGGCACGGTAGAGGGCAATGCAGAATACCTTTACATCAACATAATCCACTGCGTTCACTATGATTTTGTTGAAGCCTTTTACAGCCATCAACTGAGCCTCTATAGCGTCAATGTTCATGGCGTGTATGTCATCAAGCGATATACATGTTACACTCTGTGCCTTGTACTCTCCTGCTGTCTTCTCCTCGATGTAGCCGGGCATGTCGGGTGCTGTGTAACCGAATGTCTTATCCTTCGCAAATTCTGTCTCGTTCGCGGGGACTAATTCATCACCATACTTCACGTAATGCACATTATTGATGGTGAACCTTCCGCCTTCCTTGAAGAACGGGCAGAGTATTTCACCGTCTATGATTTTGCCTGTGTACTTCTCGTATTCGTCCCGCAAAATCTTCGTCTCAAGAGGATAATGTCCCCTCAATGTGCTATCACTGCGGCTGATGAAGATATATTCGCGTCCTGTTTCTTTCGCAACCTGGTCAACAACTGAGGCTATTTCCTTGTGAGCCTTCGTCGTCTGTTCCTGAGTGAAACCGCGTGAATTTGTCAGAACGTAGAACAGGTTATTGCTCTCACGGAAGCCGGCAAGTATCTCATCATGGCCCCAGCCCGTATAAACGTGAATGTCATGAACCGTCTGAACACCTGTAGGGTCATCATCAAGGACTACAATCTTCCTGTTGTTCTCTGCAATTTCTTTCGACAGCAATTCATCAGCGAGAGCCTCATCAATCTTGGGATATGACGACAGTACTGACGCATTAAGCCTCATGTTTCTTCACCTCAACGTCTGCCAGCTTCTCGAAATACTGGACTATTCCGCCGTGATCGTCATTCATGTGTCCGTGTATCTTGAGGGTCTGGAGAATTTCATACAACTGCGCTGTGTAGGGTATTGGAACGTCAATGGCATGTGCTGATTCGACACAGTTTTTGATGTCCTTGTGGTTGATACGTATTGGGCCGCCGGGCTTGAAGTTGCGCTCGATAATCATCGGTATCTTAGCGTCAAGAACTGCACTTCCCGCAAGTCCTCCCCTGATTGCCTGATAGACTTTTGCCGGATCTGCCCCTGCCTTAGCCGCGAAGACGAATGCTTCAGACACTACTGCGATTGTGTTGTTCACTATCATCTGGTTGGCGAGTTTTGCAGTGCTTCCGGAACCTGACGGGCCTATGAGGAGTGCAGAGCTTCCGAGAATGTCGAAGTATGGCTTCATGCGGTCAAAGTCTGCCTGATCTCCTCCGCACATGATTGCGAGAGTTGCGTTCACTGCGCCTGGTTCTCCGCCTGATACCGGAGCGTCAACAAAACCTACTCCTTGAGCCTTGAGTTTGTCGTAGCAATACTTAGACTCTACTGGTGTAACTGAACTCATGTCGCATACGAGTGAACCTGGCTTTATCTCCTTAGCTGCGCCGTCATTCCCGAACAGAATGTCCTGAACAATCTTGCCGTTGGGAACCATTGTGATGATGATGCTGCATTCCCTGCCGATTTCAGCGTATGAGGCTTCGCGTGCGCCTGCCTGAACGAGGGCATTAACTGCGTCCTTGTTGAGGTCTGAAACGAGAAGTTCTGACGTTGGGTCATCTTTTGCCTTCAGAAGGTTAAGTGCCATAGGTCTGCCCATAATTCCCAGCCCTATAAATCCGAGTTTTACTCCCATGATTTTTGCCTCCGAATAAATATTTGATTGTGATATGGATAATGTATTGTTGAAATTTTAACACGTTATAGAGATTTATTATTCAGCGATTGATAGGACTGAATGAAGATAATATAATTACCAGCGAAATCCCAACAGCGAGGAGGCACCGGCAGCCTTGAAAAACAAAATCACGGTAAGCAAAGCCAACGACATGATAACGTTCTACCTTCATATAGGGAAAAAACGCTTTTTCCTCTTCGTACAGAAATACAGTAAGGGAGTTTACGATTTCTTCGAGGGAGGAAGGTCAGAGAGTGAGATACGGAATTTCAGAATGTGGAACAAAAACCCCCGTCTCGACAAAACAATAAGCAAAATACCTCTCTACACGAAATACGTCCTGCGTTACGAGGTATAGCAGGGAATGCAAAAACAGGACAGCCAGGAAAAGTTTTGTGAGCCGTCCTGTTCATTTTGTGTCAAAATATTATTGATGCTATAGCCTTAGCAGTCTTCTTCAGGTCAGAACATGACGATGTATTTATGCACAAGTCGTAATTGGCTTTGTCGCCCCATTTCTGTCCTGTGTAAAACTCGTAATACTCGGCTCTGGCAGCGTTAATCTGCGCAATTCTCCGGCCAAGCTCCTTATCGCTCATATCCGTACCCTTCTCGTAATCATGGCTGTTGTTTTCGCGACACCTTGCAATTTTCGCGTCATCGTCCGAATACACGAACACCCTGTAAGGCTTCTCGTCCCTCAGAATGTAATCCGCACCCCTGCCAACGATAACGCAGTCAGACTTTCCCGCCACCTCACGAATAATGCTGTGCTGTTCCTTCTGAACGTCCTGGCCATAGTCGGGGATAACTGCCCAGAATGTCCGGCCTGTGTGAATGGGGAAGGGAATAACGGGTTTGTGTTCGGCAACATTCTGCACGTACTTTTCGGACAGTGATGTACGCTTGGCGATTTCGGATATAATCTCGCGGTCGTAGTATGCAAAACCGAGAATTTCTGCAAGGTTGCGGGCTAATTCGCGTCCTCCTGAACCAAACTCGCGGCCTATAGTGATAATTTTGTTCATGGCAATTCTTCACCTCTCAGGCAAAATATTATCACATATCCATATTTCACTTTTAGCACATCACCGTGTTTCCTTAATGCAAAAAAGGCTCCCACTTATATACTCACCACATTTGAAAAGCAACAAAAATAGCACTGTCTAAGAACGTGTCTTCACAAGGTTTGCGGAGTCTAGCAAAATCCTAAATAAACGGTGATTTCAAGATGGACTGTCATTTCAGTGATTATCCCGTTCATTAAAATTGTGAAGACAGGTTCTCAGAAAGGAAGTGAAAAGATTGGCACAGTTTGGAGGAATGGAACTAACCAATGCGGGGCGTAATTTATTAGCAAAAGCCCTGTCTGGTAAAACTCTGAAATTTACAAAGGGTGTGGCCGGAGATGGCTATTTGCCTGAAAATCAGGAAATCAGCACATTAACAAACGTAATCAGCCCTCATCGTGATATGCAGATAGAGGATATAAATATTCCGCCGTACATAGGCACAGCAAAAATCTCAGTAGTAATGAGCAATAAGGAGCTTGTTCAGTGCTTTTTCTTCCGTGAAATAGGATTATTTGCTGAAGACCCCGATACGGGAAATGAAGTTTTATATGGCTATTGTAATTCAGGAGATACAGCGGATTATATGCCGGGTCAAGACGGCCCTGACGCGGTTTATTACAGGTTCGATTTAACTGTTGTAGTAGATCAGGCTAAAGAAGTAACGGCGATATTCTCTGATAATCCTTTAAGCGTAACGTATGTGCAGTTAAATAAATCGGTTGATGAAATTTACAGGTATATACGTGAGCGCGAAGCGTTTTTACAACACCAGATAGATTGCTTGTCTAAAGCAAGTATCAAAAACTCGATTGAACATATCGGCCAAAAACATTGGCAAAGTCAGGAGGCTTGAAAATGGAATTTGAAAAAAACGAATGGTACGGAACTGGACGTGTAACAGTTCGTAAGGGCAGTGAAAAAATCACAGGAATAAATACCATGTGGTTGCGCGATGGAATAAAAGAGGGCGATGTGTTTGTTCTAGGCGGTCAGATTTGCGAGATTGCTGAAGTAACAGGCAATACAGACATAACTCTTAGGAAAAGTTATCAGTGCGAAAGTTTTGAAAACGTTGATTACGAGATAATTCCGAGAGCCAAAGCCGTTTTACAGGCTGAAATAGCCCTTGCGCTTTCGGAAATCAGCAAGTCAGCTTTTCTTCGCAATCGGACGTAAAAGAATTAATGTCAGAACTTTTTTAACGTGTGTTCATTAAGGCGTTTGTTTCATTTAGACGCTTGATGATAAATCCAATCAAAATTTTTAGGAGGTATTTTTATTATGCCTAGTTATGACGTAAACAGCGTAATGCAGTTTGGCCGCCTTGCCGAGTTTGGGCAGGGGCTTAAAGCAGAACTCAACAAGATGTCGCTTGTGTCAGCTTCGGCCATTAAATCGATCGGAATGTCGGTAGACGGCCTAACAATCAATTTCTACACGTCCACTAATAAAACGGGCGATGTAGCGTTTTAGGTTGATTTTCCGAAAGAACTCGTGCTTGACCAGCTTAAAAGCGATTTTGAGGCTTCATTCACTTGGAGTGATGAAATGTATCCGGGAAGCACAAACCCGAATCTTGACGGTAAGCCTGTGCTGATACTCGCAATCAAGGGTACAGACAAAACAGGTACAACAACGGCATACAAGTTTGTGAATCTGGAGGCGTTGATTGATACTTACAAAATCATTACAAAATCAAGCCCGGCTACAGCGCAAAAATCCTTGCAATTAACAGCGAAACCAACGAGATTGAAATTAAAATCTCGTCTGAACCGAATAACGCAATCAGAGCTAAGGACGATGGACTTCATGTTGATACTTCCGGGAAAGTTGACAAAGTTCAGAATGCGACAGAGGGCGATGTTCCAATTCTGACAGCGGCGGGCGGAATTGCGAGCAGTGGACACGGCTTTGCGACAACGGCAAATGTGAATGAGCTGCTTGATTGCTATGTTCCCTTCTTCGTCCGGTGATTAATTAATAAAGCGAAATAGCGGGCAGACCAAAAATCTGTCCGTTAAATTTTAATGGAGGTGATTTGCTTTGAGCGCGAAAGCAGATATAGCTCTGACAGATCATATTCAGGCTTTGGGACAAAAGACGAAAACGTATACGAATGAACAGCTTATCGAATAAGGCTGTGCTTGGTACGTTTCAGGAAATGGACAAGGCCAAAGCAAACAAGAACGAAATTCCCGATGTATCGACAATGCAGGATTTTTTTACAGCGGCTGGTCTTTACATTGATGCAGATGGAGACATAGCACAAACAGACTAAGTAGGTCTTGAAGAAGGCATAAAAGAAAACAGAAAGACTGTAGCTATTAATATGCTGAGAAAAAATCTCCGTTGTCCTTAATTGCTGAAATAAGCATGTTATCTGACGATGTTATACGCGGGCTTGCTGAAAACATCGGTGTACCCATAATCTAATCATTCACAGGCCGCAGCGTAAAAAAAAATTACCCCTCGCACAATCACGAGGGGCATTTATGTTTTAGTCGAATATGAGTGAAATTTTGCGGATTGAAGGATCTCTGCTGTCCACAAAATCAAACGCTTTCTGTGCCTCCATGAACGGGAACGTATGCGACACTGCCCCCTGAAGGTTCACTTTGCGTTCGTTCACGAGCCTTATCACTTCACCGAACTTGCGGTTCTGCAGCCTTGAGCCTCTGATGTCAAGCTCCTTTGACGTTATGACAAACTGGTTAATCTCGTCTGGCGCAATGCTGAAACCCATAGTGATTACCCTCGTTGCGTTACCTGCCGCCTGGCACGCACTGAGAAGGCTTCCCTTCACACATGCCGCGTCAATCGTTACCGTCGGCCCGTAGCCTCCTGTGATTTCCTTCGCACGCTTCACCAGGTCTTCATTACGGGAATTGATTTTCGCCGTTGCACCATTCTTCATGGCTTCGTCCAGTCTTCCCTCGTCAATGTCCGCCATCGTTATGCTGTGAGGGTTAAAGAGTTTCACGATACGGAGAAGACTGCTTCCCAACGCACCCGCTCCAATAATCAGAACATCATCTTCCGCCTCAAGCTGTGCCCTCGAACATGCCTGAACCGCTATAGTTGTAGGCTCAATCATCACAGCGTCCTTGTATTCCAGAAAGTCAGGCAGAAGGTAGCAATCTCCCTCCGGTACAGCCATGAACTCCCTGTATCCTCCGTCAATGTGAACCCCTCTAACCTGCAAATTATGGCAGACGTACAAAACCAAAGACTTTGTCGCCGTAGATGGGCTGGCAACAACGTGCCAGCTGATAGTCAAGGGTTTTGACGTTCGAGCCGACTTCCACGATTTCGCCGACGATTTCATGGCCTATTACGCGTGGATATGTTGCCGCTGCGTTTGTGCCGTGATATATGCCCACGTCCGAACCGCATATCCCTGATGCCTTTATCTTCACGAGAACGTCATCATGCTCGTTGATTTCAGGCTTGGGCATGTCGATAATGCGTAACTCATTGGGTTTAACAATTTGTACTGCCTTCATTATTATTCACGCTCCTATATTCCGTATAACAGTCCCACAAGCCATAATGTTACAGGCGGGAAGTATGTTACAAGCAGAAGAACCGCAAAATTGCAGATTAAGAACGGGATTATTGCCCTCGTTCCCTGAGCTATCGAGATTTTCCCGATTGATGTCGTTATGAACAGGCACACTCCAACAGGCGGGGTCGTCAGTCCAATAACGAGATTAAGCACGCACATTACTCCAAACTGTATCGGGCTTACTCCTATTGACGTTACGACAGGCAGAAGCACAGGGAATAGTATCGTCAACGCCGCTATCGTCTCCATGAAGCAGCCCACAAAAAGCAGGAATATGTTGATGATAAGCAGAATGATAAACTTGTTCCGCGTTACTGACAGTATCCAGTTCGCTATCATCGTGGGTATTTGCTCCTTCGTGAGAACGTAGGCGAATACGTTTGCGAACCCTACAAGCACCATTATTCCCGCCGCACCTACCATTGAGTCGCGTATTACTGCGAGGGCTGATTTTATGCTGAGTTCCTTGTAGATGAAGAAACCAACGAATAGCGCGTAAAGTACCGCAATGATTGAAGCCTCAGTGGGGGTAACTATGCCCGTAAGTATTCCGGCAAGTATTATCACCATCATCAACAGTGCCCAGAATGCTTCGCGTCCAGAAGCAATAATCTCGCGGAATGTAGCACGTTTCTCGTTCTTCGGGTAATTGCGTTTCACAGAGATAACCCACGCAACAGCCATCATTCCCAGCCCCATCAACACTCCAGGAATTATACCGGCAACAAACATCTTTGACACCGATATACCCGTCAGAGTTCCTGCCATAATCATTGGCACTGAAGGAGGGATAATCGGCCCGATACATGAGCTTGCCGCCGTAACAGCAACAGAGTAATCAGCGTCGTAACCGTCCTTCACCATTGCGGGAATGAGTATTCCTCCCAGTGAAGCAGCATCAGCCGCCGCAGTTCCGGAGACACCCGCGAATATCATTGACGCTCCGATGTTCGCAAGCCCCAAGCCTCCGCGTATGTGCCCGATAACCTTGTCGCAGAAACGCACAATCTGATACGTTATTCCGCCGGTGTTCATGAGGTTTCCTGCAAGCATGAAGCCGGGTATGCATAACAGTGTGAAGCTGTCGAGGCCGGAGAAAAATCTCTGTGCAAACGTTACGAGGGGCATGTTCTCCAGAATAAAATAGAGAAGGCTAGATATTCCCAGACAGTAAGCAACAGGGAAGCCAACGAAAAGGAACACTAGAAAGCTCAGGAATAATACAGCAACGCTCATTCTGTAACAACCTCCTCAACGTCATAATTTCCGATTGTCTCTTCTTCCGGCGATTTCAGGAGGTCTTTTGTGTCCGTCCCAAATAACAGCAGGATTATCTTCACAGAGTATGACACTGCCTGCAACACTGCGAACAGAAGAACAGAGAAGTTTATCCACTGCATTGGTATCTGCATTGCTGTTGACACCATTCTGAATTTGAGAAACACGAATTTTGGAATGGAATAGCACGCAAGGTACACGTCAAACGCTATCAGTATCAGGCATACTATTATTTCGTAGATTTTCTTGAACCCTTCAGAAAACTTTGATGTCAGGATATCGACACGGGCATATTCGTCCTTCATTGAGACAACTCCCGCGCCTACCGCCACTGAGTAAATGAACAGGTAACGCGCCGCCTCTTCCGTCCATGACGGCACTGACGGAAGGAATGTTCTGCTGAATACCTGAACTACTACAGCCCCGATATAGCCGAGCATTCCGACAACTGCCAGCGACGACAAAAGCCAGTAATATATCTTCGTGAGTATCTTCACAGTTCTATTTCCTTTCATGTTTTCACTGCTTCATGAATGCTTTGACACATTCAGCTACCTTATACGCGGTGTAGTAAATTTTCGTCCAGTCTGACACCGCAAAAAAACAGCCGATGTATGATTTCGTTCACACACCGGCCATGAAAATTACGCTATTTGGGTTCTGCTGCTTTAATCTTGTCGTAAAGCGGCCTGAGGTACTTGTACTCACCCTCCATGAGCTTCTGCATTGCGCTGTCTGCAAGTTTCGCAAATGCTGCCTGGTCAACGTCATTGATGATTTCCATTCCCTTTGACGACAGGAAGCCTTCAAGTTCTGCTTCGTCCTTCAGGAAAAGTTCATGCTCGTATGCCTGCGTCTCTTTTCCAACCTGAAGCACCATGTCCTGCAAGTCCTTAGGGAGTGCCTGGAAGCTCTGCTCACTCATCGCGAAATACAGCCATGTACGGAGATGTTCTGTCTTGTTCAGGTACTTCTGAACCTCGTAGAAATTGCCCGACTTAATCATTGCCAGAGGGTTCTCCTGTCCCTGAATTGTACCGCTCTGAAGGCTCGTGAAGACCTCTGAGAATGCCATCGGTGTTGGTTTCGCACCAAATGCCTCGAACGTTGAGACCGTGATTGTTGAAGCAGGTGTGCGGATAATTACGCCTTTGATGTCGTCAGGAGTACGAATGGGCTTGTTGGAGGTTACGTCTCTTGGGCCTCTCACGAAGTACGCAAGGCACCTGAAACCTGCGCCGTCCATGAGCATTAAATCCTCTATCTCCTTGCCGATCGGGCCGCCTGCAACCGCCTCAACATGGGCATCGCTGGTCATAAGGTAGGGAACTCCGAGTATTCCCAGTTCGGGGACGTAGGTCATCATGGATTCGCCCGTGATTACGATGTCAACGCCGCCGCCGGTGAGTGCCGACTGTATCGTGTCGATTTCATTTCCGAGCTGGCTGTTGGGGTAAATCTTGACTTCGATTTTTCCGTCCGAACGTTTCTCGACTTCCTGCTTGAAGAACTCGCTGGCTTTGTGCCATGAGTGTGCTTCATCGACGATGTGGGTTACTGTGATGGTGTACTGGGCGGCCTGTGCCACTGAAAATGACATGAGAACCAGCACGAATACGAGAGCTGCAACTTTCTTCATGGATATGATAACCTCCTGAAAGATTTATATTTTGGATATGAAGATTATACGCGATAAACAAGCGGCAAGGCAAATAGTAATTTTCACGCATGATGTCAATAGTTAAGGATTGGAGTTGCTAGAGATACCGCTAATGCCTTACGTTACAAAATCAAGCCGCAATACAGCAAAATAATTACGCTGATCCCGCAAGAGGGAATACCAAAATTGTAACTTCTTAATCCAGGTATTCAGTTATTGTAAGGTTTTACTCAAAAAAATACCAACAGTGTTGATTACATTATCATATTTCTTTTAACAGTTGGATAACTTCAACACCTGTATCATATATTATTTCTGGAAAATCCCCTTCAATGTGAAATCCCCATGCCCCCTGCCTTCCCATTATTGCTCTATCTCTTTATGTCGTAACTCATGCTCATAATCTGGCGTATCGTCTCAGCATCATCTGTGATATTACCATCTCCACGTATAGTGTGCTTTATGACACTGCTGGCAACGGCAAAATTTATCATATCATCAGGCTCATACCCCGTCATCATGGCATATATCAGCCCTGACGCAAAGGCATCTCCGCCCCCAACCCTGTCCAGAATGTTGAACGTGAACAGCTTGCTCTCGTAGGTCTTGCCGTCAAGACGCATATAGGCTTTAAGGCTGTTCTCACTTCCAGAATGAGCATACCTTACGTGCCTTGCGATACATTTCAGCCCCTTATACTCCCTCACGAAAGCGTCAAATACTGCTGACTGTGCCTCGTAATCAGGCTGTAACGGCAGTCCGTCCTTAACATCACCCTGCGAATGGTCATCGTCATTCTTCCAGAGATGATACGGTTCAATCCCAAGAAGAACATCAACATACGGCAGACATTGGGTGCAGAAGTCCCTAGCCTCGTTCCAACTCCATAAAGTTCTCCTGAAGTTGCCGTCAAAACTGACTGTCAACCCAAGCTCCTTAGCCTTCTTCATGATTTTCAGGGTGAAATCCGCACATGACCTGGACAATGCAGGAGTTATACCGCTCATGTGAAGCCACGTGAAGCTTTCGAGAAGTTTCCCCGTATCAACACATGAATAATCGTACTCCGTGAATGCGCTGTGCTTGCGGTCATACGTTACCTTACTGGGCCGTATTCCGTAACCTGCTTCAAGGTAGTACGTTCCAAGCCTGTGAGTTGGGGTATCCTTCTCGGTGCTGAGAATTACGGGTGAACAGTGTACATCATTGCTCCGTAACATACGAACCGCGCTCTTACCCAGCGAATTATCAGGTACGACAGAGAAGAACGTACTGTCTATACCCAAGTTTGCCAGTGCAAGAGCTATATTTGCCTCGCTTCCACCGTAGCTTGCCTCGAAACTCGTTGCTGCCCTTATCTTGTCATAGTTTGGAGGGGTAAGACGGAGCATAATCTCCCCTACCGTGATGAATTTATGCGTCATTATTATTGCACCTTCTGATAACGTATTGCGTTGCCATTTCCGAACTTCATATCCAAGATATTACCGGAAGGGTCAAGTTCAAGCTCTGCCTTGAAGTCAACACCATGATTATTCGTGCCTGTTATGGTGCTTCCCTCAATGCGTATTATTCCCATCTCGGAAGGTCTGCCGTCAATCCACCCATAATAGCTGCCGTCCTGAAACTGCGTAATCCACTGATGTCCATTAACGTTTGCAGCCCATACTCCATCAATATTGAGGCTTGGAGATGGCAAATCAACTTTCGGCATTGGCGGAAACTCTGTAGGCATTTGAGGTTCTGATGGCTGGTGTGTCTGAGTTGGAACGGGGAACTTTGGAGGCTTAGGGGCTTCAGGCGTTGTCGTTGAAGGTATGGGAAATCTTGGTGCTGTAGTTTTGGGTGCTTCGGCAATGCGTTCAAACACTCCGGCATTAATCCCCATACCGTTCGGGCCGCTGGTGAAAGTCATAACTAGCGTATCCTTCTCAGGATTGCGCAGGGCATAAATCACGTCAGTCTGGCCGTCTGATGTGGTTACTATTATCCTGTTGTCAGATACCTTGAATGTCCCGATCGCCTGGCCGTTGGAGCTGATTGTATCGCCCTCAAACGTAAACTGTGTGCCGTCTGAACACTTCCATGCACCCAGATACCAGCCTTTTGGGAACAATGAAGCGTCATCAAGCGGGAAAAAGTAGTTGATTTCGCCGTCGGACACTGAGGCAACAAACCATGCTCTGCTCCCTCCCTGATTGATGACTACTGCGTAATCCTCTCCAACAACATCATACTGGCCTGACCTGTTAGCCCCGTAAGTTTTGATGATTGGTGCTGATGCATGAGTATCGAGAGTCATATACAGCGGAACGATGTTACTCCCGTATATGTCAGCATTCAGGGGATATGCGTTTATCTGGGTGTCGAAGTGCCCGATGTTGAAAATCATATTTGTCGGGGCAAGTATCTTTTGGCCTCCTGTGCGCGAAGTAATTTCCGTTGTTATGGCGTAACGTCCTGAAAGAAGCGATGCACCGTTCTGCTTTGTTGCCTCAACGTAGGGGGCAAATCTGGGATCTGCCAGTGCCTGTTGTGGTGTAACTGCGGCGTAGGAACATGACGCGGATAATATTGCGGCGAGGATTAATGCGGCGGTGAAAATTTTTGTCTTCATGGAAATCTGCACCTCCATATAAATTTTGATGAATAGTATATATCCCTTGCACTTAATTTGGGAGTACACCTTTCATAAAAAAGATTATGAAAAGTGAAAATGTATAATCTTGAACGTTTTGTAAAAGCACAGGAAAACGGACGTAATACACTATTACGAGTATAATTTGGTCATTCACAAAATTCACATGAAAAAGGAGAATATGCCATGAGTGAGAAAAGTTTTCACCGTATTATGACAGCTCTAATGTTGCTGTTCATACTTATCCTTTCTTGCATAAATTGCGTGAATGAGGGGGAGGGTAATTTTACCGAACACAGATGGTAATCCCATAAGTCAGGATAAGACTTCTCCTGATAATACTGTGCCTATCCCTTCACCAAATTCTGAGGATATACCAACGCAACCAGATGCAACACCACAATCACAGGATAATCCTTCGCCTGTTACGACACCTACAATTTCGCCTGACCCTGTGCCTACGCCTGCATCTTCGGGGTACACTGTATCTTTCGACAGCAAAGGAGGAAGTACTGTAGCAAGCGTCAACGTATCTTCTGGCGGAACTGTCACAATGCCTGACAATTCCACAAAAACAGGGTATGTTTTAGCTGGCTGGTACAAAGATGTAGCGTTCACAACGGCATTCACATTCGGGAGTAACGGCGGCAAAGTTACGGGATATACGTTGCTACCCACAATAATTTCTTTCTAAGTGGACTTGATGGTTCTAGTCAAGCCTTCTGGGATTCTGGGAAGGGGTATATGTCAATAAGCAACAATAGTAATCTCATGACACTGACTATTTACAACGGAATGATACATACATTCGCTGTTGCTATTGATGTTCTGACACATGAAACGACACATGGGGTTCTCTGCTATGATATAGTTGGTGAGGGGTCTAAGCGTTTTATTCATGAAGGATTCGCAGATGTTTTTGCTTGCATCAAAGATAAAAACTGGAAACTAGGAGAAACCGTTTTTGAGAATGGCAAATGTATACGTAATATTGCAAATCCTAATGAAACATACACTTAGGGTGCTTATATAGCTAGCTTTTTAGTGTCTCGTCCGGCTTATTTTATGCACGAAGATAATTCCTCGAACGGCCTCACATGGGACGAACCCGCAAAGGTATGGTACAAATCCTTCCATATGGGACTGAACTCAACCGCAACATTCTGGGACGTTCGCAGGTGCGTCATATGGGCAGCAAAAGAACTCCGTTTGAATGACGAGCAACTTGATGCAATCAGAGACGCATTTAATTCTGTCGGTATTTACGGGACGAAGGAAACTCTGAAGGGTGCTGTAACGGACTATGACACAGGCGCATTCCTTTCCTCCTTTTCGGCGTTGATGTTACGGTCTCCGGCACATCGACATCAAACGGTTCTTCCATTCCATATGTGATAGAGAGGAGAATTACCCCTATAAGCGGGCGATACTCCTTCCAGCTTGAAGCAGGGCAATACACCGTTTTCGTTGCAAAAGAGGGCTATGTTCCTCTATCAGCATTACCGTCAATGACATCGGACGATGTGAAGATAGACGTTAGATTGGTCAGACCGGGAAACGGTTCACTCAGTGGTAAAGCCATGAAGTCAGGGGACAAATCACCATTTCAGGGTGTAACCGTGAATTTGCGTTCGGGCTGGTACACGCAGAATGCCTCAGTGGTTCAGACCACATCAACTGACGCTAACGGTCAATATTCGTTCCCTTCTCTGAACAACAGATACTATACTGTCGAACTGAGAAAGAGCGGATATGATACTGCAACGTTCAATGTAACTGTCAGCAGGAATGTTACGGGGCGGGATTATTATATGTCCGAAGGAGGTAATCCAGAAGAACCTGAAGTTCGGATAGTGTCATATAACATTCCGATTGATGAACCCCACTTCCCTGACGCAGTTTTCCGTGAATACGTGAGGCGGTTTGACACAAATTCTGACGGTACATTGAGCGCGGCTGAAATCGCAATGGTAACTGGCATATACGTGTCCGACTCAGGAATTTCATCACTTCAGGGCGTGGAGTATTTCACGGCTCTGCAATATTTGAACTGCTACAACAACCAGCTGACAACGCTAGACTTGAGCAACTGCCCTAATCTCAACATATCTAATGTTACTTGCGATTCGGGCGTAAGTATCACTTGGCCTTCAATCAACACATCTTCAACCTCTGCCGTTGCCTTAACATCAGGCCAGAGCGTCAGTGCAAGTTCCACTACCGAAATCCTTGCAACCCTACCGTCCTTCACCCCCTCGCAGTCAGGAACATACACCTTCACGGCCTCCCGCAAGCATCAGCCTCCCGAAGACACACCCCTGCTGTTCTTCTCGAACTCCGAAGATATCAACGTAAGGTTCACCCCTGCGATATCACCAGACTGGGTAAGCGTCCCGGCGGACTTAACGGCGGGAAGAACGTATCACCCCGTCATTGCGGCTGGATACACTTCTGGCTCAAGCGGCGGCTGTAATTCCGGAACTCTGGGAATAATCTTCATGGCTGGTGTAGCGTTCATTCTGGCGAAAAGGTTATATGGCAAAAATAATGAGGGCCTCAAACTTTCGGGGTCCTCACTCGTTAATGTCATTATCTGCTGCTATATGAAGTTTTCGCGGTATCGTGGCAGGAGACTTGATATTACTGTTTTACAACGTTAGCAGCCTGCGGGCCTTTCTCGCCGTTTACGATGTCGAATGTTACCTTCTGGCCTTCGTTGAGCGTCTTGAAGCCCTCGCCCTGAATTGCGCTGAAGTGTACGAACACGTCCTTTCCGTCGTCTACGGTGATGAAGCCGTACCCTTTGCTCTCGTTGAACCACTTTACGGTACCCTGTGCCATGAAAAAAAAGCCTCCTGATAAATATTGTTTCTAGCCCTGATGCGTATACAAGGCATTTTATATGTTAAGATTACCCGTTTGCTGAATTAATGTCAAGTGCAGAAAAATTCTAACTCATAATGTATTTGTGCTCAATAAAATATTTATGCTTAATGACACCTGCTTTTTTCACGCTATAATATACACGTTCATACACAAAATTTCATGGGAGCTTGTAATATAACAGGCTGAGAGGGAACTTTTCCGTGTTCCGACCATCATAACCTGATCCGGGCAATGCCGGCGTAGGGAACTTCACAGAACTGTTCACTCACACGCTCTCACATGCAAAGGAGAATTTCATTATTACCATGCTAGGTTCATGTCTCGAAAACGTCAGGGAAAAATCCCCGCTCGTTCACAACATCACTAACTATGTTACCGTCAACGATGTCGCAAATTCAATACTCGCCTGTGGCGGAAGCCCCATCATGGCCGATGAACCCGATGACGCATACGAAATCACCGCAATATGCAACGCCCTCAACATCAACATTGGCACGCTCAATTCACGCACTATTGAGGCAATGTTCAGGGCGGGAAGAAAGGCTCAGGAACTCGGACACTCTTTGCTTCTTGACCCTGTTGGAGCGGGAGCAAGCACTCTCAGGACTGAAACAGCAGTAAAACTCATGAAAGAGCTGAAGTTTGATGTTATTCGCGGGAATGCTTCAGAGATTAAGACGCTTGCACTTGGAGCAGGCACAACACACGGTGTTGACGCTGACATTGCGGACAGGGTAAGCGATGATAATCTCGATGAAATGGCCAGGTTCGTTAAGGACTTCGCAAGCAGTACAGGGGCAGTTATCGCACTCACTGGGGCAATAGATCTCGTTGCTGACGCTGAAAAATGTTATGCCATTCGCAACGGAAGACCAGAGATGGGAAGAATCACGGGTACAGGCTGTATGCTTTCGGGAATAATGGCAGCATTCATCGCCGCTAATCCGGAAAATACACTTGAGGCCGCAGCTTCAGCAGTGTGCATGATGGGTCTTGCTGGTGAAATAGGATATTCTAACCTTCTGGAACATGAGGGCAACTCGTCATACAGAAACAGAATAATTGACGCTATCTACAACATGACGGGCGAAATTCTTGACGGAGGCGCAAAATATGAAGTTATCCGCTGAAAGTCTCAAGTTATACGCTGTAACTGACAGAACATGGCTCAATGGCAGAAGTTTGGGTGAATGCGTCAAAGAGGCAGTGTCAGGAGGCGCAACAATGATACAGCTCCGAGAGAAGTCGATGGGTTATGAGGCCATGAAGTATGAAGCACTCGAAATTCAGGCAATATGCAGGTCAGCTAATATCCCCTTCATCGTGAATGATGATGTTAATCTCGCGATTGATGTAAACGCTGATGGTGTTCACGTTGGACAGGACGATTTGAACGCTTTACGTGCAAGGGAAGTAATAGGCATCGGAAAAATTCTTGGTGTCTCAGTGAGGACGGCAGAGGAGGCAATAATGGCAGAACGTCAGGGCGCGGATTATCTCGGAGCAGGCGCAGTCTTTCACACAGGTTCAAAGTCTGACGCTGTTGACATAACCCATGAGGAATTGAGGAAGATATGCAGTGCCGTGAAAATTCCTGTTGTTGCAATCGGAGGCATTAACGCCGGAAATATTCACATGCTCGAAGGAACAGGGATTGCAGGTGTCGCGGTTATAAGCGCAATATTTGCCTCTAAGGACATCAGGAAGGCAACAAGCGAACTTTTGGAACTGTCGGGGAAATACTCAAGCTATGAGGCTTAAAGGAGCAATTTTTGACGCTGACGGTACATTGCTGAACTCCATGCACATATGGCAGGAATTAGGCACACGATATCTTGAGAGCATTCACATACAGCCGGAGGAAAGGTTATCGCGGATACTTTACCCAATGAGCCTTGAGCAGGGCTGCGCATATCTCAAGAAGCATTACGGACTGAAGCATTCACATGACGGGATTATGCGTGGGATACTTGGCATTATCGAGGAATTCTACAGACATGAAGTCATGCTTAAAACGGGCGTTAAAGTTTTACTCGAAGGAATGAAGGACAGAAATATCCCGATGGTCATTGCAACATCAGGGGACAGGAATTTGCTCATGTCTGCGCTTGAACGTAACAATATCGCCAGTTGCTTTGCCGCTGTCTTCACGTGTTCTGAACTTGGAACTACGAAGCATGAGGCAAAAATCTTTCTGGAGTGCGCAGAGTTTATGGGTTTGCAGCCTGAGAATATAGGCGTGTTTGAGGACGCATTGTTCGCGATTGAGACGGCAAAACGTGCGGGGTTCATAACGTTCGGGGTTGAGGACGCTTCAGCCGTTCATGACAGGGAAAGAATACGGGAAGTTTCAGACTACTACATCACAGATTTCACAGGAGGTTTCAGGGAATGAATACAGCATTGACGATTGCAGGCAGTGATAGTTCGGGAGGTGCGGGGATACAGGCGGACATTAAGGCCATGACGATGAATGGAGTGTTCGCAATGAGCGCGGTTACGGCACTTACGGCACAGAATACTCTGGGAGTTACGGGGATTATGGAGGTTACGCCGGAATTTCTCAGACAGCAGATTGATGCTGTATTCTCTGACATATTCCCTGACGCTGTGAAAATCGGAATGGTATCCAGTTCAGGGCTGATTCACGAAATTGCTGAAGCACTAAAACACTATGACGCTCGTAATATCGTTGTAGATCCTGTTATGGTCTCGACAAGCGGTGCAAGGCTCATCAATGAGAACGCAGTATCCTCTCTCGCAGAAGAATTACTCCCTCTCGCTGTCATCGCAACTCCAAACATTCCAGAGGCAGAAATACTCTCAGGCATGAAGATTGCCGGGCGTGAAGACATGGAGAATGCCGGGCGCAAGATTAGTGCTTCTTACGGCTGTGCCGTACTCGTGAAGGGCGGCCATGCTGTTAATGACGCTGATGATATCCTGTGTGATGGGGAAAATCTCACGTGGTTTCACGGCAAAAGGATAGACACCCGCAACACTCACGGAACAGGCTGTACACTTTCAAGTGCGATAGCTGCCAACCTCGCTAAGGGATTTCCCATGAATGAGGCTGTCGGCCGTGCAAAGGAATATATTTCGGGTGCTCTCGGTGCAATGCTGGATTTGGGGAAGGGCTGTGGGCCTATGAAACATGCCTTTAACCTCACAGGAAAGTTTGCGGAAAAACGGGACATAAGAGCGTTCCTAATGGCTTCAGTCAGCGATATATGGCCGGAGTACAACGATCATTCTTTCGTGAAGGGACTTGAGACTGGGACGCTAAATCCTCAGAAGTTCAGGCGTTATATCATTCAGGATTATCACTATCTCAACGAGTACAGCAAAGTTTTCGCGCTTGGAATAGCAAAGACGAAATCTCTTGAGACAGCAAAACTCTTCACGTCAGTAATCGAGGCAATAGCTAATGTCGAGATGAACATACACAAAGGCTACATGGGCAGGCTCGGTGTAACTCAGGAGGAAATTGACGTTACGGGCCGGAAACTGGCGAATTTGTCCTACACTTCCTACATGTTGAGGGTTGCTTACGAGGAGGGCGAGGCAGAAATTCTTGCGGCTATACTGTCCTGCGCATTGAGCTATGAGGACATCGCAAAGAATATCGTGAAGAATAACCCTGCTTCAGTAAATCATGAGCTTTACGGCACATGGATACGTACATACTCCGGCGAAGAATATTGCGGCCTCAATGATATTCTTGTGTCGTTCCTTGAGAATGCCTGCGAAGGTTACAGCAATGAACAGATGAAGCACCTTGCGGAGATATTCAGGGCATGTTCGGAGTATGAGATGGGCTTCTGGGATATGGGGTGGAACGAAGAATGAGATGTGTGATTATTGGCGGCGCGGAAATACGGGATTACAGGCTTATGCGGTCATATTTCCATGATGATGATTTCGTCATATACTGCGACTGCGGTCTGAAACATGCTGACGGCATAGGAATACCTCCCTCCTTGATAATCGGCGACTTCGACTCACACCCGAAACCTGAGAATACTGACAACGTTATCACTCTTCCTGTCGTTAAGGACGATACGGACACGATATTTGCGGTGAAGGAGGCAATTCATCGCGGCTTCAGCAAGGTAATAATGATGGGTGTTACCGGCGGACGTTCTGATATGACTTTGGGGAACATATACGCGCTCCTGATGCTGAAGAACAGAGGAATACCTGCTGTTATCGCTGATGACTGGTGCGAAATGAGCATAATGTCAGCTGGTGAAACGATGAAGGTGCAATGGTGGTGGCGTTACTTCTCATTGATGAATATCACAGGTACGGCACGAGGAATTACGATTACGGGAGCGAAGTATAACCTCAATGACGGCGAAATTTCCTCCGAATACCAGTACGGCATAAGCAATGAAGTGCTTTCAACCGATGAGGAAGCTGTTGTTTCCTTGAAGGAAGGGCATTTATTGCTAGTACTTGTGAGAAGACTGTGATTTGCTTTTTGCTGTGAGACTGGTACAATTCACGCATAAATTCACACAGGAGGCATTATCATAATGAAGAAGACAGCATTAACCATTCTTGTGCTTGTGTTCGTCATGAGCATTTTCGCACTTGGAGCGTCAGCGGAAGAAGCAAACGTAGAGACTGAGGCAGCAGAGGCTGTTACAGAGACTACTACGGCGGCTGGGGCAGAAGCAGGGGAATTTGACTTCATAGCTTTCGCAAGGGAAAGAGTACTTCCCGATTTCCACCCAACAGTGAAGGTTGAGGACGCACAGGCAGACTTTGACGAGAAGCCTTTCGACAAGGGAGACGGTATCACGAGGGCAAAGATTGGTATCTTTTACAAGGGTTGGCTGAGACAGCACTCAATGCTTATCGAGATGGATTACCGGGCAGAGGACAGGAAAGTCCGTGTAAACATTCTCAAGGATACCAACGGCCTTAACCTTCAGGGCGCACGTTTCTTCAAGGAAGGCGAATGGGTAAGTCTTGCGGCGATGGGCTGGAAGTAGTCAGCAGGAAAACGGAATAATATTGCGGGCATCGGTGAAATTCTTGCTGATGTCCGTTTTTTTGAAGGAGGGTAATATGCCAACAATAAGTTTATTTTTTGGGATAATAATCCGAATGTTCTGGCGAGACAACGACAAACACAAAATGCCTCATATGCACGCTTATTATGGGGACTATGAAGCAGTATTCGCGTTTGACGGAGAAATCATATCAGGCGATTTCCCTAAAAGGCAGGCAGCACTGGTCAAGGCTTGGGCATTGCTTCATGAGGAAGACTTGGAAGCAAATTGGAAGCTCGCGTTGAATGGCGAAGAAACTTTCCGAATTGACCCATTGCGCTGAAAGGGAGATTAACATGGACGTTATTCACGGAACTGAAGAAATGCTGCCGAGAGTATCATATGTTGAGACTGCTGAAGACTACAATCTTGTTGTAACGTTCAGGAATGGAGAGCGCAAAATGTATAATGCAAAACCATTACTGAATCTCCCAATGTACAAGAATCTTGCAAAAGTTTTCAGTTCGGCAAGAGTTGAATATGGTACAGTTGTATGGCCAGGCGATATTGACATAAGCCCAGATACATTATATTTGAAAGGTACTCCGGCATAATTATGACAAAACAAGATTTCATAGATATTCTGAAACGCAAATTCTCGTCCCTCATAATGATATTAATCCCCGCGTTCGTAATCATGGCCGTAATTGCGGGGCTTCTATGGGCGGCAAAATTCTTCATTCCAGACGACATCAAGACCATAATATCATACTACATTCACAACCCCTCAGAACTTCGCGCACTCGGTGAGGGTTCGGAATGGATATTCATACTAATTCAGGTATTGCAGGTCGTAATAGCACCAATACCGGGACAGGCAGCAGCATTTGCAGGAGGTTTTATTTTTGGTTTCTGGAAGGGCTGGGGATTGACGACATTAGGGCTTGTCATAGGCAGCCTTATTGCTATGGTTCTCGCCAGATTACTGGGGATTGGGCTTGTCAGGAAGATAGTGCCTGAAACGGTAATACAGCGTTTCGACAAAGTAGTATCTGAAGGGGGATACATGACATTCTTCATGATATTCTTGCTGCCCGCACTTCCCGATGACGCAGTATGTTTTCTCGCCGGATTAACGAAGCTGAAGATACTTCCGTTATCGCTGGTATGCCTTTTTGGACGCGCTCCTGGAATGGCCGTATTGTCGCTCACCGGTGCAGGGTTTGCAGGCGGGCTGACGCTGTGGGTTGAGGTGCTGTTTGCGGTGATGATGGTGCTGTCGGTGGTGCTGTGGCTGTTCTGGGAGATAATAGAAGCATGGATATATGACTTCCTGAAGATTAAGCGGTCATAATATCGGAGATAATAAGCGTCCGGCAACTTCCTTCATTCTCATAATGACCGGGCGTTTCTTCCTCGCAAACGCAGTCTCCTCCGTACAATTCCCCATGTCGTCGACAAAAACTCTCTCCAGTTCACGCACTAACCTCGTAGAATATACAAACGCCTGAACCTCATAATTTATTCCAGAACTTAAAGCGTCAAGGTTTGCCGTTCCAACAGAAGCAACATGATAATCAGCAATCATAGTCTTTGCGTGTATGAAACCCTCTCTGTAAGTGAACACCCTAACTCCTCCGGCTATAAGTGCTTCAATATATGACTGTGAGGCCCAAGACACTAACGGGTGATTTGACCATGACGGTATGATTATCCTTGCGTCAACACCATTTTTTGCGGCATTGCACAGGGCATTCATGAACTTCTTATCGGGGGCAAAATACGGGGTTGTTATCCATATTCTCTTATGCGCGGACAAAATCACACGTATATACTCGTCAGCTACAGCCCTGAAATTTCCACCCTCACCGCTCGCAGAAATCTTCACAGGCACACACTCGCCCGAACACTCAATATCCTTCCACGTACACTGCACATCATAATTGCCGCCCGACTTCTTCCACATTCCGGCAAATATATCGTCAAGCTCACGAACCGCATCACCCTCAATTTGAAGGTGGGTATCCCGCCACTGTCTGAGGTATATATCGCCTATGTTGAAGCCTCCGAGAAATCCCGTAACACCGTCAACAGTGATAATCTTTCTGTGGTCTCTATGGAACGTGAACGGGCTGAACCTTCGGAACTCAACGCCTGAACCTTCAAGTTTTCGGATAAACTTTCTGCCGAGCCTCCAGCTTCCCGCAGCGTCAAGTATCATTCTAACCTTTACGCCGTGCAATGCGCGTTTCATGAGAATACCGGCAACTGCCCTGCCTGTCTCGTCATCATGGAAGGAGAAGTATTCGAGGTTTATGCAGTGTTCCGCGTGTGTAAGTGCGCGTTTCATCGCGGAAAAAGTCTCGTGCCCGTCAAGAAGCAGTCTTATGATGTTGTCGGAAGTGATAATGTTCTGCATGGAGTAATTATATTACGGCAGTGGGAAAAAACCCTCCCAAATTGCGCTATTGCTTCGGGGAAGTTCATATTTGTGAGCTGGTATGCCGTCAGTCTTGAAGCGGTAAACGTTAAAGGTAGAAATATATTGATGTCTCAAAGTCAAGGTTCAGGGAAATGTCTGCGTCCTTTATTCCCATGCTGGTGAAAACTGGATTTCCCATAAGGTCAGGGTTTTTCGTGATTGTATTCCATGACACAGCCTCTTTCACCGTCTGCAAGTCTTCAGCCGTGAATGTATGAACAGCGTTAATCGGCTCGAATATCCCGTTCATTCTGCCTCCCTCGGCAGCGATCCAGCCGTGAACCTCCGCAAGGTATGCCAGCGCGTAATGACCGTAATCCGCTATGGCCTCGATAGCGTTTACCGTGTATTCTGGGTATTTATCGGGCGATTGTGCCACTACCGTTTTACGCCGCTTTTTGATAAAATGCGTTTCACAAAATCATACACAAATGAGGGTATATCTATCTTCTAATAGTGTAATAATATGCAGAGATAAATTGCTGAGTATACTTTGATAAATATAGAAAGAGGTCAGTAAAGCAACAAAATTTTAGTGTAAGTTATTATACCCATTATTAGCTGTGGTGGTAATGTGAAATGAAAAAGACAGCTCTGGTATTAATGTCGCTGCTTATCGTGATGGGAATTTTGTCCTGTATAGCAATATCGGCAGAAGCAGCAGAATCAGTAAATTTTGACTTTGTGTCATTCGCAAAAGAAAAAGTACTCACCAACTTTCACCCCACAGCAAACCCCTCAAAAGCCGTCGCGGAATATGACGAAAACCCGTTCGAGAAAGAACCCGGAACAGTACGGGCAAGAGTAAAGATGTACTATCAAGGTTGGTGGAGGAAGCACGAAATGCTTGTTGAGATGAACTGGAGGAAGCCGAACAACACAATCATGGTGAGCGTCCTTAGGGACAGCAACGGCATGAATCTCTTTGGCAACAGCGTTTTCAAGGAAAATCAATGGGTCAGCCTCTCATCTATTGGCTGGCATTAATCAGCGTTCAGAAAACAACATGAAATTTTTGGGTAGTGGCTCGAAATAGTTGTTTATGTCATATCATTGCAGTCAGCATAAGGTTAAATTGGAAGCTAACAACACTTTTGCTACACTACCCTAAAATTCGTGATATATTCCTGAACCGAGTAGGTCTTTGTCTGAAGAGTATTGCCGTCTGTATCATAGAGTGTTGCAGTGATTGTGTTTGCCATTTAGGGGGCTGCAACGTAACATGTGAACTTGTACTCGTCCCCATTCTTTATGCTTTCTGAGGCTTCCTGTAACTGCACGGCCTTGTCGTCAGTTCTGCCGTCAACCTCAAACTTTATGCTGTGTATAGCGGTATCTGCTGTAGTGTAGAAGTTTACGCCGACTAATCCCTCAAGTACGAGTGAATTATCCTTGAAGTATCCTCCTTCAAGAGCATATGCTACCCCC
>CALAUZ010000217.1 GCA_937892105.1 uncultured Fretibacterium sp. | reverse complement strand
CTATACTCTAAAGTCCGTATTCTATATTTTTCTGGATAACTCATAATTTATTATTGTACTATAGTTTTATAAGTTAAATTACTATAATGCCAAACAAAATCGGAATTATCTCAAATCTTTATAAAGCCTTGTCATAAATGAATAATTTTTAGATACTGAACAGGTTCTTAGAGCGTCCACCAGCTTGGAGTGATATACAGTCCGCCTGAAATCCCAACACAGTATATCGTATTGCGGCCGGGCTTCAGTTCAAAAAACTCCCCGTCATTTAATGTGAACTTGTTGTTCTTATTTCCCCTTGTGGCATAGTCATAAATGTCCTGCCGTTCGCAGTTGATCACATAGTCCCCGCTGCTGTTTGTATCCTCCTGTATGGATACCGTCCGTCCGTTTATCGTGATGCTGCCGCCATGCTGTGAGTTCTGGAGACGAAATCGTATGATTGGCAGTGCAGAATACGGAGTAGGATTATATATAATCCCGCCATTATCGATGTTCTGCTCCACCAGCCCGCTTTTTAAGAACAGCTGCGGCTTGCAGTTGAAGGTTATGTCCACTTCAGCAGCAATACCGCGTTTTTTCACATCGGGATTCAGGGCGGACTCAAACACGGCCATGCGGAAATATTCCGGGTGATAGCTGTCTTCCAGTCGGTGATAGCCCGGATCGGCGAGAAGAACGGCATTGAAGGAATCGAAGTTGGTTTTCAAGTCTTTTACAATGCCGCAGTGATAGGTGATGTCTAGATTCTCATACCGATTGCCAAGCTGGATCAGGTCACCGTTCCTTCCCGGAACCTTTATCCTTGTAACGTCAGGCTGCGGCCTTGTCCATGTGTCTTCCCCTGAAACGGTAAGTCCGTAATCGCGACTTACCATGCCGTTATAGACGAATTCATGTCTTGTGTTTATGTTTAGCATACTTCTGCTCATAGTTGTACTCATGGCTATTATGTTCCTGCTGCTGCCCTCCTTCTCATGACGCTATTGTTAATTCTGTACTCGATCTCATCAGCCAAAGCCCTGATATCCTGATTCTCTTTCTGGTAGACATTGATATTCACACCGCCGTAATTGATGGTTGTGCCTCCCGCAATTGAATTCACAGCATCTCTGATCATTTCCATTAAGCTCTGTGTTCCTACCACAGCCTCGCTCCCTGCTTCACCGCCGGCTAACAAGCTGTTTCCCTTCATGCCGAAGATTGTAGGAGAATTAAGAATCATGCCATTCTCCATAGCCTTTTTATACCAGCTGATATTGAAATGCGGTACTGAAGGAGGATTGAGAGAAAAAGAACCTGTAATGCTCACATGCGGCAATTTTATCTTAGGCAGGGACCATGAGAAATTAAATTTGCCCTTGATTGCAGTTATCGCATTCGCTACAGCATTCTTGGCACTATCCATTATGCTGGTGATTTTAGTCTTTATGTTCGTGAATATCTGCGTTACCGAAACAAGAGCGGCCTGAAATCCTTGAGTAATCGATGTTTTGATTCCAGTTACGGAAGTGGTGATGCTTGTCTTTATGCCGTTCCATGCCTGTGTTGTGCTTGACCCTATGCGCTGAAAAATCTGTGAGACTCCCGTGCTAATAGTAGTCCATTTCTCAGTTATTGATGTCTTAATGCCTTCCATAGTCTGCGTTAGAGAAGTTTTAATAGCCGTCCACTTCTGTGATAAAGTAGTTGCTATTGTTTCGTTAAGCTGACGCACCGATGTCGTGAGAGCAGTCCATGCCTGAGTGGTAGAAGTCTTTATGCCTTCAGTCAAAGTCTGTAAGGAGGTTTTTAGCGCACTCCACTTCTGGGATATGGCAGTCTCTAAGGTTTGAGTTGCGGTTGTCAGGGAAGATTTCAAGTTTTCCCATTTTTGAGAGACGACAGTTTTTAAGACTTCTACAGTATTCGATACTGATGTTTTCAGAGCCTCCCATTTCTGGGAAACAGTGGTCTTGATGATATCGACCGTGGTTGTTAGTGATGTTCTAATCGCAGTCCATTTCTCGGTTATACCTGCCTTTATGGCATCTACTGTTGTTGATAAAGCCGTTTTAATAGCTGTCCACTTCTCAGAAATAACTGTCTTTATTGTTTCAACAGTTGTTGAGAGTGAAGTTTTTAACGCTTCCCATTTCTGTGAAATAGCGGTCTTGATGTTCTCCACAGTTGTTGATAATGATGTCTTCAATGCTTCCCACTTGTCGGATATTGCTGTTTTCAGTGTTTCAACAGTTGTTGACACCGAGGTCTTGATTTCATTCCACTTTTGAGAAAGGAAACTTTCCTGCTTATTCGTCTCTGTCTGTATATTTTCCGTCGTATCTGCAAAAGCTGCCTTAGCACCTAAGCCCATAAGGTCAAGAACCCAACTGATAGACCCCCAGATGCCGTTCCAGACAGTCTTTATGAAACCCCATAGGCCGTTAAGAATAGCCATTACTGTATCGGACATCACCTGAAACACGCCAACGACAAAATCTTTTATTCCCGTCCCTATAGCGGAACATGTATCTTTGATGCCTTGCCAGCATTGCTCCCAATTTGTCCCGAAATAAGCGAGGAATGCATCAAGGTATGTACGCAGGCTCTCAAGAACTGTGCTGAAAATCCCTGCAATCCCGTCCCATATGCTTTGGAAAATTTGCTGTATGCCTTCCAACATCTGATCCCAATCGCCTTTGAACAAACCAGCGAATGTTTTTAGAAGACCTGTGATGACACCGAATACAGTTTCGAGGATTTTGCATATTGTCTCGAATGCAGCTTTAAGGAGCGGAGCTAAGGCATTACACAATTCCGTCCATATTGCAGAGAAAAGCTCGCCGAAATTCTTAATATCAACGCCCAGACCTTGCAGAACACTGAATATCTCTTCTTCCATTTCTCGGAAAGCTGCTACGACTTGCGACCAAATCAGCTTCACGGCGTTACGGAATTCTTCATTCGTGTTCCATAGAGTTATAAAGCCTGCGACAAGAGCAGCCACAGCAGCTATCACTAAGCCTATTGACCCGGTTAAAGCCGACAATGCATTAGCAACTGCCCCGCCTGCGCCGACTCCTAGATTTGCTTGTTCGACGAGAGTTAAAATCCCCTTGCCGAGATTAGCGAATGCTGATATGCCTTTTCCTATAGCACTTGTCAGCGTTCCTATGATGATTAAAAGCGACCCTATAGCCGCAGCGAGGCCTGATATTTTTAGGATTGTGTTTCTCGTACCCTCGTCCATCTGTTGAAGCTTCTGTACCCATTCTTGAATTTTGGAGACTACGTTTCGGATCGTTGGCATTAGGGCATCGCCGATTTGAATGGCTAATTCTTGCAGGGCCGATTTCAGAATCGTAATTTGCCCGTTCAGATTGTCCTGCATTGTCTCAGCCATTTTTTCAGCCTGACCGTCACAGTTATCAATCGCTGTGGTTAGCTTGTTGAAATCCTTATCGGAAGCGTTAATGATAGCTAACCAGCCCGCCATGGAGTTTTTGCCGAAGATTGCTGCTGCCGCTGCAGCCTGTTCAGTTTCGGAAAGCTGCCCCATCTGTGTTCGCAGATGATTCATTGTCTCTCTGAGATTCACAGAACCATCAGCATTCTTCTGTATCTCAATGCTGTATGCCTTCATAGCGGCTTCCATTTGTTTGCTTGGCTTGACGAGATTTGTGAGGCTCGTTCTGAGTGATGAGCCAGCTTCACTGCCTTTGATCCCTGCATTTGCCATAAGCCCCAAAGCGATAGAAGCGTCCTCTGCTGTTCCGCCCAAAGCACCAACTACGGGAGCGGCGTATTTGAAGGATTCTCCCAGCATAGACACATTCGTGTTTGCATTAGTGCTTGCTGCTGCAAGAACATCTGCGAAATGGCCGGAGTCCTTGGCTTCAAGGCCGAAAGCTGTTAATGCGTCAGTTACAATGTCTGAAGTTGATGCCAAGTTTTCACCGGATGCCGCGGCAAGGTTCATGATGCCTTCAATACCGTTAAGCATGTCTCCGGTCTTCCAGCCAGCCATACCCATGTATGACATAGCTTCTGCAGCTTCTGTAGCTGAAAACTTTGTCTTAGCACCCATCTCACGGGCTTTATCACGCAATTCGGCGAAATCTTTTCCTGTCGCGCCTGATATAGCCTTGACTTTTGACATTTCGGAGTCAAAATCAGCCGCTGTTTTAACCGCAGCAGTTCCCACAGCAAGAATAGGTGCAGTTACATACGCCGTAAGCGATTTTCCAACTGAAGTCATTGAATTTCCGACCGATTGCATGGTCTTGCCAACACTGCTCATTTTGTTTAGAGCTGTATTAGCATTGGCAGCCTCTTGAGCCAGTTTTTTCAACTGTTCTTCAGCAGAGATTATTTCTCTTTGAAGAGCATCGTATTTATCTTTTCCTAAGTCTCCGCTCTCCATCTGCTGTTTGGCTTGTTCCTGTGCAATTTTCAAGGCATCAAGCTTTTCTTTAACAGCGGATATTGCGGTTTTCAGCTTCTCCTGCTTTTGAGCAAGAAGTTCGGTATTTGTTGGATCAAGTTTTAGAAGACGCTCAATGTCTTTAAGTTCTGAGCCTGTAGATTTTATGGTCTTGTTGACAGATTCCAACGCTTTCTGCAAAGGGCCGACGTTGCCTCCAATTTCGACGGTAATCCCGCGTATATTACTCGCCAAAATTTCTCACCTCCTTCTCGTTTCACATACACATACAAAAAGATAACTTAGAAGCGCAGACTTAGAATGCATCGAAATCGGCTTGCCCGGCTAAAATAGCATGCGGTTCGCTGTCGTTAGCCTTTTCAGTCCATAAATCAAGTATCAAACCGATTGTGAGCAAATCGAGATCAGCAATCGAAATCCCGACTTCTACACATCGCAGTAAAAACAATGGTGTAGTTAGTTCACGCTCGGTTCGTCTGGGTTTTTTCTTGCTTTAATATCTGTGAAAAGGTTTGATCCCCACAATTCGAGGATTTCAGGCAATATCTCATATATGCTGAACATCTCAAACTGGTCGAGCCATTCATCAATGTTGTGAGGCGTGTTCTCTGGATCAGCATGAAGAGCCATAATGTATGCCACGTTCTCAAAAATTTCAAGATCAGCAATCTCAAGCTCTTTCGTTCCTTCATCTATGTCCTTGTATGATTTCTCGAGCTTGGTTAAATCCCTGAAAATGTCGCGTTTGAACTTGATTCGATAAAGCCTTGGAATTGCTGCTGAACTTTTGAACGTGACTTCTTTGTTTCCGACTTTTACTGTTTTGCTTAACATAGTTGTGATCTCCTCAATATTATTCTAAAAACAAGAAAAGAGCAGTTATCCTGCTCCAATCTCTTGTTATATGTTCTAACCTGCGGCTACGGCTGGAATATACACACTCTGATACCAATCGTCATAAGTGGTTGAATCTGTATTGTCCCCGGTTCTTGCCTTGATTAATCCATCGTCACGAGGATCAGCACTAATCTCCAGCGTCTCTGTGCCGGGTTCTATTGTGTCTTCTTTCGTTGAACTTTCCAAACTTGGACGCGCCGAAACCGAGCAATTATATAAAACGTGTCGAATAGCTTTCTGATCGCCGCTAAACTCAAAAAGCATAGCAAAATAGACGGGTTCAACGTTAAGATTTGTTTCGACGAAAACACCGTTGGAATCCTTCGTTTCAGATAGAATATTCTCTCTGAACCAATCAGTTACGAGAGCAAGTTCCAGATCACCGCTGTATCCCAGCGAAACAGTAGAGCGATAATAAATCAAGCCGTCGGCATAGAAAGGACTTGAATCGCCTTCAGATTCCAGCGACAAGCTCACAGCCCCCGGAAGAGCTACTGGCGTAGCATACGTGTACGTGCCCTGAGCAGTCTTTGTCAATATTGCAATATGTACATTCTTCAAGTTGTATTTAATCTTATTACTTACCGCAGTCGGCATTATTTAACACCTCCGTAGAATAGAGTACTTCGTATAGCTGCTCTTCAGCGATCCATACTTCGCTCTTGTCATAAAAAATTTCGTGCCCGTCAAGGACAGTTTCTACCCGAGCTTCTAATTCCGGCTGTTTGAGATTGGTGTAAAGTTCAATGTTCAATTCATCGATTTTTTGATAAACCTTTCCATCAGCCGAGAAGTTATCAGACCTCGGGAACAAAAAAATCAAAAACGGCGGTTTTGGAGACTCGCCTTCTGCAAAGTGATCGTATGCAATAGGAAGATTGGTCTCCTTCAGCATAGAAACTATTTCATCGTAAGTCATGCCTTCTTCTCCATTTATAGTATTCGTTATCCCTTCTGCAAAGCCTTTACAATATCATCTTCAAGCTGCTTGTTTCCTTTCTCCTCGGCGGGTTTGATGTGCGGTTTTCCCGGAACGCGCCCGCCACCGCGTTTGGCATGTCCCTTCTCCAAAAGATGTGCGAGCATATATCGATCCTTGCTGTGTACAACGAGAGAGATCCCGGTACTGTCTTCAGAGAGCGTCTTGACTGTCCATGAGTCTTTATATTTGCCGCTTTTACGTGGAGCATTTGACTTTATATCTTCCCTGACCGTTTTGCCAGCCTTCTTGACGGACTTTTTCAACTCATTAGCTGCTAAGTCCTTGTATTCCTCAAGACATTTCGATATAGCCACAGCCATCTCATCGACACTTACGTTTTCAACTGCCATTGTGTTTTTCCCTTTTGCATTTGAACCGCAGTTCCTTATTCTGGTAATTCATCATGTCGATTGAAGCGATATTATATGTTTCGCCGTTGAAAAGAATACGGTAATTGGTTGATGTTACAACCGCCAGCTCTGGATAATATCGGGTTTTGAAAGTGATACTTCGCTCTTCAGTGATTATTTCTTCACCGCTTTCAGAGAGAGAATATGTATCCGCATAAGCAAAACAGGAGAAATAGTTGTACCACGTGTTTATGTGATTCTGGTATTTATCTATAATGGCTTTATTCTTTTGAAAAGTGATGCGGACATTCTTCCTAGCAATGCGATCTGTATTTCTCATCACAGAACACCTTCCCGTATGGAAAATAAAAGATTCCTCAGCGTTAAGGTTAAATCATGATGATCGGCTTCCTCTCTGTGTTCGTAAAGATAGCCCAGTGTGAACAAAATAGCGATACGCAGCAAACTTCTAATCTGTAAAACTTCTTCATGGCTTTTTTCCTCGCCGCGTATTGTCAAACAGCCTTCTCCGCTGTATTCAGACAGAGCCTTCCATTCGTTGGCCGATAATCTCGCAATATCTAAACATAAGGCTTCCGCCGATGCAAGCAGGGACAAAATTAGCGTATCGTCGTAAAAGGAATCCACACGAAGATAATTCTTCGCCTCTTCAAGTGCGATCATAACAAGCCCTCTTTCTGTCTATAATAGCAGGCATTAACAGGAAGAGCAGAAGAGCTCCTCCCTGTTGATTGTGCTAATCGCCTGATGTATCCGTGACTGGCTCAATGATCTGCATTGTGAACTTCGTTTCTTTATATCCGCTGACCCATAATGTGAAATACTTCTCACCAGCTAGATATTCCGGCTGTTCCGCCTTAATATACAACACGAAATCACCCGCTGAAAGTCCAAGGTTAGTCGCTTCGGCTGCATCACCAGAGGCAAGCACTGCCGAAGCTCCCGTATCATCGGTGAATTTAATGCCAGACACACTTTCTAATCCTGTGCGGATTCCAAAGCCGAGCCACTTATGAGTATTCCATACAGCACCGTGATCAGCGTCAGCAAGCTCTTCCACTGTGCAATCGAGCGTGATCTTAATTGCTGTATCCTCAATGCTCACAGTTGCATGTCCGCTGTTTGAGGCTGTCTCGGTTGTCGGCATCGATGCCGGAGTTGGGCAGGCAAGAACTGAAACATTCCAAGTATCAGGAGTCATGAGTCTTCCGTCCTTCATTGCTAAAATTAGTTCCGGCAAAGTAGCGTTGTTTGCGATGTTATCCGCCTTCGGGAATCCTTCAAGCTGTCCGTCCTTTTCAAGACGCAAAGTTCCGCCGATTACCATAGTGCTGCCTTCATCGGTTGAGTAATTCTTCCCGACGTGACGGCCATTGATTTCATCAATACTCATGCTAAAAACTTCCTTCCTAACATTAATAAAAAAGCATCAGGACTGCAAACACAATATCTACAGTCCCGATGAATTAATGCTCTAAACTGATGAGCTTGTTAACTATCCGTTAGCCTGCTCAGAGTTTGACGCAGCAGTACCGGCCATCTTGAGATACTTAACGGCTTCGGTGAGGATAAGCTTTCCGTCAACTCTCTGCGTTGTCATGAAGCCGACCTGATCATTCGCAGCATATAACTCGTTGAGTCTTCTGAATGTACGGCTTGCGCGGTCAGCTACCCAGTAGTAATTCATATCGCCGAAAACCAAAACTTTGTTACCTGCCTCAATACCGGGCATGAAACCTGAAGTGTAAATCGGACGACCAAGAATGGTGTCAGTCTTGCCGATGTCGAGAGCAGGACGCCATATATCGTTACTCTGACCGTCCTTGAGCATCATAAGCTGAAGGAGTAATTCCTCATTGCAAAGAAATACGGCCTTGGAACGATATGGAGACTTGAGGCTGTAATAGAGCTTGAAAATCTCGTCGAAGCTGATAGCAGTCGGAGAAGCGGCGGTAACGCCTAACTCTGCACCAACAGTATCATTGAGAAGTCCTGTAGGCTGCTTGTCGCCAGTACCGACGATGAAGGCTTTCTCCTCTGTGCGTCCCATATTAGTGCCAAAGCGGTCTGCAATATAGGCGGCAATATCGAATGCTGAGTCGTTTAATAACTCATTGCTGACACGGATCATAACACCCATCTTGTAAGCACCAAGTGTAGCCTGTGCAAACTTCGTAGTGCTTTCAGGAATCTGCTCGCCCTCATCGATCCAAGAAGCCTCTAATGTGTCATTAGCAATCGGGATCTTACGAGTACCGGAGCTGGTTCTGATAACGTGTGCCATCTGACGGAAGATATTGTTCTCTTCCAATCCCTTGATCAACTGGTTATGGAATGAATCGGGTACTGTATAGCCGCCTTCATCGTCCTTGCCAACAGAAAGAGCGTTGTGAACCTCTATAGTGTGCATATCGCTACGCATAGCGTCCCAGAATGCTGTATTGTATTCCTCGGTTGCCGTGGGTTTCACCTTATCCTTGCGAGCCATAGGCTTCATCTGGACAGGAGCGGTAGTAGGTGCTGCAAGCTGTGCTTCGAGTTCCATCTGATCCTCAAGACGCTTAATTTCTTCACCTAGTGCCTTCACATCAGCGGTCATTCTGTCGTACTGTGCAACGGATTCGGCATCGACCATTCCGTTCTCGCCACGATGCGTTTCAAGGAAATTCTTCGTTTCACCCCAGAGGGTAGCTCTCTTGTTGCGGAGTTCCATAATCTTAGTCATAGACATATAAATACCTCTTTCTCCGACATAAGCGTGTCGGGCGCGTAATGTAAAAAAATTATTGGATTGAAAATGTTAGAAAAAACTTTAAGCAGTCCGCTTATCTAAGTTATCTAAGAAGCTCTAACTGCTTCTCTAATAACGTGTACGGCATTGAGCCGTCTTTCGCTTTGCCGTCCAAACCGATAATGGGGTTGTTGTCAGGTTCAATCACTTCATCATCTGAAATGGCGGGAGCAACGCTTGAATCCGTAGTTACAACCGTTATATCGTCCGGCTCTGTGTTGCTTTCTTCAACTGGTTTAGGAGCTTCTGCGCCGGGTTCCTGCTCATTACCAGTTGTTGCACCACTGTTGTTCTCTTTGTTCTCGTCCTGCACTGCATTGGCCATATTCGACTGTGTTTCATCTGGAGTTTCAGGTTCGACTGAAGCTTCATTAGACACAGTATTTCTTGGTGCAGAAGGAACAGAGGCTACAGGGTCTGCAGGAGCTACCGAAGGGGCTTCTTCTTCCTGCGTCTGAAACGCCTGTGGTGCTTCCTCGGCTGGCGCATTCAAGCCTGATTCCAAAACTGCTTCACCAGTTCCGGTGTCATCACTTTCTTCATCTGGGACGGATTCATCGTCATTGGCAGGTAAAAGCCGGTTAAGTATTGCCTGTACCATAGCTCTTGAGGAGTAAGGCTGCCATTCCGATGTCCACAATGCTGATGTGTGCTGTACGTTCTGCGAGTTCCTTGTGTTTGCCGCACTTTTTTCACCACCTCCTTCAAGTGATATTCCCGTATCTTCACTTCCATTCACTTTGTCTGGCGAGTTATCTGTTGATTTCTCGGCATCATCTGACTGATTAGCATCGGTTGAGAACAAAATCTCGTCAGCGAATCCCAACTCAACCGCCTTTTTTGCATTGAGCCAAGTTTCGTCAGACATCAACTTGCTGATCTTATTACGGCTTAACCCCGTCTTCTTCTGATAGGCGTTGATGATGCTCTCCTTTATTTCGTTCAATGTCGTGATCACTTTCTCCATGTCAGAGACATTACCCATAGCTATTGTCATGGGATCGTGGACTACCAACATTGCGACTGGACTCATCAAAACTCTCTCTCCAGCCATAGCTACTACGGACGCTGCCGAAGCCGCAATAGCATCAATCTTCACTGTAACTTTGCCTCTTTTGCTGTTGTAATCACAAAGCATTGTGTATAT
This sequence comes from uncultured Fretibacterium sp., assembly GCA_937892105.1. Next base: position 2,679 of record CALAUZ010000217.1, on the reverse strand, counting down.
TTCTGCAGCAGCGAATATTGAACCGCCAGGACTATTGATCCAGACCGTTATATCTCCGTCTTCAGCTTCCAGTTCATCTCTGAACATTTGTGGCGTAACGGAATCTCCCCAGAGATTATCGCTATCAATTGGACCTTCTAAACGGAGCGTACGTTCACCTGCTTCGTTCTTTACGAAATTCCAAAATTTGTCGTTGGTCATGTAATCTTCCTTTCTTACTTGTTGCGTTCCCTGCAAATTGTTATTGTTGTCTTTGTTGCTGTCGTTGTTGTCATGCTTGCCATATGTGTTGAACCATTCATCAATCAAAGCACGCCACTGATCCTTATCTGGCCTTGTGTCATCAGCTTCAAGTCTTGCGTAGCATTCTTCCTTTGTAGCTTCGATGAAGATTTCCTCGCTGTCAACGCCATTCAGAATCTCTTTTATCGTGTCCGTTGGCCAGCGGCATAGAAGCCACATGCGGTTAATCGCTCTTTCAGTCTTTGCATTATCCACAATGGATTTTCTGAGATTGAGAATCACGAAATGCGATGCATGTCGGTCAACTAAATGCTTTTTTCTCGTTGTTGAGGCTAAGAGAATTGCATCGTAATCGTAGATGACATCATTATCTCCGGCATGGTTGATCACATACGTACTCTCTCCGGCGCACGGACAGCCGTAAACTACCATTGCTTTCATTATTAGCTGTTCCCTTTCCTCTCTGTTTTACGCTGTTTTTTGCGTTCAGTGTGTTGTTTGCTTTCTTTGGGCTTGGTTTCTTGCTGTTCCTTTTGGGCTACTTGCTCTTCTTGCTTCTGAGAAGATTGCGATTCTGACTGTATATCTGACGTAGCTTGTTGCGATTGCTGTATTCTGTTGGCATAGGCAATCCCTATATCCTTAAGCAAAACATACGAACCATTAGCCACATATACGTTACCTCCAAGTTCGTCAGGAATGGGATCCATATTCTCAAGTCGCCTGATGTCATTTGGTGAAAGAAAGCCATTAGTAAATCCGATAGCATAGCCTCTCATACGGCTTTCATAATCGCCTCTCAGCAGACCATCTACATTGAACTTAGGGAAATATTCATCTTGTTCGGATTCAATGAGAATGTCTTTGATAATAGCCTGCTCAAAACGCTCAAGCCAAGGCATTAGTGTATATTGAACATAAGAAATTCCCTGATGCTCTATATTGTTGAACGTACTGCGCTTCAAATCCTGAACCAAGTGAGGCGGCACTCTAAATATCCTACAAATCTCTTCCACATCAAATTCACGAGTGCTTAGGAACTGTGAATCTTCAGGTGGTAAACTAATCGGTTTATAGGACATGCCCTCTTCTAAAATTGCGACATTATGAGCGTTATTTGAACCGTAAATTCTCTTCCAATCTTCCCTAATACGATCAGGATTCTTCAATGACATCGGATGAGATAGAACACCAATCGGCTGCGCTCCATTCCTGAAGAACAGACTGCCGTACTTCTCAACAGCCATTGCAGCACCTAAACAGTTTTTCATCATCGCTATTGGGGAAAAACCAACCAGCCCGTTGAAGCCAAGCCCTGGTATATGCAACATTTCTTCTCTACGGAAATAGATGTCTTTGTTGTTTTCGCCGGGAACTTCATTAGTGTAAGCGTGATAAATATAAAAAATCTTTCCGCTCTCGTCCCTGTCTACTTCAACATTCTCAGGAAGTAATGGATATAACCCAAGCACACCATTCTTACCATCTCTGATAATTTGTGCATAAGCATTTCCCCACAGTAACAAATGCGTCATCATCGTTTCTCTGAAACTGAAGCTTGTCATTTCAGGATTTGTCTGTCTGTTGAGAATTCTATATAAAGGGTGATCGATTGCTTTCTCTTTCCCGTCACCTGTAACTCTATATAAATGCAATGGAAGCTGTGCAACAGACTCCGCAAGCAGACGAACACAGGCATAAACTGTTGCAATCTGCATAGCAGTTTTCTCATCGACTTTCTCACCGCTTGTAGATTGTCCAAAAAGGAATGTAGTACCTGAGTCTCGGACACTGTTTTGAACATCTGGTAGATCGGCTATTGACTTCAAACCTTGCAAATCAGATGTTTTATTTCCCTCAATAGCTTCAGTTGCTTCAACTGTATTAACTGCTTCAAATTCATTCTTATCGTTCTTATCACTCTGCATGAACTTATCACCACCTCAAATCATTAACATTTAGAATCATCAGTCCGCCTTCTGGTGCTCTTGAAATGACTCGTTCTATTCCAGCGTTGATGATAAGTCGCCGACACATTAAGCAAGGTTCAGCGTAGTAGATAGTGCTTCCGTCAGCTTCCTTGCCAGCTAAATAAAGCGTCGCTCCGATCATATCCTTCCTTGAAGCTGAAATTATGGCATTCGTTTCCGCGTGAACTGATTTACACGCCTCATATCTTTCCCCATGCGGAATCTGTTCATGCTCTCGAAAACAGTAACCAAGATCACAGCAATTCGGAAGTCCTCTCGGCGAGCCATTGTAGCCAGTGCTTATAATCTCGTCGTCTTTAACGATGACTGCTCCATATGTCCGTCTGAGACATGTTGAGCGTGCTAGGACTGCTTCTGCAATGCTTAAATAATAACCGTGTTTGTCTGCTCTGTGAGTAGACATAGTAAATCCTCCAATTCTGTAGAATGAGAAGAGCTCTATGCC
>CALAUZ010000216.1 GCA_937892105.1 uncultured Fretibacterium sp. | reverse complement strand
GAGTTTCCAATCATTACCGTATTTTTTGAGGAGTTCATTTTTCTTGTCGTAGTTTACCTTCAACTTCTGAACAGCTTGTAGCCTCTCCAAATCCTGAAGGAAAGATGTCCGCAAATCAGCAGTAGCGATGATGTAGTTAGTGTTGAAGTCATTACCGCTGAGTAGGTCAGAATATTGAACGAGGAATAAGTCATTAGACAGTAAGCGTTTAGCTAGAGACCTGAAGCCTAATTTGTTAGCGAGGTCGATTAAATCCTGCCTTGCCTTTTTGTTGTTGCTATGTTCGGCCTGAATAGCGTTTATGATAGCCTTATCATTTTTAGCGAGGGCGAGAAACTTGTTGTAATCAGCAACGAGAGATTGGGAGTTATAGCCCATAGGCAGGTTATCCCTAGAAGCAGGGTTAGCGATGGCAAAGTTCCTGATGTTATTAAGTAACATGAGCCTGGAGAAGATATCGAACTGTTCCGAGTTAAGGCCGTGCAGGCTGTCATATAGAGAAACCATAGTTGCATGTGTCTTAGCGTTAGAATTACGGTTCATAATGCGTAATATTTCTCTGGCAGCAGTAAAGTCTTTATCCTTAGCGAGTAGAGGGAAGTCGCCTTTAAAGCCATGTCCCAGCTCATGAATGGATTTCTTTATATTGTCCATGACAGAAGGTTCTTTATGCGACTTCTGAGAGCGTCTGTAAGCGGCTTCAGTGTCAGGATTATTGAAGATATGTTGCTGAGAGTATTTCTCCAGTATAGGATTGTCCTGAAGTTTAGCGACCTGTTGGTATATTTCGTCATGAGCAGACGAAAACTCACCGTTATTCTTGTTGGAGGACTTAACCTGATTAGGATTGAAGATGATGAAGCTCTTGTTGCCCTTATCCTCAAAATCGTTATCGTAGATGATACCGTCATGACCACGAGACTGAGCGTACTGAATGACGGACTTCCAGTCAGAGTTATCGGAAGTTGACATAGGATTTCTAATATTGAGGAAGCACTGAAAAATCTTGCCTGAAGAACGGTAATCGAAGGAATTATCATCTCTGCCCTGAAAGCCTAGAGAGTAGGCAATTCTGTCGAGAGCAACGTTTTTAGTCCCAAAGTGGGCACCGACAGGGCTTGTATTGAAGACCTCAAAGCGATTATTCTTGAGAGTACCATGATAGACGATAAGAGGTTCACCGTTTTCATCAAGAACCTTACTGGAATTTTGAGGTTCATTCTCCCAATCGCCGAACCAATTTTTGAAGTTAGCAGTTCTAACCTGTACCCATTGTTTTTGAGAAAGGTTAGTCTGTTTTCCGTTAGGAGCTTTCAACCACTGAGGAGAGCCTTTATACTTCTTCTGTATAGCCTTTAGTTGTTCCTCTGGTGTGTATTGAGTGAGTTCATTTTTGTCATCGTTTTTCTGCGACTGCCGATAACTTTCAAAGCCATCATCTTCCACTTCATCGAGGTGTGAGTTGTATAAATCGTCAAGCCTGAAGTTCTCGTCCCTGTGAGAATAGTCATAAACATCGCTGTTGTTGTCGAGGCTGTCAAGCTGTGCATTATGGTAATCCTCTGCGGTGAAGTATTCTATAGCGTCAGTATTGCTATCTGGAGAGATGCCCAAGACTTTAAGTGTATCAGTATTCCAAATGACGAAGTTATGAGAGCCTTTACCTTTAGTTCTGCTGAAGCCGTCTAAGTAACGCAGGCCATGAATACCGAGCTGGTTAAGTTTCTTTGAAGCGAGGAAATCTCTAGGTTCGACATTTTCTGGTATGTTGTAGTCATAACGGTGCTGTATCTCACTTCTGAGAAGGTCTCCTAATCTGTGATAAAACTTCTTTCCTGTTTCAAAATCGTCCAAATACCAGAAGCCATCGTCGATGAACAAGCCGCTGTTTTTGAGAGCGTCAAAGACATAAGTAGGTTGTTCATACATTTGAGCGTCCCAGTCAAGGAGAGTATCATTTTCCGGCCCGTCAACGATGTATCGAGAACCATTGTTGAAATTTTCCCCCTTGTAGTATTCGGCGACATCAGGATTTTCGGCGAGATATATGCCGTATCCGAACATCTGATTACCTTCCCCTGACCCGACATAGCGCAGGTCAAATCTATTGCCGCTGAGGATATTGCTTGTGCCGTGATGCATGAGCTGTTCATAGCGTTCGAGCGTCTCAGGCTGAAGGAAGGATTTATTGTCTGATTTTTTGCCATTATCGCCATTATCGTTGTTCAAGCTGATTTGCCTTTCTCCATTATTGTCAAAAGACTTCCGAGCGAGTCTATCACTGTCTTCAGAGATAAAGCTATCTGGTTGTTCTTTCCTGTAATTGTCGAAGTACTCTACGGCTTCTTTTTCGCTGTCCTGAGTAAGGCCCATGATATGCAGCAAGTCTTCGTCCCAAATGACGAAATCTCTAGTACCTTCATCAGCAAACATAGAGAAAGGGCTATAAGGTTCGCGCATAATCTCAGGGTGAAAAGTGAAGGAAGTAATGGAGCGCAGAGCTTCAATTTTGGATTTAGCACGTTCAATTTCATGCTGCATACGTTCCTTAGCTTCTTCCGGAGAGAACCATGAGAACTCATCGCCAGGCTTTTGGTCGTAGGAATACAGCTCTTTAGCGTGTTCTATTTCTGCCTGATACTCGCGAAGTAAATTATCTTTGACTTCCAGAAAAGCAGGGCTGTCCTTAAAGGATAAGGCACTCTCAATATCCTGAAGTACATTCCTGAAGGTATCGTCAGGTAGATTGCTCCAGTACCCTTTATCGTTTGAAACCTCCAGGCCGTTAATAGTAGCGTTAGAGAAAGCCTTTCTGCCGTTAGAGAGAGGATTATTCTTACGATATTCGTCATACTTTGAGTAGATAGCTTCTTCACTAAGTCCGTCCCAATAGCGCAGGCCAGGAACGCCGAATTTGAGGAACAGAGCGGAAGTAGCCTGCCTAGAGGTATCTTCATCGAGATTGTTGAAGATGTAGACGATATTAGTGTATAATTCGCCGCCATTTTCAGAATGCCATAAATCGGAGGATAAGTCGTCTTTCTCCTCTTCATCAATGAGTTCATCACGGAAAATCCTGTTAAGGATATTATCAGCGGCCTGCTGAATTTTGCGTATAGCGTTTTTCACGTGTTCAGGCTGTTCATCAATAGAAGCGTCCCAGTTGAGCAGGAACTCATTAGCAGGAATGCTGACGTTATAGATATTGCCTTTTCTGCCAGAGTTCTTATCCTGAGTGTAATAAACGTCTTTGATGTTCTCAGCCTTCTTCAGGACATCAGGCAATAAAGCCAGAGTACGTTTTTCGTCTCTGGATAGAGTTTCTCCCTCATGTTGCGATGTTTTTAGAGCCGCCATGTGTAAAGACAAAGCGTTTTTGAGAATGGGCAGAATATCTTTCCACAGTAAATCCGGCTTTTTATTAGCTATTCCCTGAATGTAATTGAGAAGCATTCTTGTAGTTTCGTCTGGAGAATTATCCCAACTGTCTTTATCCTCAGCAGAGAAAGTAAGACCATCATTAGTGGCGACATGTAGAGTACCGTTTCCAAAGTTAGGAATGCCGTATTTTCTGTAGTGTTGGGCGACGATAGGATTTTCCTCGAAGTAGATACCATATCCGCGCATATCACCGCCTTCCCCTGTACCGACATGTTTAAGGCTAAAGCGGTTGCCCAAAATAATATGTCCTGTAGCGTGAGTAACCTGTTGAGTTGCTTTCTGCCTGTATTTCTCGATAGTCTCAGGAGAGATGAAGCCCTTATTGTTAGAGAAGATGTTGCGGGAATTAATATCGGCAGGATTAGAGCTGTTGAGGGTGTCCGAGTACTTATTCTTCAAGTTATGTATATGTTGATTGTAGCTCTCTACGATGTCGAAATTCTCATTGTAACCATTTCTGTGAATAAGCCAATCATCGTTATCCTGAGTATCAGAAAGGAGAGTATTTCTTCTTTTTTCTGGAGAGAAAGGTTCTCTTGCCTGAACGTTCCTGGCTTCAGTTTCGCCGCCTAAGTAGTAGTAAGGGTCAAACCTGTGCATATTCCACCCCAGATTATCAATCATATTTTTGACGGCATTCCATGAGGCCATTTCTTTACGAGAGAAGGAAGCAGCGATTTTCTCAGCTTTTCTTTCTAACCCTTTGGAGTACAAATCAGCAGCCTTCTTGACGTTATCACCAGCGAAATCTAAACGTGCCTGTAACTGTTTTCTGCCGATATTAGTTGGGGTATCGCCCTGAATGAGAGCATCAGTTCCGTGTCCTCCTTCAGCGAAGCCTTCAATGTATTGGACAGCATGTTGTATCTCGTGAATGAGGGTAGATTGAATGCCGTCCAGGCCTCTCATAGCGTTAATCTCAATACGTCTTTTTTTCTTGTCATCGCTGTGGAAGTAAGCACCTCTAGCCTCATTGTGGTTTAGACCATTCTTGAACTCAACGGTTAAATCTGTTAGTTCAGGGTATGCGTTGAAAAGGTCAGAGTTGTTGTAAAGCTGCTTGAGCGTCAAGGAGAAGGGCAGTTCCTCGTTATTATTCTGGAAGACCTGCCATAGGTTTTCAATGTCGATATTGCCGTCCTGAATTTCATACCGCCATTTATCATCTTGAGCTAACTCCCAACCAGTAGCGAGGCGTATAGTCTTAGCGTCATTACCGTTATTCATCATTTTCTGGGCGATGTCTAAGTTATCGAGCAGCCAAGTATTACCGTTTTTCTTGTCGAGTTTTTCAGCCCCCTTAACGCCAATAATCTGGTTATAGTGTTCGTTAGTATTGCTGGACTGTTTTCGCTGAAGTTTGCCGACAATCTGTTCTGAACGAGGTACATCTTCAGTTTTGTCGAGAGTGGTATTACGTCTTCTCTTATTGCCCCAATTTGAGCGAGTTTCTGAATTACGTGCTTCAGTTTCGCCAGAGTGCCTCATATACTTAGAGAACAAGACATTGCCTCTGTCATTAGCCTTGTTTAAGGCGTTCATTGCGTCATGGTATGCTTTAAGCTCTTTAGCGGAGAAAGACTGCAAGATAGCCTGAAGTTGAGTATCATCATCGCTGTTAATTGTTTCATAAAGAGCATCTGAAACGCGAGAAGCGGTATCAGGGTCAAGTTTCTGCATTATGGAGTGGAATTTCCCCATGAATTTTTTGTATGAACTATCTTTTCCCAGAGAATAATACGAGCCGCCAGCGAAGCCCTCTCGAACTTGAATGGCGTGCTGTATCTCATGGATAAGAGTACGCCGAAGCTCCCTAGAATTGTTGAATATTTCGTCCGAGCCGTTAATACTGATAGCGTCAACATCACTGTAATAGACAGCGGAACTGTCATCATCAGTATAGTTATTAATCCAGATTTTGATATTGCGCAAGTCAGGATAAGCCTCAAAGAGTTGCGGAGAGTTGAAAACGTCATGCAGATGAACGTCAGGTAGTTTTTCAATCTCGTTGTAGCGAGAGATTTGTTCGGGAGTGAAAATATCTTTGATGAGAGTGTTTGGGTTAATTTCCACTTGACTTCTTATGATGTCGTTGAATTTTTCTAACTCTCTGTTAAGCTTATGAAGCTCATTGAGTTTTCCGCGAATGATATTGCCGTCCTGAATTTCGTACCGCCACTTATTATCCCTGCCTCTCATCCAGCCCGTAGCAAGCCACATTTTCCTGACAGAAAGTCCTTTTCGTTCCATCTTACGTGCAATTTTAAGGTTATCCATGCGAGTAGTAACGCCTTCAGCCTCGTCAAGTCTACGGGCACCGCCAATACCTAAAATCTGGTTATAGCTTTCAGTGTTGGAGATGTTGACGTTGTATCCTTCAGAGGTTACACTCTGTGATGAGTTACCCGACTGACGTGCGTAAAGTTCGGACTTTCCCTGACTATGATTATGTTCGGAGGAGAAAGTCAGGTCGGTGTCAGGGCCGATAGCGTTGGGTTCGCTCCTCGTGAAGAGTAACTCTTTATTCTTTAAGTATCTGTCCCGAGTAACGCGTAATGTTTTAACCCTATAAACGCCATTATCATCAACAAGTTCAACCACGCCCATAGCACTATGACTAGCATTTCCCTGAACAGAAAGCAAAAGAGCTTTACCATTACCGCGCCTAATCTGAGTGTAGTTGTTTACGACATCAAGCAACAACTCTTTGGCATTATCATAACCCATACCTCTGATTTGTTCCCCATGCCTGTTTTCCGCATGTTTTACTGAGCCAGCATTAGCTCTTATACTTCCTGCTGGGAACTCTGCGAGATTTTCAGGGATATAGCCCAAATCGAGCGAGCCTTCAGGAGTAACAATCATTTCACTAATTGCAGCTTCCTCGATAGTATGTCCAGCTTCAGTTCTCAATTCGTTAGGGTTAAAAGGTAGATTAAGACTTAATTTGTGCTGTTCATTTTCTCCATTACGCTCCGTCCCGTTTGCTTGCATATTATGAGACTGAGCATCATTCTTGTTTTTAGCTTCCTGCTTGTAAGGACCTTCATCATGTCCCTGAAGACCTGCCCTTGACCATCTTGCATTCATACTCTCAGAGCTGGGAATAAAGGGAACATCGGAACATAACATTCTGTCGAAAACGGCCTTAATCTGAGTAGAAACTTCAACATCATGGTCTTTGCCGTCCGAGCCTCTATACTTCATATCCCTTATGGAGGTATAAATATTACGCAGCCAAACTCTGAACCGTTCAAAAGCACTTCTGAGGGCGGAAGTAGGAGCTTTACCCGTTCTGCAATACTGCTCGAAAGCGACAGCAAATTTTTCGTGAGCGTTATTCCAACGTTCATTCTGTTCATTGTTGCGAGTTACTCTTGTAGATTTAGGGTCAATATCGCTAATTCCGAGCCATTTAGATAGCGTGAGCCAGTCTTGTCTGACATCTGCTGGTAAATCAGAAACAGTAGCGATTAAGTCCTGAAAATCTTTAAGGAAGACATGAGCGAGTTCATGAATGGTGGTGCTGGGGTCAGCAGATTTTGTGAGATGAATTATGGTTTCCGGCGATTTTTTAAGTGAGCCGTCGTTATTATATTCTGCGTTCTTAAAATCAGTCCACCCTCTTGTGTCTGTGTTCTCGTCGATGTCAGCTTGAAATTTCAAATTCCATAATTTAGCCAACTGGTTGACGGGCATACCAGCGATATGAGCAGAAGCATTAAGTCTTGTAGCCGCAAGAAGGCTATACTCACTAGCGAATGTATTAACATTACGAGCAATTCTTGCCTTGTCTTCAACTGATAGAGTAAGAGAGCCTGTATAAGTTTTGCCATCTCTCTCCCTGCTGAGTTTCTGTTCTCGCCGTCCGTCAAGTTCCTGCTGTTCAGCTATTTTCTGAAGTTGCTCCTGTATAGTGCCTTGTACCTTTCGTCTCAAATGCTTAAAGGCTTTTTTCTCCGAGCGGTTATCCTCGAAGCGTCTCCATAAAGAGCGATTATCCTTGCGTTCAGGTCTTCCCTCGATGTTCAGGTTGTCAGGGTGAATGCTTTTTCCCTTTGGAGTGGTATCATCTCTGTTTCTGTAATTACGCCTGTATTCGTTATTGCCGTCATTCACGAGTTTGCCGTCCTCGTCAAGGAAGCCGGCGTTACGAAGGTAATCTCTGCGATGTTGTTTCAGTTGTTCTGCAATCTGAGATTTGAGGTTAGGAGAAGCGTTGTTGTCAGCCATCTGAAGTTTACCGGTATAAGGCGACCATCGAGCAATAACTCTGTTATTACCGTCCTTGATGTCGAAATAACGCCCAAAATACTGCTTATGCTCAGGATATGAGGTACTAAACTCGCCAGGCATAACAGTGAAAGTATGAGACGTTCCATTAGTGTTGGTGGTAAAAGAGCCTGCCATATCCATCTCTTTAGGGAGTGCTGTCTGGTTGTAGCTTTCGGTGTCGTCATTCTCTGCATAACGTATAGCTTCATCAAGTATCTGGCCTTTGTCCCTTGCGCTATCATCAAACATTAGATACTGACCTTGTTTTGCCTCATTCATGGCACTATCAGCGTAATGTATTAACACTCTGGAGATACGTTTTGCGCTCCTCTTATTTTTGTCGAAGAACTGTAACAGCTTTTTAGCCTCGTCAGAAATCTCTCCGAACATTTTTATCTGAGCGATATAATCAGCCACACTTTCGCCATCTTGTCGTAATTTCGCTAGGGTATGGACAGCCTCTACAATATCCTGACTGATGGAGATATCTGGATTATAGCCGCCGTTCTCGAAGGATGCCATTTTAGGCGCGGCCTGTAAAAGGGCGTTGCTGACATTCTTAATATCGTCATCGTACACTTCATTCAAACGATTGAGTATCCCTGTATCGTTATAGGCTTTTGCCATTAACGCATTCTGTATCCTGTCAAGACCGGATTTGGATATTCTGCCGTCTTTCTGTATAAAGTCTCCACGTTCGGACTGAGGGATTATTCCTGAAAACGCCTGTATAAACTCATGGTTTGCTGGAAGTGATTTATCAGGGTCAAAGAGTGTCAGCATCTCAGGAGTTATTCTCTGAGCATCGTTCATGGCATGTTCTGTCATGGACATTTGAGATGTACTGCTCTCATTAGCCTCTCTGGTGAAAGTAACTCTGTCTACATCACTTATTCTTTCGCGAACGAGTATAGGTTTCTTCATACCCTTGATATCCTCAGCATTTAGTCCGAAGCGAGAAACATTATCCCTTAACCAGGTACGATAATTCTCAGCTCTACCGTATCTGTAAGCTCTGCGAAGTGCCATAACTCTGCCGTTTCCGCTCTCGACAACGTTATCATTACCGATTATGGGTGCGCCGTCTGACGCAAGCCTGTTTTCCGCTAGAAGTTCAGGGTCAATATTATCTGACATTCTAGCTATCTGCTCATGACTTGCCTCTCTGTTTCTCTGTCTAGGCTGTAATTCCTGTGGGTAATTTGGGTTTGCCTCTCCAGTTTCATTCGTAGATACAATGAGATTGTCTGCGTCTACTATCCTGTAGCGTATATCTGCCTCTGTACCGTTAATGGTACGAACGCGGGCGGTGTTTCCTGAAGGATATTCATTACCTTGTACATTCTGAATTGCAGGACTGCTATTTTGCGATGTCTCCTGCGTCCCCCTGAGAGGTAAGACTATGGGAACATTTTGCGTATCTTGTTCTTCTTCGATATCTGAGACAAAATCCTCTGGCATGTCGTCCTGAATGGTGTTATTGTCTGTGTTTGTAGGCTGTTGTACATCAGGCAAGATATTATCAAGTGTATCAAAGAGGCTATCAAAGTTGCTATGTGATACTGGCGTAGTGGAAAGTTCTTCACGGTCAGGGAACAAGTCCATATCATCGTCCTGGACAGGGTTCGTTATTATCCCAGTGTTATCCCAGAAATTCTCGACAGTATCATCGAGATGATGCATTTGGTCTTCCATGTTGCTGAGTTTCTGGACTATTTCTAGCTGACCTTCTATATCTTCAGGATAAGGCTGTGAGATTACACTGTTTATCTGGGACTGAAGGTTATCACGTTCCTGTTTTAGCTTCTCAAACTCCTCGTTTCTGTCATTATCGCGGAATACGTCATTGAGCTGGTCGGCCTGTTCGTCTGTTAAGGTATTGCTGTGCCCAGTAGTACCACCGCGACTGCCGAGAGGATAAAGCAATGTATGAGTAATTAACGTAGACCATGCTGTATCAGCGGCTACATCATTGAAGTGTTGCCCGAAATTACCCATTTCATTAGAGAGGTTTTTATTGAAATTCTCAAGCGACATATCTCCACTGGCAAACGTTTTCTTTACTGCTTCTTCAACTGCCTGCTGTCTAGTTTCTTGCAGAAGTTCGTTTGTCTCTTCAGTGATTAATCCTCTAGCATAATTAGCGAGAAGCCCTGAACCTGGTATTAACTTATCAAGTCCAGCACTCAGTATACCTTCCCCAACTCCTTGAATGGCATCAAATGGAAGATTTCCTCTCAGACTGTATAATCCGCCTAAGTATGCGTCATTGTATCGCGTCTTATCTTGTGCGTATAAATCGCTGGCTACGTTTCCACCCTCAGTTAGAGCTTCAAGAGCACTGCTCGCAAGGTAGCTTATACCCGTAGCAACCGCAGGAGCCAAATGCCATAATCCTTGAGCTAGGCCACCTACCCCTAATCCGGTAAGATAATAGCCAGCACTTGTTCCTGCTCCATGAAAACGGTTATCCCACTCATCTGGATTACCACCAGTTACAGTGCTAAATGCGTTATTAAATATATTCTTTTTATCTGCTGTCCAGTCAAATACATTCTTAGCTCCGCGAGAGAACATACTTTCTCCGCCCAAGAGACTTTCTGAGGCTTGCCCTAATGGAGCTAATATATACTCTGCCGTAAGATTAGGAAGCCCTGTATATAGTGTATTAGCCTCACCTATACTCCAATCAGACAAGTATCTTAACGGGCCGTTTAGTCCTTCAAGTTGTTGCGTGTTAGGGTGCAGCGATATTGACGGTTTGTGAAGTTCTCGGTTCTCTAGCGCATGTATGTCCTGTTCAATATTTAACCCCCTGACCGAAGCCAGAGGGTTATTGTCTTTTCTTTCCTGTGCGTCTAATCTTTCTATGTCTTGTTCTATATTTGCCATACGCTGTTTCTCCTGTTCAAATATTCATCAAATGGTGTTCCGAAATCATAAGGTCGCTGATATATTCCCCATGACGCATTATTTTCTCCATCTAGTTGGTCTATACTTGCATGTATATCGCTATTCATTTGTGTCATATCTTGACTTATGGGATTTACGTCCTGACTACCTAATGAAATTACATTAGGGCTTACGGGTCTTATATCACTACGGCTTGCAGTACTATAACCTGCCTCCTTTAATGCAGCGTCAACTTCTGCCTTTGTCCTAGCACCTGAACTTAACGTACCAGCTTCAGCTCCCTTTATTAGTTCGTTATATCTTTTGCGTGTTATTGTCTTACCATTTGAATGTGTATACACTATTTCATCATTTCCGCTGGATACAGGAACATTTTTTTGCGCAGGCTTTAATGTCTTTGTATGCTGTATATATGGTGATATTAGCTCCTTGAACTTCGTAGGGTCCTTCCGTACTCCATCTATCGTTGTCTCTAGGTGAAGGTGATAGCCTCCATTTTTTCCTCGCGAATTTCCAGTGTTCCCTACTGCCCCAATTTGGTCGCCGAATTTTAGCTGCTGACCTCGTGCCACTTTCACCGTACCATTACCCATGTGAGCAAATCTCATACCAATTTTATGCTGCTTACCGTTCTCATCTGTCAAAACTCCCTCAAGGTCTACGTAGTTACCATAACCATCAGGGTCATTTGTTACCTTAGTTACTGTCATCAACGTCCCTACATCGTCAAGCAATATTGGTGTACCCTTCGGAGATGGATAATCAGTACCAGCATGACCATATTTTGTGCCGTCCTTCTTTGTTCTGGAAGCACCAAAGTGTGTCGTTATCGCTCCATTATTCGTGTGGCTTATCATGTTAGCTCCTATGTCCATACCCTGTCCTACACGTATACCGCTTGAACCAGATACAGGCTGGCTCTGAGATTGTACTGGCTGGGACTGTCTTATTCGACCCTCATATATGCCGTTTATATCATTATCTGTCTGTTGGATTTCTCCTTGTGTCTGTGCTATTTCCATATCTATCGCTTCAAGGCGTGCTGATGTGTGCGACTGGCCGTCTAGGTCTGACTCGTTATATACTCCTGCCACTCCGCCTGATATATTCTTCTGCTCCTCACTCCTAGCTTTCATTAATCCGTTAAGACGGTCTGTAAGATTTTTCCTCTTGTTTTCAAGAAATGTTATTCTCTGCGTATCCATCTGTGTTAATGCTACACTTCCTGGATTTAGAGCTTCTTTGCTACCATCTGAATATATCTTGTACTGAAGTCCATCATCGCCACGTACTATATGTGCTAACTTACGCTGACTGTTCTGCTGAAGTACAGCATTCCTATACGCATTCTCTGAGGCCATCTGCTCTCGTCTTAGTTGAAGTTCCGCATTATTCTGTGCCGTCTGCACCCCCAACTGTCTCAAGTTCAGGTTATTCGCCGCTTCCTGCGCGGGGGTCATTCCATTCACAAACTCAGCTATCGTCTTCCCTTCTCCAGTTAAGGGATTGAATGCCTCATAACTCGTACTTGGGCCACTGTTATGACTATACATCTGCCAGTACGGATTATCATACTTATACCTGTCCTGCCCGCTCGACAATACCCACTGTGGAACATCACCCTGTAACGCTCCTCCGATAAGCTGGTCTAGCTTCCCTTTTGCGTCCCCTGCATTCATATACGCATTCACTAAATCCTTACGCCTCTGCTCCTGCCTCGTTTGCTCGTTCATCTGTATATACGGTGTTATCAGCTCGTTCAACGTCTGTGGGGTCATTCCTGAGAAGCGTTTACTCGACCTCAGATTGGACGCTAGATTATAGATGTCGGACGCATTCAAAAGGTTCTGTTCCGCTGGCGTATTCTGCTTTGGCATAGCTCCTGCCGTTCCAATGTCGAATTGGGTTAGCGGGCTGCCTGTCTGGTGAAATGCCCTTGACCAGCCGTCCGCATTGTATCCTTCTGGCGCAGGCTGTTGCATGAGAAAACTTCCCTGCTGTCCTCCCCTTAATGCCGCTATATCCTGTCCTAACTGTCCGCTGAACGCATTTGCCTTCTTGTTAGCCTCCCTTTGCCTCCAATCGTTCAGAAGTCCTCCCAATACGTTTACTGCTAACTGTTCTCGCCAGGGGTTATATTGTTGAATATATACTGCCATTCCTTATACCAACCTTTATCTGTTATATATGTTCCACGTTCTCATTAACTCTCTATCGCTTTTCATTGGTGTAATTCCGTTTGCCGCCTTAGATACTGCATTGCTCACCTTCGCTATACTCCCTGACGCAGGGTTCAGCCATGAACCATTTATTACTCCATTCAGTATCGCCCCAGCGGTATTCGCGTCTACTCCCGAACCGTTCATCATTCCATTCACGGCGTTCATTCCTAATCCTAGCGGGGTAAGCCACTGCATTCCAGGTATTATCGTTCCTCCCAATGTCGCAAGAGTTCCAAGATTTCCCAGAAGACCTCCTCCGCCTTTCTGCATTATCACTGCCATAATGTCATTTCCCCTGTTTCACTATCGTGTCGTAGTCTTCACGATTATCGTAGCTGTTCTGCCACGCTCTCCATAGGTTGAACGCCGGCATTAACTGCGCCCCTACTCCCTCATACGCCTGTGAGGGGATATTTCCAAGCGCGTTTATCCCTGATAGTAATGCTCCTGTATTCGACTGCTGTCCCTGCATTGCACTCCCTAACCCTCCTAAGACCGCGTTATAGGCGTTTAAGTAGTTCCGATTATATGCGTCAGCTGCCGCTTGCGTCAGATTATTCACTCCCTGAGATGTTACCGAGCTGTTCAACACTCCTCGATTGGCAAGACTGTTCAACATACTTCCCATACTCGACTGAAGCCCGCTGTTCACACTGGCATTTAACTTGTCCATTACTCCGGAGGGAATATTGCCTGTCCTCGCTATACTACCCATCTCATTCGCTATCTCGTTCCCTCTCGTCAATGCTGTGGGCACTTGTGAGATAAGATTACTCTGCTGGCTCAAGGCATTATTCGCTATATTCCTCGCTGTATTCCAATCCTCTCCGCTATAGCTTTCCAGTCCTGGCATTATCTTGTTATACAACCCTAGTCGTAAATTCGTCAGTTGTTCGGGTTCTGGCCCTCTCTTCGATATTTGCTGGGTCTTCGTTCCTCCGCTTCCCATCGTCTGCCTCCTTCAGTTCTTCTATATCAGCCTCCATGTAGTATCCGCGAATATGTCCTCCATACTTGCGCGACCACGCTTTAGGGTTACGCCTTGTGAATGCTCGTAACTTCTTGAGGCCGTAATCTTTCATGACTTCAACTACTAACTTCTGCCATTGCTTGCCGTTCCCACACATATGATGTAGCTCCAATACGTCATCATGCGTGAAAAATGTGATAAATCCGTGTTCAGGGTGAAAGAATATCTGCTCATTGGGCGATAATTCGAGGTCTTTGCACCCTGTACGGTCTTCATACCACCTTAGCCATTCTTCAGCGGTCATTACGGCTTTCTCCTTTATGGATTAATCCCTTCATTCTCTTCACCGCTTCGTCAAGCAACGTTCCGCCTCCATATCCAGCTACTCCAGAGAACGCGCATTGATACTGAGAATTAAAGCCCATCGCACTGGTAACGTAATAAGCGATAAGCCCAGCGAAAGCGGCAGTACATACAATGACAATAAGCCTGGAGAACTTTCGAGGCCCTTTCTGCCTTAACCAGTTCACCAACCCGCCAAACATAGCCATTGACACTACAGCCAATAGTGTTTCCGTTTCTTCTTCTAGGTAATGTACGCCTTCAACAATCTCATTCATGCTCTCACCTCCCAGCGGCATTTACGCTTACCGCCACAGTCGATATGTATCCAAGACTTATAGCGAATGCAGTAATCAAGGTCATGAAGTTTGCCATCAGCATGAAGTTTCTTTACAGTCTCGAACATTTTGACCGCGCCCAGACTGCACGACAGGTCAGCAGCTAAACCCTTAGTATGCTTGGAGTTTTTGACTCCGCCGACTTTTGCGTTATGCTTGACACACCTGCAGCCTGAATTGACCTTCACAGGAACACCGAGAGCGTACCTGATAGTCTGGCACATGTTGATAACGCGCTGGTCAATGATGTTAAAGCCGCACCCGCAATGACAGGCAAACTCTGAAACTTTGAAATTCTTTGTGTCTGTAGCCATTCTATAAATTGCTCCTTTCTGAATGAACATACAAAAAATGAGAAGCTCTTTAAGAACTTCCCAACCAAAAGATTTTTTTTGTCGTTTATGTGATTTGGGGACTACTTTACGTCCTTACCGTGTTCGTAGAGATACTCAGGGGCTATATCTATATCTTCACTCCATGCTACTGTATCTGCGAAAATGTGTGCTTTGGCGAAAAATAACTTATCTTGCAAGGGTTCAAAAGGTCTGTCGTTTAAGAGTTCATGGCAGTCAAAGTCTTTAATACTTCCGTCTTCAAACCAAAGACGCAAAATATAATTATCTCGGACTTCTACTGCTTTTACTACCCATTCAGGATTTGGCATGGTTACATTAACGGCCTTATCTTCTGCGGATTATTGCCTGTGCGGCAGTCTTCCCACGCTAACGCTAGTTCATCAGCATACATTACAGCCCATGCTGCTATCATCTTTGACTGCTTAGACGGCATTTCTCCTGCTAAGATATTTCCTTCAAAATCAAACTCTGCTCTGTGTCCTGAATACCACGCATGAAAATGCGGCGGCATATGCTCTTTATAATACATCGTTATCAGTATCCCGAAGAACCTTGTTATCTCTGGCATAATCTTTCCCCTTTCTCTGATAGTGTGATTTGACACTATTATACAAGATGGAGATTTTACTGATTTTTCCTTGCTCGATATATCGCCTCGCAGAAACAAGTCCAGCGAGATTAACGATTAATTCACAAAAGCAAACGGGCGAACGCCGCCGACAATGGAGGGGACAGCGTTGTTAGCATTACCATAAGCGGACACAGTAGCGAAATACGCCCACGAAGCGACATTCCTCCCCCAGTAGAAATTACTATCCTTGGCTAATTCATGATTATGCTGGAATGCTGCTAATTGGATATGTGGGAATATTGACGCTTCAGGTTCAATCCTTTTATTATGGGTGCCACCGTCCTTCCGGTAAGAGCCGAATACCATTCTCTCGTCCATTAATTCCGCAGTGCAATTACACAACTCTACTCCTGAAGGCTTGCCGTCTGTTACTTCATTCACTAGATATTCTTGATAGGTCAGAACGTGGTCTGCTCCAAAACATGCCTTGAATATTGCCTCCGCTCTCCTCAGATACTTTGTACGCATCTTTGAGCCGACATAGCCGCCTTCTGTGGTATCCGTGTCATTCATACACGCACTGAACATCGCGGTGTCTGGGACTACAAAAACACTATGCTGGGAGAAATTAGTTTTACCGCAACTCTGCGGATAATCCAAATGCATCACTCTCAGTCGGCCACTGTAGGTATCGTTCTGCGTCTCATCGTTCTCGTCAAGGTACTCGTATGCTACATTCGTGAAGTCAAAGTAGTCGCCTGGATAAATTCCAGCAAATGTTCCGGTTCGGATTGCTGATGAAATGGAAGCGGTGAACTCTCCTAGATTTTTATCTGATGGCACTTCGTTATGCGTCTCTGCACTGTCCGTTATCCATTCCGATGGGTCGAAGGTGTAATAGTATTTTCCTGATGTCGGCATTAGTACATATCGTCTCGTCGATGGCATATATATCACACTTCCGGCCTCTATGTCCCCTCCATTCGCTATCGTCGTTGATACCCATGTCGTCAAATCCTTACTGAAGCAGGCCTGTTTTCCTGTCCCTCCTACTGCACAGTATATCCCTGTCGCTGGCGTATAATCCACACATGATACTGTCTCCAATGGGATTGGCGTACTATTCACTGCTACCCAGTTCTCCCCGTCTCCTGAAGCATAAAACAGCTTATCATTCAGACTGCGCGCAAATAAACAACCTAAATCTTTTCGATATGAAAGGTCTATAAGGTTCTTGGGAACGTCATTGCCTGTATGTGTTTCCCAACTTACACCATCTGGACTGGTCGCTGTTCCTTCTGCTCCAGCTACACAGAATATCAATGCGTCGGGAGACCACGCCGCACTAGAAGGGTTGACGGATATTCCTATCTCGTATTTGCTTGAAGTACTGCCGGTATATTGTACTTTTGAGCTATCATATGTCATTACAACCACATTACCCGTCGCTCCAGCTGCAAGCATAACATCTAGGTCTTCTGAATAGCTGAGAGAATTGCAATCACTTAATACACTTGTGGAAAGTACCGTACAGTTAAATGCACTCGCACTGGTGCTGCCACTAAACGTGCATACAACACCTGCGTCAGATACATAGTAAAGACCGCTCATTTTCTTATCAAATAAAAAGTCAAGATACCTTCCGCTCGAAGTAGAGGATTCCCACATATTATTCGTTTCTGAAGCTGTCAATAAAGATGGCATATCTACCGTGCTTTTTGTTGTACTTTTTAACATAAGCACTAGCAATACATTGTCCTTATAAGTAATACTATCGGAAGATTTGCCTTTATACCCGTAACTCCCGTACCACACTTATGCACTCCGCTGTATGCCGTGAACCCTGTCGGGAAATCCACCTGCACCCAATCTGGTGGTGTCCCTTTCGGCAAGTTCTGGAATGGTGTATACGGCAACAATATTGGATTTTCTGGGTCGCTGTCATTTATGTATGGTATGTATATATCGTCCGTATCGTTCGGGAACAAGGCTTCAAGCAATATTCCCAATCGCCTAAGCTGTGTTTCCGTAAAATCTACGCTACCGCCCGAACCTCCTCCGGCATATGGCAAGTCGTTATAGTAGTCTGTCCCGTTCCCTGCCTTAATCTTCCCTGTATCCACCTCTACTACTATTTCTCGCCTCGCCAACAATGGATTTTCCGTACTTAACGCTATTGATGTTCCGCCTCTAAGCTGTATAGCTCCTGATGGCCTTAATATTCCATTCTCTATTGCCATTGTATCCTCCATAAAATAAAAGCAGGGAAGCCCCTTAAAGAACTCCCCTGCTGCTTGACTTCAAAGCTTTAGGCCGCTGTGATTTCTCCGCAGTCTATTCCCGTTATTCCCTCTACTGTCCCAAGCCTGTCATTCAGGGCCTTTCCCTGTGTCGCGTCTAGTGCCTTACCGGTTGTCGTCTCCGTAAGGGTATTGGCTATCTGCGTTCCATCATAGCTCGGAAGGTTTGCCCAAGTGTTCGTTCCATCACCTGAACGCATTTCGCCGGTGTCTGTCGCTATTACGATTTCTCCGGCGGCAGGTACGTAGTTACTAGCTGCTAATGCCGCTGATGTTCCACGCTTGTGCTGAATTGGGCCGCTTAACGTCATTACATTATTGTTGAATGTTGCCATGATTCTTTGTTCCTCCTGTTAGTTTATTCTTATGGGTTTAGATTACAAGGCTTTATCTAGAATTTGCCTGTTAATCTCTGTGGTTAGGTAATTTCTCCGCCGTCTATCCCTATGTTCAGGCTCGTAAAGTATTCTTGCAATGCTGAGGCCAGGTCTTCACGTCCTACCTTGGGCGGTGGGTCTATTCCGCTAAATCCTACTGTTACTCGGTTCACTCGCGGACGCTCATAGTCCCTCGCAAACTCTTCTTCCCATACAGACATCACAAATACGCTTTCAGACTTCGGTATTCGTCTCGAAGTCTCTTTATTGTTTCTTCATCATTCTCGAGAAGGGCAAGTCCTATTTCTCCGGTCATACTGCTTATTCTAAGCCTCGCACTAGCCGCATTTTCTCTCCTAAGCCTTTCACGTTCAAGACGTTCTTCATTCGTCTCATAAAGCCTCACAAGTACACCGTCTCGCACTCCGTATAGCGTAGTGTCTATGTCTGCTGTCCCATTCACCTCAAGAAGCGCAAGTCCGTCCGATACTTCAGGGGGAATTGAACAAGTTATCTCACTTATTATTCGTCCGCTGGCTACATCGTACTCAAAGTATTTGCCCATCATTTCATTCCTCCAATACCATCACTAATGTATTCCTCCTCGGTATATAAACCATATCTAGTATGCTGTAATTGTGAAATATCTGCGTAAAACTATCATGCGATACACTCACGCCAGATACAGCTATCCCCTTGTGGTATAACTTCCCATCTTCTGTCAACATAAATATTAAGTCTCCTAAAAGGTCTCTGTATCCTGAAAGTCTCTTTACATTAAAATTACCGACTTCTGTAAAATCTCCAACTTCCGCAATCTCCTCTGTAGTTACTGTCCTGCTATTACCCACATATAGTTTATTATTCCCTGTAACCACATACATATTATCGGGTGGATAACCATAACCCAGAGACCATACATCTTTAATTTGCCCTAAATCTGCACCAACCCTCATGGGAGTACTGCCAGATACACATTCCTGGATATACAATTCGCCATCTATTGTCAAGTAACATGCATATTCTCTACTGGAAAGTGGATTAATAACATTGCTCGAACTAACTCCAAATACTGCCTTTAATTCCCTTTCCTGCTCTATCGTCCTTTTAGTTACAACTCCAACAGCTATTATTTCTTTCTTATTGTTTGGGGATAATCCTGCTATAAAATGACAATAACCAGCTGTTTTAGGCAATGTTGCTACCTGTATATCATCATCATCATCCGTAATTTTGATATACGAACTATATGAACCGGTTCCAATACTGAATACTCCTCTCAACTTTTTCCCCGATGTCCTATAAACATTCCCATACTGAGCTGCTGAAGAATACCAATACAACAATGTATACATTTCAGCTACATTGTCCACAGGAAATTTCTTTGGTGTTGTCGCTGTTCCGAAACTCTCATCAAGTCCAAAGTCTGCGTAACTTACACCACAAACATACATCCCGCTTGCAGTCTTTCCACCAAAACCATATATTCCAGGAACGCTCATCATTGATGATAACTCGAATAAACGCGATACATTAGGCATATTCAGTTTTCTCAAACCATTAGCATCAGCCTCAGCATTCCCACTCCATATCTCAGATGAACTACCTACTGCATACACTAAACCACTCGGAGGGTCTACTGTCATTACTACGTCTTTCGTGTCCGTTCCATAATTCGTCTCTACTCTCACTGGCACTGTATATTCTCCTGTAT
Organism: uncultured Fretibacterium sp.; assembly: GCA_937892105.1. Next base: position 9,214 of record CALAUZ010000216.1, on the reverse strand, counting down.
CTTCTGGCGTTCCGGAAAACGTGCCCGTTGCCTCATTAAAACTCACTCCAAACGGCACATTTGAGGCACTCCATCTTACCCTTGTTATTCTCGGCGGCATTAGCTCACACCGTCTTCGTTACGTTCGTTCCACGTACTGTGTACGCTGTCATCGCTTCATCTGCCGTGCAGTTCACTACCTGATTGGCTGTTATTACTGGTTTCCAGCTTTCGGGTATCGCCACTTTTATCGTTATGCTCTTGCTGTCTGTTCCATAATTTGTCGTTACTTTCACCGTTGCAGTGTAATCTCCTGGCTGTACCCCGGGCGTTCCGCTTATTACTCCTGTAGTCGCATTTATACTCAGTCCTGAGGGTAAACTTGTTCCTTCCCATGCTACACTCGTTATACTCTTTGCCACGTCTTATGTCCTCCTTACATCTGTCCCCTGTACCTCATACGGCGGGGTTAATTCTTCATCGGCCACACAATTTACTTCCTGTCCTTCAAGAATTATTGGCGGATAACTTTCTCGGTCTTCCTTACGGTACGGGACTAATGCCATATCTCCTGCACTCCCGTATTGGGCTTCAGCATTCCTGAACGGCATACCTCTGCATGGATTACCGCTGTCGTATCTGCCTGCTGCCCTACTACTCTAAGATATGGGGCATACTCCCAGTCATAAAGTACATGGTAGTGATACGGAATTTCTGCCTCCGCATTTATTTCCACTCCTATACTACTGGCCCCTGCGTATATCTTCAGCTTCCCGCTCTGGACTATTACATTTAGTATGTATGTATGTATCGCATTCTTCAAGGCTGTATTTACGTTCCGTTCCTTCTCCAAATGAAAATGTACCGCTTACTAATACTGTTGATGGCACTGCTGGACTATTCTCATTCGTTAAGGTCAGTCCCAACTTCTCATACGGTACCCAGAAATCTAATTTCACTTCTTGGTTCGGGTCAAAGATTATTAGCTGTTTCTGGGGATAGTCATTGGGACTTTGTATTATCCCTGTATATATTATTGGCCTTGACGTATTATTCTTAAATGTTGGCATGTCTCACACTCCTATCGCTATATATGAAACTCCTATTCTTCCAGTAAAATTCGCCATTCCATTGTAGGAGTCGGTTACGTACTGAAACATGTACTGGAAACCGTTTGTCGTAACCGAGTTCACAATTAGTTCTGCCCAAACATCGGCTACACCATTTATTTTGTCTATAGCTGTCGAAAGGCTTACAGTAAAGCAATTTGCTGTAAACGGGATAGGGAATAACACACTGTTAGCTACATCCTGATATGTGTTACCTGAATACGATGTCTCCCATTGGATTGTAAGACCATTAGCGAACTTTGCATATCCTTTGGGCTGAAGGGCTGAAGCTGTAATACCATTCCCAGAGGGGATAAGCCCTCGCACATAATTCTCTAGTCCATTGACTTTTCCATAATCTATATTCGCATTGCTTAACTTTCCACTTATTTTTGAAGCATCTATTGTCCCTGTCAATTCACTAAAACTGTAACTCGGCTTCCAGTTAGGATGCGGATTTGTGCTACTAACGTGGGCTGCAAGCGCACTATTCACGGCACTCGTTACTCCATCACTGGACACCTTCCCTGCATCCAGTGCGTTCAGTATTCCATATATCTTCGTTATCTCCTGTATATGTTTTCCGAACGCGTCCTTCGTTGTATCTCCATTACTCTTGAAATCCACTGGATATCCTACACTGAATGGACCTATTAATGTCGCCATCTCTTACACCTCTACTATTTCAAGCCCCATCGTTGATAGTGAACAGCCTCCTCCATATATCTTTACTTCAGGCGTTACGCTCCAATCTCGCACTATGCATTGACTTCGAGCCGTTTGCGTTCCTCCTACAGGAAACAATGGGTCGGTATCTTCACTCGCTTTTTGGGTATCATTCGGCGCGTCATATATGTAGTCTATATTACCTCCGCCTGTAAATGTCATCTTGAAACGACCTAGCCATAATTCAGCTCGGCAGCCAGGCATTATACTGAATGAAGCAAACGCTTTCTTCAGAAGCACTTGGTTTCCTGTCAACAGCGTTCCCATTCGCATAATCGCTGTTATTTCGGTCTTCCCTTCATCTTTAAGCCAGTCTTGCGTATATCCGTCTTTTTGCTCGTAAAGGTCTTTACCCATGAATACATACAAACCGTTACCCATTACTGATGCATTCACAGGGCTTTTCGGATATTTGTACTTTGTCCATATCTCCCTAACATAGTCATATACCCATACTTCTGAAGCTGTATCTTTGGGCTTTATCCATAATTGTTGCCTTATCGGAACATCCCACATTTCCGCACTCTTTTCTAGCAATGATGTCAATGAAGGACTAACTTTCCTGTCTGGCCATTTCGCCTGTATCTCTCCGTAACTCATCACGGCTGATAGACTGGCTATTCCTGATACTGTAATGTAATAAACATCATTCCCAACTGCTTTGACACTTCAAGGACTATACGTACCGGTGTTATGTGCCACTTCTAACACCTGCCAGTTGGGATAGTCTCCTGTCAGACGGTAGATTGTACCTTTGTCTGGCTCTTTCTCTGGTGATTTGAATACTATCAAGTCTCGCGACAAAGGGATTACAGCATCTATATTCATACCGTCCTTGTAGCCGATTTCCACGTACTGCGCTGTACTATCATCTGTAGGCGTATTACTCCATGACGTGCAATCTCCTATCGAGGAGAACTTCAGCGTATCATTTCCGCTTACCACGCCAACCCGCCCATTCCTAACAAATACATGGCGGCTGTCGGAGGGGGAATTATTTAGTGTCTCAAGTTCGGGTAATCCGTTATCACTGAACTTCTGAAGTTTCCCTCCAGACGCTATAAGATATTCATCTCCCCATGCCGCTATTGAAAGGTCTCCCGTTCCGGTCAGGCTTCCTGATACTGCCCAAATGTTATTCCAGCGGAAATAGTACAGGGTCTTAGTACCTTTACGCCGCACTAAAAACCCGCTGCGTCCTGCTACTGGCAATACTTCATCTATTTCTGCCGCAAACCTTCCTGACCACACCAAACCGCCTCGTACCGTCATCGCTCCTGTACTTGGCGAAAACTCTACATTTACTGCCTCTTTCAGCTCGTTACGTTGCAGACTTTCGGGCGGGACTGATAAATTCAACCCTCCGTCAAATGATGGGTAAAATATCCTCTGTACATTCTTGTGAAAGTTACTTACTGGACACATCTGAACCTACGCCATATCCCATTAGAAGCAAATGCTGACTTACATTGTATTCATGTTTATTCAGCGCATATATTGCTCCAAGTGCTGTTATCGCTATGCTTTGGTCTTGCTCATACGGTAACTCCTGCGTATCCGTATAACTCGTTACATATGGCAAACGCGCCATATAACGCACTGGCATCGTCATACTCGTATCATACAGGCTCATCACATTACCGTTCAGGGTCAGCGGGACTATCCCGCAGAATGAGAGAAAATCATCTGGCAACCGGCCTCCATCGGAAACCGTCATCGTCTTCATCAGTCTAACGTCTTTACTTCCTGCCTGACGCTTGGAGTATTCCTCTACTGCTCGGTCTAAATAGTTCAGAAGCTCCTGCATTCCTTCTGGCTCTTCCAGATTGCCTCCTTCGCTAAATCCGGTCGCCTGTTCATCCGCTATCAGTTTCCTCATCAGGGCTACCATCTGGCTTCTCGTCATACCTACTATGTCCTCCCACCTAGTATTTGCACTGGCCCTGTGTTCTCAAAATGAGATATCGCACGACCAGCTAATATGCTTTCGCACTGATTACACAATTCATTCGCTGCTTGAAGTTCCTTCTTAAACATCATCAGTGATATCTGTTCTATCCATGTCCTCATTGAGGCTGACACGTCTAGGTTATCGCTTAGTTTCTTTATCCTCGCAGGAATGTAGTAATACTCTATTGTATATGTACCTGGCCTTGCATATAACGTGTTGCCAACTATTCTGTAACTACCTGTTACAGGCGGGTTCGTACTCGTGGGTATCAATATTGCATCATCACTAATTACTTGATGAATGCGCACAAAATCTCCTGGAAGCGCGTATTCTTCCGTGTTTGCCGCAAGCGTTATTGCAAGCTTCTTTAGTACTGCATGAACGTACCTCTCACTCAGTCTACCATACAGAAGGCTTGATGCCTGATTTATTGGCTCTATCAGCTCATAGTCGGATATATTAAGACCCTGCATATCTCCTAATGCGTACCTTAGAGACATCACAAGCTCTATTACGGGTATTGCCATTCCTTATACTCCCCCTTCACTGCATCTCCAATACGGAAACCTTGCAAGAAGCCTCCGAAAAGCTTTCTTATCGCCGTTCCGTGTAAAACTGAGATAATCCAAGTCCTTCTGTGTTTCCAGCATTACAGCTTCTTCAACTGGGATATTCGCAACAATCCTCCCAGCTAAACGCCCTTTACTATCGTGAATGAAACCCTTGCCTTCTTGGACTTGTTGCCAATTCTCGCGCTCTGCATCGTCCGTATTTATATGATTGAGGAGCCGGACTTCTTCTCCGCGCTCCTCTATTTCCTGCCATGTTATCATTTTGTATTCTTTACGCTGTCGCTGGGACTAGCCCATTCAACGCCTCTATCTTGAAGTGTGCTTTTTCAGCCCTCATTTCAAGCGTCCATTCTCCATTCACCATTCGGCGACCCATATCATTTATTTTCGGTATATCACCAGTCTTAAAGTTTCGCAGAAACGCTTTTTTCATATATTCTGGGCTTAATCCATAGATTACATCATTCGGCATAAATCTGTCCGTTAGGCACTGAAGCGTACCAAAATCTGTCTCCAGTACTGATATTATCTGCGTTAATTTTCGGGTATGATTTCCGTCCATGTACTTCGTATGCCCAGCCGTAAACGTTGATATTACTCTCTTATTACGTGGCGATACTAATAGGATTGAGGGCTTACCTCCTGCATTCCACGTCTGTTCAAGTGCCGTATTTATAAGGTCAAATGTTAAATCTCGTGCACTTCCACTAGTCAAAACGTTCGTAATTATCCAGTAGGGCAATCCTCCAAACTCTCTCGGTACTGCCATACTTCCTGCTACTTTATTGCTCTGTTCGATTAACGCCTTTTCACAGTCAAAAGCTAATTCTTTCAGCTTTTTCGTCATCTGGTATGCTATCTCGGATCTTACTCCATGATGAAGTACTGCTTCCTGCGTATCCGTTACCTGGATACCTCTATGCATTATCTGCGTGTAGTTATTCAGCCTCGTGCGCGGGGTCGCATCTACTGTAGAATATGTATATCCTTCTACCTGCTTATTTGCTTCAGCACTGCCTAACGTATCTTCAAGCCATTCATGATTGGTCTGGGTCGCCTTTGTCCTGCCTATTCTCGAATATAATGGTGTATCGTAAGGTGCTATGTTGGTAATTATGTCCGATACGTCTTCCCTATTCCCTACTGCTGTGTACGTATTGCTTGCCATATCTTTTTATCATCTCCGTTAAACTATTCCCATACTTATTAATGCTTCCGCTTGGGCATCTTCACTCATATCCCCGAACTTACTAAAGTCAAGTTTTCGCTTCGTATCATAACCTGTACCGCCTGTCCCCTCCAGTGTGGCTGGCGGTTTCGCCCTCGTCCTCTGCGGGCTGGGACTGCTCATTAATGGTGTTTTCCGGCCTGCTCGTTCCGCCTGATACTGCCTGTACCAACCAGATACTACCTGCGGGATTAGACCAAAACTGTTCCCATTATGGACGGCTCGGTTATAAAGCTCCATGTTCACCTGTTCGGGCGTTACTCCCATTCCTTGTAACTTCCTTATGTACCATTCATTGAACTCATTAAAGTCTGGACGCGCTTCTAATTCAGCGTTGAACCTCTGAAGCTCCTGCCAACCTGTCTTGCCTCGTTCATAATCCTGTGATGCCTTCATGTTCTTCTGGATTAACTCATACATCGCCATCTGCTGCGCTGCCTGATGTTCTCCCTCGTACTCGTCAAAGTCTTCTGCATTGGCCAGCCCTAAGCGTTCACAGGCCAGCTTCCTCGCTGCGTCCGCTAGTTCTTTCGGCGTGTACTGCTTTGGCTCGGTCAGAAAGTCCGGGACTGGTGCATTCTGTGCCGCCTGCATTCGGGCTTGTGCCTGCCTCTGCTGGAGCTGTTCTCGCACTATCGGCACAAAGTCTTTTACATCTCCATGAAGTCTCTCTGTATCCCATTGTTCATACGGTGTCGCTTTTAGCTCGTCTGGCGTATACCAGTTAGCCGTTTCGGGACTAGCTGTTTCTTTGGGCGGAGTTACGGACATCTCTCCAAAAAATTCATCTCCGAATTTCACTTCACCGTCCTGTACTCTCACTCCATCTGGCGGTAACTCGTCTGCTTTGGGGGATAGTTCTGTTTCGGTATCTGGCTTAGGCTCTACTGGGGCAGATAATGTATCATCATCGTAACCTTCATAACCTTCATACGCAGCTCCGTCTGCCGCATCGTCCCATGTACTAGTCGTTGCCTGCGTTGTCTGCTCGTCCATCTATTACTTCCTCCTTTAGCCTCGCTCTTACCTTATTCCAGTATTCTGCTCGCTTCCTACGGTACATCATTGCGTCCTGCGCACAGGGAAGATACTTCTCAAAATCTGCAAATTCTTCATCTATCATCTTCTCAACACGCGCGTCCATCTCTAGTCCTCGTTTAACTGCCAATTTCTGACATCCTCCTTTCGGCTAAGTCCCCTAAGTCAATCATTTTCCAGCTCATATCCCGAAACTTCTTCATTACTCGCAGTTCCGCAAGGCTGGCTTCTATATCCGCAGACATCACTGTATCAGCCTCAAACAGCCTCACAATTTCCTCTCGGCGATTGGCTAAAAATTCTCGCCATACCTCTGCTGCTATCTTGTACCTGCGCCCTGCTTCGATTGCTTCTCGTAATTCACTTTCTTCTTCTTCTAAGTGGTACTCTGGCGTTCCAATTTCTTCATATTCCATTCGGATTATTCTCTCCTGCGTTCATTCTGCTCAATATCTGTGCACGCTGTTGTGCCGTCTGCATTTCTTTTAAGGCCGCTCGTCCTGCTGCTTCTCCCTCTGCTCGCCCTGCCTCCGAAACCTCATTCAACGTCTGCGCCTCTTGGTTTGCCATTTGCTCCTGCAACTGCATGAAAAACTGCTGTTTCACTGTCTCGGGGTCTAAAACATAGCTTTGGGGGTCTCGGATTCCGCTCTCGGATAGTAACTTCTGCGCCGCCTTTGACCATTCTCCAGGCGTTATTGCCCCTATCTGCATTCCCGTTGGAGCTATCACTGTCAGGTAATACTGCAAGTTTTGTATCGTTTGTTTCCGTTTCCCTACTCCAGCTTCCGTATTTACGTCTATGTCAAACTCGCCTTTCAGGTCATCGGGACTTATCTGAAGCATTGTATTTTTCAAGCGTATTACTTGCGGCTGGTCTATATATCTTTGGTTGAGTTCTACAAGAAATCTCAGAACCTCTCCCACACCAGTCTCGGCGAATACTCTTACTATGTAATCTATCCTCTGTTCGGACGCTTGCTGTAAAAGCGATATTCCTGTCGCTGTCTTGTTCAGGCTCTTGCTGTCCATTCCCTGATTGTAGCGGGTGCGCCCTGTCCACTGCTCTAACGCTCCTTCTAGGTTCTCAAAAAGTCCCATCGTCCAGGGGGCTACTGTCTGTTGCGGAAAGGGGAGTACTTTATCTCTAGGGTTGCCACTGCTTACCTTGATGTACTGACGGTTCTGCTGAATATCTTTCACGTCCACTCCGTTCATGTCTATGAACCAGCGCAGATTATTTACATTCACTGTGTTTATGAGAAGCTGGCGCATTAACGCTGTCTTGATACTTTGGATTTCTCCTACTATTTCTGCTAAGGATAAATTTGCTAACACCTTAAACGGGTCTCGTATCGGGGAGAGCGTGAATATTGGTACTCGTCCGTAGGGGTTCTCCGTTATCCTCAGTATCTCGTCTCCTACTACTGAGATTAATGCGTCCTCAAGCAATCCATCTCCGTTTATGTCCAGCTTTACGTAACACTCGTAAAGTTCATATAGTGTTCGCGCTGTATCCTCATCATTCGGCCTCTGGTCTAACTCGTCATTCAGTTCCGTCTCGAATGTTCCATAGAGTATGCCTCCGCTTCCATTGTTCCGGATTGCTCGCTCTACTGCCAATGCGTTATATATTCCTGCTTTCGCCTGTCTTCTCAGATGGTCAGCACTCACTGCCTGACGGTGCGCTACGAAATTCGCGTCTTCCAAGCTTTTCGCTTCGGGAGACCATCTCAAATCTGTTACTCTCACTGGCTCTATTATCGGCTTGTTGCTCTTTAGCCGTCCTACTCGGTATCCTACCCGCGACATTCCAAACATATCTGGCGGGCTGGCATACTGGATTTCACACCATTCATCTGCCTGTAACATCATCAGACGCGACATGTCCGCATACTCGATTTGTGCCTCGTCCCAGTCCTCTATCCGTTCCCACCATATCTTCACTGCTCCAAGATTATATTGAAACGCATCGCTGAACCAGTCCCATAACACTAAAAATCCTTTGTTCTGCGTCATTATCTGAAATTCGATTAACGCTTTCAGTAGTTCCGCTCTCGGTACGTCTTCCTCATTACGCCCTACTATCACAACTGCATCATCGCTTCCGCCGAAAAATGAGCTCATGATTACTGGGATTGCCCACTGTACCATGCTCCAAAAGTCAAAGCTCACAAAATCGCTCTGGGCGGCTGTTTGACTAAATCTCTTGTCATAATAGGCTCGGTCAGCCTCATATATCTGGTGACGCATTCTCAGTACGGGTTCTACTTTTTCCGTGAAAAAGCTGTTGGCTCTCTCTATATCGCGCAGTATTGATTTCCGTATTCGCGGCATTACTCCTTCTACATTCTCCCCGCTATTGGATTCCATTCTTCGTCCACGCCTCCTTCCGTTCTCATTGCGTAGGGTGTCGCTGCCATCTGCTCAACGTAGGCTAATGCGTCTATCACGTCGTCCCTTGCACTGTGCGGATATGCAAGCAATTCACTTTCTATCTCCGAAAGCCATACTGCTCCTGTCTTAAACCACACAGAGCCTAACGCAAATCTCGGCTGTATAGCGTCTATGCGGATTTCCTTCTTCTTCTCCGCTCTCAATGGCGTTATAC
>CALAUZ010000215.1 GCA_937892105.1 uncultured Fretibacterium sp. | reverse complement strand
AGGCTCGAATGGACGCGTAAACACTCGCCACTGCTGGAAAATCACGGTGAAATAAAAACGCAGGAGACACAGCAAGAGCTTGGCATTTCGCAAGACATTGACACACACCAAACGGGCGATATTTGCCCACATTGCGGAAATCATACGCTCATTCACACTGAAGGCTGCGAACACTGCAACTATTGCGGATATGACGCTTGCGCTTGGAGGGAGGTTTAAGACATGAAGGAGCTTGAGTTAATGCTTGCAACAGCAAAGGCCATTAGCGATGACAAAATCATTGACGCGGTTGCTATCTACATTAGGGTTGAGGCTATCAGCAATTTCGTGTTATACACTACTCTTTCGGCCTGCGCGGGTTATGCTGTATACAGGCTCATAAAGAGTTTAACTCGCTGATGGGAGGTGAAAAAGTATGTGGATATTTCTCGTATCTTTGGCTCTAATTCTTGGCTTCTTTTATCTGGGCGCGTTCACTATATTTTTCGCTGAGGACATTACCGAATGGCTTGAAGCTAAAACCGACTTTCTACGCGCTAAGGCTGAGGCTATAAAGCAGGAAACACAGCAACATGAAGGAATTGCGCACAAGGAAGGAACAGAATGATATACACGTCATACTTTGCGAACAAAAGCATAAAAGATACAGATTTAAGGCTTGTCGCTGTTAGTCTGTCAGTTCCTCGTGGCTTTCACTGTGAACGTTATCCCGCGCTCGCTCCGTCAAGGGTATTAATCAATCTCGCACATGAAGGCAAAACAGATGAATACACAAGGCTCTACATGGAGCAGGTTCTCTCAAAACTTGACCCGTTGAAGGTGTACAGAGAGCTTGACGGCTCAATCCTGCTGTGCTGGGAAAAAGCTGGGAAATTCTGCCACAGAAGGCTTATTGCTGATTGGCTCACAAAAGCTACTGGCTATGACGTTAAGGAGTTCGGGCAATGATACAGATTGACCACCCAGATTATTACTCCAAAGGCGGAATTGAGGTTATCGACTTCATAGACGCTCATGGGCTGAATTTTAATCTCGGAAACGTAATCAAGTACACAGCACGGGCAGGGCATAAGGACGGCGAAAACAGAATGACAGCCCTGCTTAAAGCCCGCTGGTATCTAGAACATGAAATAGAGCTAATATCAAAAGGAAACGGCGATAATGACTAGCACTCCGATAGTTCTTTCAGTCATGAATTCTCTACTGGCTTTCACTTTCGGTGATATGGAAGTCCGCGCTGTAATTATTGACGGACAGTTTTGGTTTGTCGCTGATGATGTTTGCGAGGCTCTCGGCATTCAAGACAAAACAGAAGCTCTTGCAATCCTTGAACCTGACAAGAAACGCATAGTTGAGTTCTACATTGCCGAAAATCACGAACGCTCACAGATGCTCATGATGAATAAGCAAGGACTTTTCGTCTTCACCGTATCACAGGATATTGAAACAGCAAAAGCCTTTGAACACTGGATTGTGTATGAAGTACTGCCCGCATTAAACAAACTTGCTGAATATGAACCTGACAATCACGAAACACCCATAAAGAACAATGAGATAAACATTCAAGCTACCAAAAACTGGCTAGAGCTTCTTGAAGCAGAGAATGACACTCTCACCGATGAAGCACGAACAAATATAGCAACCGATATTTTCAGGCTCATTACTGGGCGCGATGTGAACTGCTCCATAAAGGTATGACGTTGAAAGGGAAGGCATGACACTTCACAAAAGGAGAAAAATATGGAGAACGCTTTACAGGTATTCACATACAAGGAGTGCGGTGTGAGGATTGTTGACATTGACGGAGAACCATTTTTTGTTGCTAAGGATGTTTGCGACATTCTCGAACTCTCAGACGTAAGCATGGCAACTCGCAATCTGGATGATGATGAAAAGGGTACAAGTAAAGTTTGCACCCCTGGCGGAATGCAGGATATGACTGTCATTAGCGAAGCCGGACTATATACGCTACTCATGAGAAGCAACAAGCAAGAAGCAAAGCCCTTCCGCAGATGGGTTACTCATGAAGTGCTGCCGCAAATTCTCAGGACTGGAAGCTATATCACGCAATCAGACGAAAAAATACTGGCAGGGCTTGACATTGAGAAAGCGAAAATTCTTCAGCATATGATAGACAGCCCAGCATACCCGCTCACCGATGATAGCAAAGCTGTTATCGCTCATGAAGTATTCAAGCTCATTACTGGACATGAAAATCCAGCCATGCTACCAGTAGTCAAAGAAGCTATGTTCTCGGCTACAGAAATCGGCCAGAGATTGAATGTCAGCAAGAACAGAATAGGGAAAATAGCAAAAGCTCATGGGCTGAAATCGCCTATAGGTGAGACCAATGAATATGGCACATGGATACGCACGAAGTCGCCGTACTCGTCCCACGAATGCCCGCAGTTTATGTACAACGATACCGCACTTAACTGGTTCAAAGCTCACACGCAACTATTAGCTTAATCCCTTAAAGGAGGTGATGCCCGTCTCAAAAATACTGCGCTCCATACACACAAAATCTTTCACGAAAGGACGTTTTATTTCTATGGTTTGTTCACACTCTAGCGGAAAAACTCCAGACCCAGCTCACTCCCTAAACGCTCTCGATTTTCTCAGGCACGAACGCGACAGGCTCAAGCAGGAAAACTCACGCCTTCAGCAGGAAATCAACGACTTGCAGCACTCGCCCTACACAAAGCTCGGAAAGGCTTTCTCCATTTGCTCACAGTACCCGGATGTTTTCGGCGATGTCGACTTGGACAAATTCTGCGCTCTCTTCTTTGACAACACTGACAATGACACCAGCGCAGATGACGACAAGGACAATAACAAAGGCAGCAACAATGAAGATGACGCAGGCGAGTACGGTGAAGAGGGTATTTACGTTTGTCTGTTTACTGACTGCGAGGATAAACACGGTGAATGACGCTCCAAAAACTCTCTCCTTCAAAGGGCAGAAGATACGAGTCATAATAATTGACGGTGAGGCTTGGTTCGCTGTCAAGGACGTGTGCAATGCTATCGGCATATTAAGCTACGCGAAAATCTTTCAGCTCATAGGCGATGATGAGAAAAAAATTGTACAGTTCCCCGACGCAGAAAAAGAAAGCTATTCTCATCTCTCATTCATTAACGAGGACGCTCTCTTCAGGCTCATATTCAAATGCGCCAGCAATGAAGCAGAAACGTTCGCAAAATGGATTAACTCACATGCACTGCCGGAGCTTCACAGGGAATGCTTTAACGCTCATGACGAGGAAGCAGTTAAATTACGCTCCATACAGGAGAAAATTACTCAGCTTCAGCTCTTAATTAAAACTGCCGGAATACTTCTCTGCTTGCCGAAAAATATTTCTCTGAGAAAGGCTACTCAACTGCTGGAGACTTACGGCTTCACAAGCAACTAGAACAAATAATCGAATTAACCAACACAACTTACGGGCGGTGAAATCTTGCCGCCTGCTTCCTTCTCATGCATTCGTGGTATGGCTGGCTCTGTGGCATGGTAAGACTGGTTCTGACTGGCTGAGATATGGCGCGGTGAGTTGAGGCAAGGCTTGCACTGAGGATGGGTAAGGCACGTTAGGGCTAGACGGGATACGGTAAGGCGTGGAGAGCCTATGCGAGACGGAAACTTATAATACCCCGGCTTGGGATTGGTCATCAACATCTGCTTCCGATGGGCATAAAAATCATGCACCGAACCGACATGATAATCCGCCTGCAAC
>CALAUZ010000214.1 GCA_937892105.1 uncultured Fretibacterium sp. | reverse complement strand
GCGGAAAACTGGCGGGGCTGATTATCGGGAGGCTTCTCGAAAGGAAGTATGTCAAGTTCCGTGCGTCAGGCTTCAACGTTAAGGGCGTAATTATTTCCGGCATTGGGCTTGGATTGTATTACGCGTTGTATTTCATGGCGAGAAAAGGCTGCGTGAACTTCCTGGCTCCTTTCATCACGGAACAGGGCGGTATTTTCGTTCATGCGGTAATCTCAATGTTGTTTGCGGCGGTGATATGGCCGTTCGTAATCCAAAAGTTTTGCGGTAATGACCGGTGATTTTTTGCCGGCAGAAATATATTCATTGGAGGTATTACCATGAAGAAAGTAGTTGTAGCGTTAGTGTTAGTGCTGTGCTTAACATTCGCAGCATGTGCGGAACTCTCTGAACCCGTAAAGCTCATCTTTGCGGCTCAGGAAGTCGGAACTGGAGCATACTCTGTCTCAGCGGCAATTCAGGGTGCAATGCTGAAAGGTCTTCCCGAAGGCTCAACAATCGACCTCACAACCAACTCACCCGGCGGAGTAGGCGCACCAGTACTCATTCAGAGGAAGCGTGCAGATCTCATCGTAGGGAATGCAGGCCCATCACTCTGGAGCTATGAGCGCAAGAAGGCAGATTACCAGTTCGGAGACTGCCCTGATGTACGGAGCATTGCCGGCGGACTCGGCCACGCTTTCGCAAACATCATGTTCACGAAGGCATTTGTTGACAAGACAGGCTGCACGACAATCGAGGAAGTAATCGCAAAGAAAGTCCCCGTAAGGCTCATAACGAAGAAGAACGGTACATTGGGCGAACTCACAGCCGAACGCGTAATCGAGGCTTGCGGAATATCAGTTGAGGACTTCCTTGCGTTTGCGACATGGGAGAAGTCAGGGACGGACGCGATAAAGTCAGGTATTCAGGACGACCTTTACGACGCGACGATTGACCACGTTGATGCCGGACAGTCAACAACAACTGAAATCTGCCTTACCCATGACATGCACTTCGTACAGTTAGCCCCCGAAACCCTCGCCAACCTCAACAAGATGGGCTATGCTCCTCTCACGATGACAGCAGGTACATGGAACAAGCAGGACAAGGACATTCAGACGATGGGTTCACAGCAGAATGTTATAGTCCCCGCCTCAATGCCTGATGATGTAGCCTACGCGCTTACTAAGTCAATCTGCGAGAACAAGGACGATATAGCAGCAGCGGTGGCATCACTGAAGTGGTTTGACCCCAAGACGGCTGGGAAACATGACCTTAACGGCGCACCTCTCCACCCCGGCGCAATTAAGTATTATGCCGAAATGGGCTATGAATATGACGATTTCAAATAAGCATTGACCATTCAAGGCCCGCTTAATACACACATTAGGCGGGTCTCCTTTTCCCCATCATCATAATCATCACAAGGAGTGAAAAAAATTATGGGTATACGTAACGTAGCAGCAATACTCGTAACAGTGGCATTCTTTGCGTTCCAAATGTATATAGCGTTGGTGAAACAGTTTGCGCCAATGCTTCAAAGTCCGATACATCTTATATTTGCGCTGACCCTAGTGTTCATTTACTACCCTGCTGATTACGGCTACAGGAAGAAAATCAATAAGGCCGCAGAAAATGCAGGAACAGTCCCCGAACCTTCCCTTCTGAACAAATATTCCTGGCTCAACTGTATAGACCTTCTCGCATATGCCGGAATAGCGTACCTTCTCTGGTACATTCTGACGCAGTTTCCCCGCCTCAATGATTACGTTCTCGGTGTCGACGAGGTAATGAACATTGACCATGCAGCTATGGTTGTGGCTATACTGCTGCTTCTTGTTGCGGTATACAGGACGCTCGGCGGAATATTGGCAGGGTTCATAACGGCATTCATAATATTCGCGTGGGTATCGCCGTACCTTCCCGGCATTTTCCACACTAACCTGAAGCCTTTTGACCAGTTCATCGAGGAGTTCACTTCCGGAATGACAATGACTGAAAGCGGCGTGTTCGGTACACCGCTTCTCACAAGCGCAAATACTCTGTTCTATTTCATAGTATTCGGTGCGTTCTTCTCGACAATCGGAGGCGGCCAGCTGTTAATAGATATGGGTATGAAGCTGTCGAACAAGTCATCAGGAGGCCCGGCAAAAGCAGCAGTGTTATCGTCAGGGTTAATGGGCATGATTTCGGGAAGTGCTGTGGCCAACGTTGCAACTACAGGCGTTATGACTATCCCTATGATGAAGAAGATAGGCTATGAACCTGAAGAGGCAGGAGCGGTTGAGGCTGTAGCTTCGACAGGAGGACAGATTATGCCGCCGATTATGGGAGTTGGAGCTTTCATCATGGCCGAAATGCTGGGCGTTAATTACATGTCCATTGCGGCGAGTGCGATAATTCCTGCGGTTGCGTATTACTTTGCTGTATTCGTGCTTGTCGATAAGATAGCGGCAAAACGTGCTGCAAATCTCGATTCCAAAGCCGATGCTTCAATACGTGTTGACCGTCCCATAATGTACAGGCTTTACCTTCTTGTTCCAGCAATACTTCTCGTAGTGTGGATAATACGCGGCTACTCGCTTATGCGTGCGGGTATGGTCGGAATATTCTCCTGCCTTGCGTGCGATGTCATAAACTATTTCGTGAACAAGTCCGACTTCTTGAACCTTCGGCAGTTATGGGACTGCTGCGTTGACGGTGCGAAACAGGCTGCGGCAATAGCAATTCCTACAGCTGCCTGCGGAATAATCATCAACGTTGTAACCCAGCAGACTTCACTGGCAACTAACCTTTCTGTCCTGATACGTTCACTGGGCACAAGCTACCTTTTCATAGCTATGTGCATAGCGATGGCAGGGTGCATGATTTTGGGAATGGCACTTCCTACGGTAGCGGCGTATCTTGTCGGCGTAATACTGTTTGTCCCCTGCATTCAGCCCATACTCCTTCAGACTGGGTTGGAACCTTCAACAGCAAATCTCTGCGCAAACATGTTCGTGTTCTACTACGGGATAATGGCGCAGATTACGCCTCCTGTGTGCGTTGCGTCATACACTGCGGCGGGAATTGCCGGTGCTGACGCGATGAAGACGGGGCTTAAAGGCTTTACGTTCGCGATGGTTGGCTTCCTTGTACCGTTCGTGTTCGTGTATAACCCTCCATTACTGCTGAAAGGTTCGGTTCAGGAAATAGTAATAGCCACGATACAGCTTGCACTTGGGACATACTTCCTGGCGATAATGGTAGCCGGCTTCTACAAACGCAATCTTAACGTCATAGAGAGGGTATTGCTTTTTGCGGCTGCGCTGTGCTTAATCGCTCCTGAAATGGTAAGTTCGATAGTCGGTGCTGTTCTCGGAATTGCGATCCTCATAATCAGTGCGAGAGGAACGAAAGGGGTTACTACAGTATGAGCAGGCATCACAAAGCTGCGATTGCGGGAAGCGGACTTGCGGCTCTTGCAGCTGCTGCGCGTCTCCATGAGGAGGGATTGAATGACATTGCGATTTACGCCAATGGTCTCGGCGGAACACCATACATTGCGGCGATAAACTTTGTTCTTCCCGATAACCCTTACGGCGATACCCCCGAACAATACGCGAATGACATGCTTTCAGCGGGCTATAACATCGGCAACAAGGAGTTAGTCCGCGAGATGGCGGAAAATACTCTCAGGGGCTACGAGCTGTTATGCAGATGGGGAGTTGATTTTGCCCGCAATGAGGACGGGAGCATAAAGCTGCGCCATGTTTCAGGCCACAAATACCCGCGCTCATTATGCCAGACAACTAACCTTATAGGCGTTGAGATAGAACGTGTAATGCTGAAGAGGCTTGAGGAGGCAGGGATAGAGTTTCACCGCAAATGTGTAGTCGTAAACCTCCTGAAGAATGACGATGGGAAGATTGACGGTTTCACAGTCATAGAGGACGGAGGAGAACCATATAACGTTTATGCGCCTGTAGTTGTTGCGTCATGGGGAGGAGTTGGCAACCTTCTAGGAACGTCAACATATCCCGATGATGTTAAGGGCAACACTTTAGGAATGGCGAAGAATGCTGGTGCTAACCTTGTCGATATCGAGTTCATAGAGTTTGAACCTATGGTAATGATGACACCTGCCGATGCTGTGGGTGAACCATGTCCAACAGCAATGCTTGGTGAAGGCGGCTATCTCCTCAACGCTGACGGGGAACGCTTCCTGCTTGAAGTCAGGCCGCAGGGTGAGGCGGGCGCGCCAAAATCCCTCATAAACCACGAAATCTGGAAGCAGGTTGCAAAGGGCAAAGGCAACCCTCATGGCGGAATATGGGTAGACCTTAGACACATAGATGTGAACGTACTAAAGGCTTACCCTTGGTTCTATAACAGGCTTATGCAGAGCGGCTGCGACCCAAAGAGAGAGCTTCTTGAAGTCGGGCCAATGCCTCACAGTTTTTCGGGAGGTATTCGTGTTGACAGGAATTACGAGTCTGATGTTGCGGGACTATACGCGATTGGCGAGGCTTGCGGGGGTATTCATGGTGCCTGCAGGTGCGCTGGGAATGCTGCAAGTCAGGCTACAATGTCAGGGCTTCTCTGTGCTGAGGGTATAATGAGGACTGGTGAACTTGAACGCGAAATTTCCGAACGTCCGGCAGTTTATCACCGTGATGATGATGTGAGAACGAAGTACCTTGCGGAAATACAGAAGGTTGCGGGACATTCTCTGAGAGTTTACAGGAATGGTACGGATTTGCAGGAGGCTTTGGAGGCTACGCAAAAGATATTGTCTGACCCTGAGACTTCACGCGATGATTTGACACAGCAGACGGCTCTGGCTGTTCACCTTATTGCAAAGGCGGCGTTTAACAGGAAGGAGAGCAGGGGTACGCATAACCGGACGGATTACCCTGACGCAAATCCTGAGTACGAGAAAGAGTTTGTGTACTAAGTAAGAATATATTTTGCCCTCTCTGAGTATGATACTATATACATGAAAACTCAGGGAGGCGCAATATTATAATGTCAAACGCAAAACAGATAACCCGTACCCGTGTACGTTACGGAGAGACTGACAAAATGGGAGTGGCATATTACGGCCGCTATATGGACTGGTTCGAGATGGGAAGGTCGGACTTCTGCCGGGCAAACGGAAAGAGTTTCGCACTCTGGGAGGCTGAAGGTATATTGCTTCCTGTGGTTGAGGCTCATTGCCGCTACAAATCCTCACTGTACTATGACGATGAAATAGACATCGAGACAACAATAACGAAGCTCTCAAAAGTAAGTATTGTGTTCACATGCCGTATATTCCACGCTGATACGGGGAAGATTGCCGCAGAAGGTTACACGAAGCACGCTTTCACATCAACTGACGGGAAATTACTGCGAGATGGGAACGCACTTCATGACTGGCTGGAAAAACTTTTGACACAGGAGGCTTCCCTATAATTGTGAACATATAATTTGAAATACAAATTGATAATTACGCTGCCTGTTCTATAATTTGCCCAAAATTTTTGAAGATGGCACTGCAATACTTCGTCAACGTGGGGGAAACTCAGCGTGTCATGATGTTTTATGTTCCTATACCTCCTAAAAATATTTGATTTAATAATTATGTGTTAATCGTATGAAGGTTAGCAGAGCAATTCTTACAGTTCACTGCCATTGAAATAACGTTTTACGGCAAAAATATACCCCCCTGTTTTCGGCAGAGGGGCTTGTATGTGAACATCTGCTACTTATTCAGTGCGTGGTTCTGTGCTATGAGGTCAATGAACACTAAATCCTCCGTACCAGTATTCTTCAGTGCATGAGATTCTCCAGGCCCGGCAATCGTTACCGACCAAGCCCCGACAGCATATTCATTACCCTCACCGTCAGTGAAAATTCCATTGCCAGCGAGAATAATATACGTGTCCTCGTTCGCGTCATGCTTGTGAAGCCCTATGCTGTCTCCTGGCTTCAACGTCATTAGCCCGATCTCCTTCACCGCCTGATCCTCTGTAGCCTGTTCCCTCCTGAACGCAAACTTCCCGTAAAGTGTTCCTTCTCCCGTTCCGCCAGCATGTTCACTGTTGCGGTCAAAGAGTTTTTCTGCGGGGAAATATTGAGGCGTTGGGCTGGATTTTATGGCTTCGAGGTTTGCTCCGGCATTCTTAGCGATGATGTCAAGGAACACCAAATCATCAGCATAGAGATTGGCGAGACCGTGCATTTGTCCCGGACGTGCTATCGTCATATCTCCGGGCTTCACTATCCATGCGTTGCCGGAACCGTCCGTGAATATCCCCGTTCCTGAGAGAATGAGATATGCGTCCTCGTTGTCCTTGTGTTCATGAAGTCCGATGAATGCACCGTGTTTGAGCGTCATGAACCCAATCTCCTTTATCGCGTCTTCCTCCCTCGCGTCATCACGCACAAACGCAAAATTGCCATGCAATGTGCCTTTTCCTCCCGCAACGTCCTCCTTGTTCAGCTCCCTAAGTTCTGAGGCCGTGCAGCACTGTTCATGTTTCACGGGCAGGGCGTAAGCGCATGAGGCCATTACTGCGAGAATTAGTGTTATTGTGAGAAAGTGTTTCATTGTAATAACTCCTCCTTAAACATAAATATTTCGTGTGAGATATTCTACAACATCAGGAACGCGATCACGAACAACAATCCAACCGCAAACATCATTAGCCCGTAAGCAAGGCTTGACGGCAGCAATGTCCCTACAGTTTCCTGTGTTCCCTCGTCCTGGTAATACCCGAAACCTGTATCTTCCGGCAGACGTATGAACTTTATCCGCGAGGCATGGGACAGTAATAACACTACAGGGCCGGCGGTAACAAGGTCAACAACCTTCGCGAAAAATGCCCCGATGAACGGAAGTATTCCCCCTATTACGGGGCGGAACAACGCGTTCTCGATGTTCAGCCATTCAGGCCACAAATTAAGGTAACGAACTTCACCTTTCGCCTTCTCCTCCTGCAATACCCGCCGTATAAACAGGAAGTACACAACTACCCCTATTGTGATGGAGATTATAGAGCCTTCAAGGTTTTCCGCCGAAAAGTACTTTACTGCGTGATGATGTTCAGGGCCGTTCATGAAAGCAGAGCCTAATATGCCTATCTTGTCGCCGATGTCATTGGGAAGGAAGCCTATTACTGGCAGTATCAGGGCAGAAAAAACGAGGATTACTGCGTTCGGCCATGATATATACACGTCCTTCTGGTGCATGTTTGGCGATGGCTTTGCGATGAACAACGCATAGAACAGCTTAATCACGTAAGCAGTTGTGAGGCCGCCGGAAATCAGGAATAACCACTCGCACACCGAAAACATGAAACGTTCCCCGCCTGCCGTCATGAATGCCAGTGTTCCCGAACTTCCCCTGACAGCATGGCTCAAAGCGTGAATATGCTCAACTATTGCCTCATGTATCAGCGTCTTCCCCAAGTATCCGTTCCACAGGGGCGCACCCATAAGCCCAAGTCCTCCCATTACGAACGCGAACATAAACACTTTCTTTCCTCTGCCGAAACCGCGTATGTCATTGAGGTTAAGCTGGTGAGTGTTCATGTGTACTACTCCTGCACAAAGAAACAGCACTAACTTTATGAGCGAGTGTCCAGCCATGTAAAGGATTGTGCCTCTTACAGCCAAATCGTTGTCCTTCCCCAAAAAGCACTGCATTGCTATTCCTGTTAATATGAAGCCTAACTGCGACATTGATGAACACGCTAATGTACGCTTTATGTTCACTGAGAATACAGCAAGCACAGCACCAAGAACCATCGTTATTACCGCAAGTATCAGCAGCATGAAGCCCCAGTAAGGATCGTGCATGAATGTCCCTGATGAAAGAACGAGGATACCAAACAGGCCGGACTTTGTGAGCAGTCCTGAGAGAAGCGCGCTTGATGGTGCAGGAGCAGCGGTATGTGCTGTGGGAAGCCAGATATGTGATGGGAATATAGCCGCCTTTGCCGCAAAACCCACGAACACCAGGAAACCTGGAATGTAGAGCGGTGATTTGTCATGAAGATTGAAGCGTGAGAGTGCCTCAATGTCCAGAGTACCAGTGTAGTTGTAAAGGAGTATCAATCCTGTGAGTGTTACGAGGCCGCCTATTATTGCTATTGCAAGGTATGTCTGTGCTGCCCTCTGAGCTTCTGGGGTCTCGTCCTGAACAACCATAATGTACGAAAAAAGCGACATCATCTCGAAGAACATAAACGTTGTGTAAAGGTCTCCCGACAAAAATACTCCCATAATGCTGCCCAGTGTCATTAACACATAGAGATAGTACCTGTTGCGGTTGCGGTGGTGGCGCAAGTATTCGCGGGAGAAGATTGTTGTTGCCGCCCACATGAACGCAATTATGACCGCATAGATGAACCTGAAGCCGTCAAGTTTGAATTTCATTCCCAGACCGCATACACCGGGAATGACAAGCTCACTTCCCATTTGACCATAGCATGAAATCACAACGGCAAGCTCAATAACACAGACAATATCCGCCGCAATATCACGGACAAACCTGCTTTTCTTTCCGGCGCAATACGAAATTAAGCCTCCAAGCATAGGCCACAATACCAGAAACAGTAACGCAAAATTTCCCTTCATGGTCTGTTAATCATCTCCTGAAATGAGGGTTATCCCTGTGTATGTTATGTCGTGAATTTTGATGAATGCGTGAATTATAGCATAGTGAACACTGCCGGCCATTACGCAAAAAATAAAGCCTCCCCCTGAAAAATAAGAGAGAGGCTCATGAATTGTCGGTCAAAAATCTATTCACCGCGACGTTTAGCCTGCCAGTGCTTGTACGTCTCAGTCTGCGTAACGAACAGCACAACCAGCAGAACGAACAATGCGATAGAAATATAGCTTGTGAAAATACTTCCAAGCATTCCCATAACCGAGCCGCCCTGAAGCATTACGCCGCGCCTGTAATTCTCCTCGCAAAGACGGGTTAGAATTACGCCGAGAACAATGGGTGCAATGGGATAGTTGAAGCGTTTTAGGAAGTAGCCTATTATCCCGAAGCCGAACATCCACAGAATATCATAGACGCTGTTCCTTATGGCATATGCACCGATTACTGACAGTATTAATATTGTGGGCATGAGGATACCTTTCGGGACTTCAACAATTTTCGTGAACGCCTTAATACCCGTAAGCCCAAACACTAACAGGAAGAATGACGCAAAAAGAAGGCTTGCAACGATGAGCCAGAATAAATCCGGTGTCTGCGATATGAGATTTGGGCCTGGCCTGAGACCCTGTATCGTTAGCGCGGAAATCAGAACGGCAGTAACAGCGTCTCCAGGAATGCCTAGCGTAAGCATGGGTATGAATGCACCGCCTATTGCAGCGTTGTTGGCACTCTCAGGGGCTATGATACCTTCAACAGCTCCTTTCCCGAATGGCGCAGAAGGTTTTTTGACGCTGCGTTTTGCCTGGTCATAGCTCAGTAACGCCGCAATATCTCCTCCCGCTCCCGGAAGTGCGCCGACTAATACTCCGATTATCGAGGACTTTATCGTCAGCCACAAATACTTCGCTGACTCTGACCATGACGGCAATATCTTGTCAACTTTCTGCTTAACGGGAGTAGCTTTCATGTCTGTAATCTGGCTCAATGCTTCAGACGCTCCGAAAAGTCCAATCATCGCCACAACGTAATCAACCCCGCTGTTAAGGTATACTATGTTGAACGTGAAACGCTTTACCGCAGTCTGGCCGTCAACCCCGACACAGCCCAAGAATATTCCGATACAGCCCGCTATAAGTCCAAACCTAACAGAACGTCCTGACAATGAGCCGACCATCATCAATCCCATCAATGACAGCATAAGATAGTCGATGGAGTGGAAGTTGCGCGCAATTCCTGCCACCAATGGAGCGCATGTGGCCAGTGCCAGAACTCCGAGAAGTGTCCCGATAACCGACTGTGATGTAGCAAGCCCCATAGCTTCGCCAGCACGTCCCTTTTTTGCAAGGGCGTAACCGTCAAGAGCAGTGGCAACCGCCGCAGGAGCACCTGGAATGTTGAGGAGTATTGCCGACCTTGAGCCGCCAAATACTGAACCGACATATACCCCTACCATTACGGCAAGAGCACTATGTTGTTCCCAGCCGAAAGTGAACGATACGAGCAGAGATACCGCCATTGTTCCGGAGAGGCCTGGAATTGCCCCGACGTATACACCTGCACATGTTCCGGCAGCAACCAGAGCGATCAGCCAGGGTTCGCGGAGAAATACGGCCATGTATGATAATGCTTCCATGATTTCACCCTCCTTCTTTACGGGAATACAACGCTGAACAATACCCTGAATACCAGAACGATGAACGCCATAACAATAGCCGTCCACAGGATATTCTTCACGTAATCCTTGCGCGTAAGGTAGCACATAGATACGTACAGGAATGACGGAGTTGCAATGTAGAAGCTGATACCCTCAACCAGAGCAACGCAATATGCCACGATAAGAGCGAGCATGACTATGACGTTGACGGGCAGGGCATAAGCCAGAGCCTTTGCGATTTTCTCACCTATTCCCTGAACTTTCGAGAGTGGAGTTGTGAGCTTGAAGTTCTCGATTACCGTCCATAACGACATTATGACCCACAATGCCGACACGAATACAGGTACAGCGGCTGCCGATGCAATTCTCGGCCCTCGTCTGAGTGATATGCTGAACCACAAATCGACGGACAGTTTCAGCGCGATTACGCCAACAATGAGAAGAATGAACGAGAATACTTTTTCCCCAGCTTCTAAGGGGTGTTCCTTAACGACTATCATATCGTCTGTGTCAACGTCAAGTTCAGATATGAGGTCTGGATATTCTTTTTCTTTATCAGCCATGAAAATTCTTCACCTCTTCACAAAATTTCCCCCCAAGCACGCATACTCAGGGGGATTAATGTTATGTCTCAATCCTAGAGTACAAACCGGTAATCACTATGTACCCCCCTGCCTTCAAGAATTAGTCTAATGCGCCGGATTTCTTGAGGGCGTTTACGGTATTGTCGCGCCACGAGTTGATGTATTTTGCTGCTTCTTCACCTGAGTAACCCAAAAAGTTAATGTTGAAGTTTGAGAGGACTTTCTGGTAACTCTCAGCAGGGCCAGCTTTAGTGAAAGCCTCAGAGAGTTTTGCGGCAATACCTGCATCAGTACCCTTTTTCACGAACACGCCATAGAACGGCCCCCAAGGCAGATATTTTGCGAAATCGGGATAGTCTGCTGTAACTAACGGAACATCGGGCATTACTTCGACGGGTTTTGTTGAGAGGAGGCAAAGGAACTTGAGGTCTCCTGCTTTCCAATCCTCGATACCTGACTGTATTTTGCAGACGGTGAAATCGCATTCGCCATTCATGACGGCTGTTTTTGCGCTTGCATCGCTGTCGTAAGGTATCTGGTTGAACATTGCGCCAGTGATTTCGGTAATGAACGCCCCAACTTCCCAAGGAAGACCGCCTGTTCCTGTAGTTGAAATTTTGATTGTCCAAGGAGCTTTGAGAGCGGCATCAACTATATCCTTGAAGGACTTGTAGGGTGAGTTTTTGCCGACGACGATACCGACTACCTCATCGCCAATGAGATATACGCAATCGAAGTTGCTGTATGTGAGTTCGGAGATTTCGAGTATATCGTAGAGTGCTGGGTTTTCGGCACCCATTAGGAGGGTGTAGCCGTCTGACGGGGCATCATAGACGTACTGAGTTGCGATTGAGCCAGTTGCGCCTGTCATGTTCTGAATGATGATGGACTTTCCCAGAGTTTGCTCGGCGATTGCGGAGAGTGGACGCATAAGGGAGTCAGTTCCGCCGCCTGCGCCCCACTGGACAACGCCTGTGATGTTCTGTGCAGGGTAATCGGCACTGAAAGCGGGTATGGCCATAGAGAGAACGAGGAGTAACGCAAAAACTTTTCTCATCATAATTATGAGACCTCCTGAATATGAGTATAGATTTTGGAACATTGATATGTGAAAATTAGTTGTAAGAATTATAACATGTCTGAAGTTTATTATAGTTAGCGTGATTTATGTATATTATGGCAAATAACAAGATAATCATACATGGCCGCAAAAAATTAAGTATATTTGAATTGTGAACTACATAAATCTGGTATAAAATTCTATAATCGTTTCGAGGAGGCAAAAATTCATGAGTGATTGTATTTTCTGCAAGATAGCTAACGGAGAAATACCAAGCAATTTCGTCTATCAAGATGAAAACGTTGTGGCCTTCCGTGATGTGAACCCACAAGCTCCTGTTCACATTCTCGTAATCCCAAAGAAGCATATAGCCTCCTCCGCAGCTGTCGAAGATCCTTCAGTGTGGAGCAGCTTAATGAGCAGTGCCGTGAAAATTGCCCATGATGCGGGTCTTGAGGAGAAAGGCTACCGCATGGTCATCAACACAGGCGAACAAGGCGGGCAGTCAGTTCCTCACCTTCACCTGCACCTGCTGGCAGGACGCAATCTCGGCTGGCCCCCCGGCTAACTGAGTTCAAAGCTGTACAGATACCCGAAGGGAGGGAATGAACACATGACTACTGTAGTACGCAAGGAAGGCGAGCAGATCGAGGAAACCCTTAAACGTTTCAGACGTGAAGTCGCAAAAGTAGGTACACTCCGTGAAGCCCGCAAACGCGAACATTACGAGAAGCCCAGCGATGCCAAAAAGATAAAGCGCGCGGAAGCAGCCCGTAAAAGAAAATCAATGCGCAGAAGGAATCCAGGCTAGAGAATTACGAAACATTTGCGGGGGCTGAAATATGCTCCCGTTTTTCTTATTCGGAATCAGGAGGAATAATAATTTATGCTCGTACAGGATATTACCCACGATTTAACACAGGCAATGAAAGCACGCGAAGAACCCAGATTGTCTACATTAAGAATGCTCAAGGCAGAACTTCAGAAATTACAGGCAGACAAGGGAAGGGGAGCAGAAATAACAGATGAGGACGTTTACTCTGTAATACGCCGCCTCATAAAGCAGAGAAAGGACGCTGCCGAACAGTATTCAGCGGGAGGAGCCTCTGAACGCGCTGAAGAAGAACTTTCTGAAGTGAAGATACTTGAACCCTACCTGCCAAAACAGCTCGGAGATGATGAGCTTGACGCAATGATTTCTGAGGCCGCAAAAGAGATTAACGCCTCATCGCCAAAGGACATGGGCAAACTGATGAAAGCCGTAATGTCGAAGGCTAAGGGTCTTGCTGACGGCTCAAGAGTGAAAGAAAGGGTTAATGCTTTTCTGAACAGGTAAGTTGTGTAAAGGAAGGTATCAAGCCGGGGGTTTGCGATTTCTCCCGGCTGTTGTATTCTCTGAAAGGTAGTCCGAAAAGATATTGTTTACATTCGCAATATGTGTCTGAATTGATTTGAGCCGGA